>DTSY01000131.1 GCA_012965075.1 Gammaproteobacteria bacterium | reverse complement strand
GATGCGCCTCTGTGTCCAATAACCTCAACCATTAATCCCAGTTGAGGGCGCCTCCTGTTTGATATTCAATCACACGAGTTTCAAAGAAATTCTTTTCTTTTCTTAGGTCCATTATTTCTGACATCCATGGGAAAGGATTTTCAGTGTTAGGAAATTCTTCTGGCAAACCTAGCTGGACCAGTCTCCTATTCGCTATGTAGTTTAAGTACTCTTCCATCATGCTGGCGTTCATGCCGAGGACCCCTCTGGGCATAGTGTCGCGGGCGTACTCAATTTCAAGCTCCATGCCTTGTAGAATCATTCCTGCCGCTTGGTCTTGCATTTCTTCATCCCATAAATGCGGATTCTCTAATTTTATTTGGTTGATCATATCAATACCAAAATTGAGGTGCATGGATTCATCTCTTAGTATGTATTGGAACTGTTCAGATGTTCCCGTCATTTTATTTCTTCTTCCCATTGAAAGGATTTGAGTAAATCCACAGTAGAAGAAAATTCCTTCTAGGACGCAATAGAAAGCGATCAAGTTCCTCAAAAGTTTTTTGTCTCCTTCTATATCCCCAGTTTTAAAATTAGGATTGTCCAGCTCTTTGGTAAAGTCTAGAGCCCAGGACGCCTTCCTGGCAACGGATGGCACTTCTCTGTACATATTAAAGAGTTCGGCCTCATCCATACCAAGGGACTGAATAACGTATTGATATGCGTGCGTGTGGATTGCTTCTTCAAAGCTTTGACGCAAAATGTACTGCCTGCACTCTGGGTTTGTGATGTGTCTGTATATGGACAAAACCAGATTATTGGCAACCAAAGAGTCTGCTGTTGAGAAGAATCCTAGGCTTCTCATTACTATCTTTCTTTCATCCTCCGATAGTCCGTTTTTATCTTTCCATAAAGCTACATCAGGAGTCATGTTAATTTCTTGCGGCATCCAGTGGTTTGCACATCCGTCTAGATATTTTTGCCACGCCCAATCATATTTAAAGGGCACTAACTGATTAACGTCCGCTCTACAATTTATCATGGCTTTTTGGTCAACATCCACTCTCGATCCCATCCCTTCAAGGGCTTCCTCACCGGTTTGTTTATCAAAGTCTGCAACAGCTTTTTTTGCTCTTTCCAATCTATCAGACAAGTTCCCAGTTTGGAGGGCAACTCTCGGTTGTTCTTCTTGCTCTACTTCTTGGTTTTGTGGTGGTGCCTGTTCTGTTTTTTTCTCTTGTATCTGAGCTTTTACAGGCTGTATTTCCTTTTCTTTTTCTTCAAATTCTTCCCAACTTAACATATTCCTTCCCCTTTATTTTACTGACACGCCTCACAGTCTGGATCCAATACAGGGCATGCTTCTGGTGCCTCCGCATCCATAGATTCTTGTGAAGCCGAAACCGCATTCAACTCTCCCGTTGCTATGGTAGATTTTTCTGTTGTTGTTGCCCCTCTTGATCTTAAATAGTAAGTCGTCTTCAAGCCTCTTATCCAAGCCATCCTATACATAACATCTAGCTTCTTTCCATTTGGTTCATCTATATAAAGATTTAGAGACTGACTTTGGTCTATCCACTTTTGTCTTCGACTGGCAGCATCTACTAACCATTTAGGTTCTACTTCAAACGCGGTAGCGTAGATGGACTTTATTTCTTCTGGAATTCTGGATATTTCCTTAACACTTCCATCGTAATATTTAAGATCATTAACCATCACTGAATCCCACAGGTCTAGTTCTTTAAGTGCAGTAACCAAATGCAAGTTAGTTACTGTGAATTCACCGGAAAGGTTAGATTTAACATAGAGGTTCTGATAAGTAGGTTCTATTGATTGTGATACGCCTGTTATATTGGCTATGGTAGCCGTGGGAGCTATTGCCATAACATTGGAATTTCTCATTCCTTGACTTAAGACCAGTTGTCTTAAGGAATCCCAGTCCAAAGAAGTGCTTTGGTCAATATCTGCGTAGCCTTCTCCTCTGTTTTCTCTTAGATAGGCTACTGAGTCTATTGGTAAAACCCCCTGACTCCAGAGAGAGCCTTCATACGAAGAATAGGCTCCTCTTTCTTTTGCAAGATTACTAGAAGCTTTTATTGCGTAGTAACTTACCGCTTCCATTGATCTATCAGCAAACTCAACTGCTTCTCCTGAGGAATAGGGAGTATTAAGCATGTACAGGGAGTCTTGAAAACCCATGATTCCCAAACCAATTGGCCTGTGCTTCATATTAGAATTTTCGGCCGCTCCCACAGCGTAGTAATTAATATTGATCACATTGTCTAACATCCTTATAGCCGTGTTTATTGTTTGTTCTAGTTTCTCATTATCCAGCTTCCCATCTTTTATATGGTGAGTAAGGTTTACGGATCCAAGATTACAGACAGCTATTTCTTCTTGACTTGTATTTAGAGTTATCTCAGTACAGAGGTTTGAAGAATGAACCACTCCAGTATGCTGTTGTGGTGACCTGAGATTGCAGGCATCTTTGAAGGTTATCCATGGGTGTCCTGTTTCAAATAACATGGAAAGCATTTTCTTCCACAGTTCTCCAGCATCTACCTTCTTATAGAACTCGATTTCTCCATTCTGGGTTAGGCTTTCATAATATTCATATCTTTCTTTGAAAGCTTTTCCATATAGATCATGTA
Organism: Gammaproteobacteria bacterium; assembly: GCA_012965075.1. Taxonomy (GTDB): domain Bacteria; phylum Pseudomonadota; class Gammaproteobacteria; order Magnimaribacterales; family Magnimaribacteraceae; genus AEGEAN-183. The sequence continues at coordinate 21,386 of DTSY01000131.1, read as the reverse complement.
AGTCTGCAGTGTCACTAGGAGTAAAGAGTGTCCAAGGTTTACCCTCAAAAACCCGCTCCATAAATAAATCTGGAACCCAATTAGCCGTATTCATATCATGAGTTCTTCTTCTGTCGTCGCCCGTATTTTTTCTAAGTTCTATAAACTCTTCAATATCTACATGCCAAGTTTCAAGGTAGGAACAAACAGCCCCTTTTCTTTTTCCTCCTTGATTTACTGCCACCGCGGTATCGTTAACTACTTTGAGGAAAGGAACTACGCCTTGAGATTTTCCATTGGTTCCTTTGATGTGGGAGCCTAGTCCTCTGACTGGCGTCCAATCATTGCCTAGGCCTCCTGCCCACTTAGACAGCATCGCGTTATCTTGTATGGCTCCATAAATTCCATGCAGGTCATCAGGTACTGTTGTCAAATAACAAGACGAAAGCTGTGAGTGTATTGTTCCTGAATTGAATAAAGTAGGAGTTGAACTCATGTAGTCGAATGAAGAAAGGAGGTTGTAAAATTCTATTGCTCTTTCTTCTCTATTCTCCTCTTTTATTGATAGCCCCATGGCTACTCTCATAAAAAAAACTTGGGGAAGTTCGTACCTAACATTATCTTTGTGGATGAAGTATCTGTCATACAAGGTTTGGAGACCTAGGTAGGTGAAGTTCTTGTCTCTCTCAGCTTTAAGTGCCGCTCCCAACTTCTTAATGTCCATATTTTGAAGCTCGGGATTGAGTATTTCATTTTCTATACCTTTTTGTATAAAAGTTTCTAAGACTTCTGGATAGAGTTTTTCCATATCAGTTTGCGTTGCCTCGTTTCTCATCTCTAAAAGAGAAAGGGCTTCAGTTCTGAGGTTATCCAGCAGTATTCTTGCAGTTACAAAGGTATAGTTAGGTTCTTTTTCCACCAGCGTTCTAGCTGTCATTACTAAAGAGGACCTTACATCAGCCATATTCACACCGTTGTAGAGGTTCTTTTTTGCTTCTTCTATTATTTCTTCTGGGGAGACGTCCGATAGACCTTCGCATGCTTCTACTACTATGGTATTTATTCTTTGAATGTCTAGGGTTGATTCTGAGCCATCATCTAAAACCACTTTAATTCCTGACTCTTTCTCGTGTTGTTCTTCTTCGCCTGTCTCTTCTTTTCTTACTTTCTTTCTTTCCTCTCGGTAAAGCACGTAAGACCTAGCGACTGTTCTTTCTTCTGAACGCATTAATTCCAATTCAACTTGGTCTTGTATTTCCTCTATATGCAGAGTTCCTCCAGAAGGCATCCTTCTTGAAAAAGTTATAGTCACCGAGTTAGCTAACTCATTTACTTTGTTATGTATCCTAGTTGATGCCGCTGCCGCTCCTCCTTCTACTGCTAGAAAGGCCTTTGTTATAGCGATCGCTATTTTTTCTTGATTGTAAGGAACCACGGATCCATTTCTCTTGATCACCCTCATTTGTCCTGGGGTTATAGCAGTTGTCTCTTTTTCTTGTTGTACGGGTTCCGTTTCTTTTATTGGTTGTGTTTCTCTTACATTTTCCATTTTTTTTGGCGCTTTTTTTATTTTTTCTGTTTTCTTAAAAATACCTATATATAGTGGTGTTTTCTTTTCTATGACACAAGATACTGTGTTTTTGTACAAATTACAAGACAACAAATACTAAAAAGTTTTGTGGATTTCTTGTGGATAACAAGTTACTGAAGAAGTAGATTGGATTATGATTATTAGTGTAAAGTTTCTTTTCTTTATTCATGTTGAAAAAAGTCATTGCCATAGACCAAGGGACCACAAGTTCCAGAGCTGTTCTTTTTGATTCTGGAAATAATTTGCTGGATTTTGAGCAAATGGAAATTGAACAGCACTTTCCACATGATGGATGGGTTGAACATGATCCTGAAGAAATATGGAAATCTGTTGTTACCGTAACGGATAAGCTAATTAAGAAGCATTCACTTAAATCAACAGATATTGCTAGTATTGGAATAACTAATCAAAGAGAAACAACTGTGCTGTGGGACAGGAATTCGGGTAAGGCTATTTATCCTGCAATTGTTTGGCAAGATAGAAGAACTGCAGACCTTTGTAAGGGCTTAAAAAAAGAGAAAGGTCTAGAACAAAAAGTACAAGATAAGACAGGTCTGTTAATAGACCCTTATTTTTCTGCAACTAAGTTAGCTTGGATTTTAGATAATGTATCAGGGGCAAGAAAAAAGGCGGAAAAAGGAGAGCTAGCTTTTGGAACCATAGACAGTTTTTTGGTTTGGAAACTAACTCAAGGAAAACATCACAAGACTGATGCTACCAATGCATCTCGAACAATGCTATTCAACATTGATTCTCATTGTTGGGATGATGAATTGTTGCAACTTCTCAGGATTCCTAAGCAAATTCTTCCAGAAGTTTGCGACTGCGTACATGACTACGGAGATACGTCTGTCTTTGGAGGAAGCCTCAAAATAGGAGGGATAGCAGGGGATCAACAATCGGCTTTAATTGGTCAGTGTTGCTTTAATCCTGGTGAGGCTAAAAGCACTTATGGTACTGGGTGTTTCTTGTTACTTAATACAGGGAATAAAAAGATTTCTTCAGATAATAGACTCCTTTCTACTATAGCTTACCGACTCGACGGAAAAACTACTTATGGATTAGAAGGCAGTATTTTTGTAGCTGGCTCTGCAATTCAGTGGCTAAGGGATGAGCTTAAGTTTTTTAAGTCTGCAGATGAAACCGAAGCGCTCGTAAAACACAGAAATAATGATTCAAAAGTATTGGTTGTTCCTGCCTTTACGGGTCTAGGGGCGCCTCACTGGGATCCAAGTAGCAGAGGCTCAATTTTTGGTTTAACCCGAGACACCCATATAGCAGATTTAACCGCTGCAACTCTAGAGTCAATTGCTTTCCAGACAAGAGATTTAATAGGTGCTATGGAAAGTGATGGAGCTAACTTCTCAGAATTAAGAGTTGACGGAGGGATGACCGCAAACAATTGGTTTTCACAGCAGCTATCCAATATTTTGAATCTTAAAGTTTTAAGGCCTAAAGTTATTGAAACAACTGCACTAGGAGCTTCCTATTTAGCTAGTATGCACGCAGGGCTATGTCCCGATTTAGAATCATTAAAATCAAATTGGATATGCGGCAAATCATTTGTTCCTGAAGAAAAAGACATTGCTGGCCTAGATGAAAAGTACAATAATTGGTTGTCAGCAGTAGAAAGGACCAAGGGTCTTTTTTAGCTATCTAAAACCATTAGAAGTTGGGCTTTTTGTTAGGTATCGAGAAAGCTATCAAATGATGTTATCCTGCGCACTTTTTCGAGGCAACAGCAGATGGCTGAATACAAAATTAAGACCTTAAGTAAGATATCTCCAAAGGGACTAGACCTTATATCGGAAACAGCTTGTGTTTTGGACGAAGAGTCTAAAGACCCTGATGGCGTATTGGTGAGAAGCACCAAGCTAAGTGAAAGTAATTTGAATCAATCTCTGAAGGCTATTTCTCGAGCTGGAGCAGGAGTTAATAACATTCCCATAGATTTATGCACTGAAAGAGGTGTGGTAGTTTTCAATACCCCGGGTTCTAACTCTAATGCAGTAAAAGAACTTGTTTTAGCTGCCTTGATGCTTTCTTCTCGTAACGTTATTTCAAGTATCAATTTTGTAAATAATTTAAAGCACATCGAAAAAATGGAAGAACTTGAACCCTTTCTGGAAGAGAATAAAAAGAAGTTCAAAGGCAGAGAGTTATCTGGAGCAACTTTAGGAGTAGTTGGCTTGGGAGCTATAGGTTCCAAAGTAGCCGGAATGGGGGTAGCTTTAGATATGAAAGTAGTTGGCTATGATCCAGCGCTTACAGTAGAGGCAGCCTGGAAATTACCCAGTGAAGTAGAATCTGTAGGTTCAATAGAAGAGCTTTTTTCCAGATCTGATTTTATAACTTTACATATACCGGCTATAGAGAGCACAAAAGGCATTGTTAATCTTAAACTACTTAAAAATGCTAATAACGCTTCTTTGCTAAACTTTGCAAGGCATGAAGTTGTGCACAATCAATCAATTTTAGAAGCTCTAGATAAAGGGCACCTTACAAATTTTGTAACTGATTTCCCAACACCTGAGCTGATTAAAAGAGCAAACAAACAAGGAGATGTAATTCTGTTACCACACATAGGGGCAAGCACTTCACAAGCTGAAGAGAGTTGTGCAGTTACAGCTGTCCAGCAGTTAACAGACTTTCTCCAGACAGGAAACATTATTAACTCCGTTAACTTTCCAAGCATAAATCTTCCTAGAACTACAAAAAACCGTATTGCAATTACAAATAAAAATGTACCGGCAATGATAGGACAAATAGCAACAACTTTAGGAGAACTGGAGCTAAATATAGCTGATATGACCAATGTCAGCAGAGGAGATCTGGCCTATAACTTGATAGACATAGAAAACAGCGTAAATAAAAGAGCCTTGAATAAATTGTCTTCTATTGAGAATATAATAAATGTGCGGTTAATAACTTAACAGTTTTCTTCTTTCTTAAAGCATCTAAATTTAAAAAAAAAGCTAACTCATTGTCTTTTCTAAAGAAAAAGTGCATTGAAGTAGTGCAAGTTCTGGTAATCAAGCTAGGTTTTGTTTTACACATCGTAACTTTTAAGAAATTCCAGCTAAAAAAGAATTGCATGACCAAAGTACAAAAATTGTACAATTTATGTAAGCCTTTGATTTTATTAAATAAATTTAGAATAGGTCAAATTTCGATCAATTTGCTGATAAACCTCCAAGTTAGGGTCTAACTATTTAATATTTAATGTTATCCAAAGAGTTATCCACAGAAATTGTGGATAAAAAACTTTAAGATTTTGATTTAAATCTATTTTCTCCTACTATTGAGTGCTTCTTCAAATTATTGCTGATGAATAGCGAATTAAAAAAGACCATAAAGTTAGAAAAGTCTTGGTTAAAAGAACTAGGACCAGAGTTTGAGTTAAGTTATATGCAAGAACTTAAACTTTTTTTGCAAAGAGAAAAGAGAAGGGGAAAAAAAATATTACCTGAAGGAGAGGATATGTTTAAGGCCTTGAACTTGACTCCTTTAGACAAAGTTAAGGTTGTTATCCTGGGTCAGGATCCTTATCACGGCGCTGGTCAAGCACACGGACTTTGTTTTTCAGTGCCAGAAGGAGTAAGAATTCCTCCTTCATTACAAAATATATTCAAGGAGTTACAAAGTGATTTAGGTTTGTCGATTCCTTCAAATGGGTGTCTGGAGTCGTGGGCTGAGCAAGGAGTTCTTTTACTAAATAGTATATTGTCTGTAGAAAAAGGACTCGCAAATTCACATTCTTCAAAAGGCTGGGAGCTTTTTACTGATTCTGTAATATCTATGGTTAATGAAAAAAAATCCATAGTTTTTATGTTATGGGGTGGTTACGCTGCTCAGAAAGGGAAAAGTATTGATTCAACTAGGCATTTAGTTTTGAAATCAGTTCATCCTTCTCCTCTTTCGGCACACCGTGGGTTTTTTGGGAATAGACATTTTTCAAAATGTAACCAATTCCTGGAGTCAAAAAGCATAAGACCTATCGATTGGAAGGTTTATAAATCAGTTAATACTTAATACGGAGTTAGTTTCTCTTATCTTAAAAGGCCCTCCAACATAATTTTTTTCTTTTGCACTGACAAGGCAGACACTTTTTTTGTCTAAATTAACAACTTTTACTAGTTTTCCTATTTTCTTATCTTCTTGATCAGTAAGCGTCATGTTTTCAGTGATATTTAAGTCAGGAGTTTCTGCTAAGTTTAAGCGAGGGAGGTTTTTGCCACGATAATGCATTCTTGCAACAACTTCCTGGCCTGTGTAACAGCCCTTGTCAAAGTCAATTCTATTATTTACGTCATAATTAAGTTCATGAGGAGTATATTTACCTGAGTTTTCTTCAGATATTTCTACATTTTGACAAAGAATTTCATCGAGTTTCCAATCAACTCTATTAGTGTCAAGCTCAAATAGGTTTTCAAATTCAGACAACCCCTCTTTATTACAAAAGGCCAATAGGAACTTTTTACCTAGGTAACTTATAAAGGTAGAACCCTTAATTTCAATAGTATTGTCTGGATTAAGAATTTTTTTGTTATATGTATTCTCAAATATTTTTTTGTTTACGCCAAAGAAAGAAAACGACAGGTTCTCATTTATCTCTACCTTATAAAAAGGGCTATATTTTTGTAACTCTTCTTCTGTCTTTTTCAAGGTTTCATGATGGCCGATAAGACCATAAGAACCTTTCTCCAATAGACAAAGGATGAAGGAGCTGATTATTCTCCCTTTAGCATTACACAATGCTCCCAAACAGCTATTATTTGAGTTAACCTTATTTACATCACAGGTAATTTGACCTTGGAGCAGATCGAATGCTCCTTCGCCATTAATTTCTAAAACACTTAAATGATTAAGGTCTGTAATTTTATTTTTATCCATACCAGACCTAAACTATTATAAACCTACAGTGGATTCAAATTTATACAAAAAGGCTTATTTTCTTTCCCGAAGGGGTTTGCAGGAGTTGGATCTTGTATTTACACCTTTTGTTGAAGAGAGGTTTTCAGAATTAAACCAGGAGGATAAAGTTTCTTTTCTCGAATTACTAGACAACAATGATGTTGATCTGATGGATTGGATAATAAATGAAAAGCCAACTCCAAGAGAGTTTAATAACATAGTCATTCAAGTTAAGGATTATTTGAAACATGAAAGAAAGTAATTGTATTTTGATAGCTGAACTGGGAGCTACTAATGCTCGAATTGCCTTAACTAGGGACGGGACCACTCTTATAGAATTAAAAGAATACCTCCTGACTGACTTTTCTACAGTAGATTATTTATTTGAAGCTTATTTTGAAGAAATTAAGCAAAAAGCTACTAGAGGCATAATTGGGGTTGCAGCCCCAGTATTAGGAGAAGAAGTAAGATTTACAAATAACAATATCATGTTTAATCAGAGAACATTAAAAGATAAGATTTTTTCAAAAGGCCTTAAGGTTATAAACGACCTAGAGCTTCAGGCTTACGCGCTAGAAGATTTAGGTGATGAAGAAGTTCTAAGAATAGGAGAAATCGAAGAAGAAAAAAAAGGTTCTAAAGTATTAATCTCCCCCGGGTCAGGTTTAGGACTTGCAGGAATAGTTGATAAGCAGATAATTTTTACAGAGGGGGGTCATCTGAACATCCCTCCTGATTCCCAAGATATAAATGAGATACTAAAAAAATTTAAGCAAGACAGAGGAAGAAATCCAACTTTTGAAGACCTGATGTCTGGTAAGGGAGTTAACTATATCTATAAATGTTTTAGTAATTCAAAAAATTCTGGATACAGCAATGAAGAAATATTAGTTAATAAGGTTGATTCAGACTGCTTTAAAACCAGAAAACTTATGCTTTACTTACTGGCAACTTATGCGAAATACATAGCTCTTATTTGGGGCGCAACTTCTGGAGTGTATTTTTCTGGTTCAATCGTAAATAGTCTTTTACAACCTGAAGAATTAGAGTCTTTTAGAGCTGATTTTGAAAACAGCTCCACAATGCAAGAATTACTAGTTACAATCCCTATCTTTTTAATTAAAGACCTTAATCTTGGGCTTAGAGGAGGTCTTGTGTTGGCTTTAAGAGACTAAAAAATTATAAAATTGTAGAACTTTTTGATTATTTTCAAGTCTACTTGATTAAAAGATATGAATGCTGAAGTGAAAAAGAGCAATAAGGATAAAGATCTAATCCTAGTTAGAAGAGCTAAAAGGGGCGATTATAAGGCCTTTGATCTCTTAGTTCTTAAATATCAATCTCGGATTATAGGATTAGCTATGAAATTCGTAAAAGACATCCAAACAGCTGAGGATGTTGCCCAAGAATCATTCATAAAAGCCTACAAATCATTAGATTCTTTTAGAGAAGAAAGCGCTTTTTATACTTGGCTTTATAGAATAACCTCCAACACTTCAAAGAATTATTTAATTTCTAAAAAAAGAAAAAAAGAGCTCTTAGAATCAGAAATATTGTCTTCAGAAGAGATAGATATTTTTGATATACCTGGAGGAAGTTCACCTGAAGAGATACTACAAGCTAACAATTTGAGGGAAGTAATTTTTGAATCTTTAAGTAACCTTCCTGAAGATATCAGGACAGCAGTATCTTTAAGAGAATTTGAAGGACTTAGCTATGAAGAGATTTCTGAAGTACTAGGTTGTCCGATTGGTACTGTAAGATCAAGAATTTTTAGAGGTAGAGAAATAATTCAAGAGAAAATCTCCCCTTTATTAAATAGTAATATTAAATTAATCAAAGGGTCAAAAAGAATATGAATCAAGCAATAAAAGAAAGAATATCTGCAATGGTAGATGGAGAGCTTTCTGAGTTCGAAGTCAGAAGAGTTCTGGAAGAGATTGAAGCTAATCCAGAGTTAAGAGATTATTGGATGAAGCTTCAGGTAGCTAAATCTGGACTGAAAGATAAATCTTTAGGTTATTTAGATAGGGATGTTTCTAAGAGAGTAGCAAGAGAGCTGGGTAAAATTATTGAAGAACCAAAAAAAGCAATTTCTATAAATAAGGCTTATTTGTCCATGGCTGCTGCAGCCTCAGCAGGCCTAGCAATAGTCTTTTCTTTTGGAGTCTTTGATTCAATAGATAGAAGTTTATCTCCAGAAGAGCTATTTGCTTCTGAGGCTTCAAAACAAATTGCTGATGCTATTTCTAGTCCTCAAGCTATGCAGGTGTTGGATAAAGCGCTAACTGGAATGAATGTAACTTTACAAGATCTCAATGCAGGAAAAAAAGGTCAGGTTTATGCAAATTATAGATTTCCTTCAAACGGAAAAACTTTTAGAGTTAGTTTGTCACCTGCTTCTACAGCATTACCTGAATTAAGGAATGCCCAAGCACCTAAACTGGCTTACTTGGAAACAAAAAATGGCGTTTATATTATTTCCGTAAGTGGGGACATTTCATCAGAACAAAAGTCTCAAATCTTAAGAAATGCAAACTTTTCCTTTAACAAACTAAACTAACTTTCAACTTAATATTATGGGTAAATTATTAGCTGTATTTCCTTTGTTTACACTTTTAGTGTCTTTAAACATACAAAGTGCTAACAACCAATTACCAAGCTTTTCTGAACTTGTTGAAGTTTCTTCTCCTGCGGTTGTAAATATTAGCAGTAGCAAGACAGTAAAGAGCAGGGGTTATGGTTCAAGGGGGTTTAATAATGACCCCTTTTACGATGATTTCTTCAAAAGATTCTTTGGAGAACCGCCTAGACAAGGCCAAGGCCAAAGAGAAAGAGAGGTAAGGTCTGGAGGCTCTGGTTTTATTATTTCTAAAGATGGATATTTGTTAACTAATAATCATGTAGTGGATGATGCAGATGAAATTATTGTGAGCTTAAGTGACCGTAGGGAATATAAAGCTGAACTGATAGGTTCAGACGAAAGGTCTGACTTAGCTTTGTTAAAGATTGAAGCAGAGAATTTACCTGTAGTGAAAATAGGAAAGTCTAATGATTTAAAAGTGGGGGAATGGGTTGTCGCTATTGGTTCTCCATTTCAGCTTAATTTTTCTGTCACAGCAGGAATAGTTAGTGCAAAAGGAAGAAGTATTCCCAACGGATCAGATTCAACTTATGTTCCTTTTATACAGACAGATGTAGCTATCAATCCTGGAAACTCTGGAGGCCCTTTATTCAATCTTGAAGGAAAGGTAGTGGGTATCAATTCACAGATTTATACAAGATCTGGAGGTTATATGGGGGTTTCTTTTGCTATCCCGATAGATTACGCCATGGATATTGTTAATCAACTGAAGGAAGGTGGATCAGTTGCAAGAGGCTGGTTGGGTGTAAGCATACAAGAAGTGACTAGTGATTTTGCGAAAAGCCTAGGAATGTCTGTTCCTAAAGGGGCTTTGGTCAGTCAAGTAATGCCTGATAGCCCAGCAGAGAAAGCTGGATTACTAGTTAGAGATGTGATTGTTGAGTTTGACGGAGTTGAAATAGTGTATTCAGGAGATCTTCCGCAGACAGTGGGAAGTATAAAACCTGGCTCGAAAATAGAAGCTAATGTCATACGCGAAGGTAAGACAAAAAAAATTAAAATAGAAGTTGGCAAACTACCGGATAATTTAAGCTTAGCCAGTTCATCTCAGGGAAATAAATCTAGCGATTTAGGGGTAGTAGTTAGAGAGCTAACATTTGAGGAAAGGAGAGAAATGAAGCTTGACCATGGGGTTCTTATTACCGAAGTAAACCCAGAGGGCTTAGCAGCTCAGCAAGGCATACTGAAAGGGGACATTATTACCTACTTACTTAATCAAAAAATAAGAAACAGCAGAGATCTTTCCAGCGCATTAGAAAAAGCTAAAGAAAACTCAGATGTTGCAATGATTGGGTTAGTACGTGGTGGCGTACAAACATTTCGTAGCTTAAAACTAACAAAATAGTTAACCTTTGCTCATCATAAGCTGAAAAAGCGCTTAAAACTTATGGATATAAGGAATTTTTCTATTATTGCTCACATTGATCATGGGAAGTCTACTCTAGCTGACAGGATAATTGAGCTTTGTGGCGGTTTAACTAAACGAGAGATGTCAGATCAAGTTTTGGACACTCTAGACCTAGAAAAAGAGAGGGGCATTACAATTAAAGCTCAGACAGTCAATTTGAATTATTTGGCTGATAATGGTGAAACTTATCAATTAAATTTAATTGACACTCCAGGACATGTAGATTTTGCTTATGAAGTTTCAAGGTCTTTATCGGCCTGTGAAGGAGCCATTCTGTTAGTAGACGCATCGCAGGGAGTTGAAGCTCAAACTTTATCAACTTGTTTTAATGCAATTGAAGAAGGACTCAACATTATTCCTGTATTAAATAAAATAGACCTTGATCAAGCAGATCCAGAGAGAGTAAAGAAAGAAATACAAGAGATTATAGGCATAGATGCTTCTTCAGCCCCATGTATAAGTGCGAAAGAGGGTATAGGCATCAAAGAAGTTTTAGAAAAAGTCATTAAAGAAGTTCCTTCAGCTTCAATAAATGTTAAATCTCCTTTGCAGGCTTCCATCATAGATTCATGGTTTGATAATTACTTGGGGGTGGTATCTTTAGTTAAAGTGGTAAATGGGTCTCTAAAAAAAGGTGATTTGATAGAGGTACATTCTAAAAAAGAAAAACACTCAATTGATAAGTTAGGTGTGTTTACTCCTAAGAGGAAAGAATTAGATGAATTGTCTTCCGGCCAAGTAGGATTTGTGTGTGCTTCAATAAAAGAAATAAGAGGAGCTCCAGTAGGGGATACAATCATTAAATATAATTCCAATACGGAACAACTTCCTGGATTTAAAGAAATTAATCCACAGGTGTATGCAGCCCTTTTTCCTCAAAGTGCTGATGATTTTGAATCTTTTCGAGAGGCACTTGAAAAACTATGTATTAATGACGCTTCTTTGCACTACGAACCTGAGCATTCTGATGCCCTGGGAGCAGGGTTTCGTTGCGGTTTTTTAGGGACTTTGCATATGGAAATAATCTCTGAAAGATTAAACAGAGAATACGGAGTTGATCTTATAACCACAGCCCCAACAGTTGCCTACAGGATATTAGATAAAGAAGGAAAAGAAATAAGAATTGAAAGTCCAAGTTCTTTACCTGAACCTAACAAAATAGAGGAAATAAGAGAGCCGATAGCCAAAGCAAATATTCTGGTTCCTGAAAAATTTATAGGGTCAGTAATGTCACTCTGTAATGAGAGGAGGGGACGACAATGTTCTCTACGTTATATTGCTGGTCAAGCCGAATTAGTTTATGACATTCCCTTAAGTGAAATAGTTATAGACTTCTTTGATAGGCTTAAGTCCATCAGCAAAGGCTATGCCTCTTTAGATTATTCTTTGGACAGGTATGAAAAAGGAGATGTGATCAAATTAGATATTCTTTTAAATGGAGATAGAGTAGACGCCCTAGCAATAATTGTTCATAGATTAGCAGCTCAAGCTAAAGCAAGACAGCTAACCAAGTCCCTCAAAGAAGTTATTCCAAGACAGCAATTCGATGTTGCTATACAAGCTGCCATAGGCGGAAAAATAATTTCGAGACAGACAATAAAAGCTTTTCGAAAGAATGTAACCGCTAAACTTTATGGAGGAGACGTTACCAGGAAAATGAAGCTTCTGGATAAACAGAAGGCAGGTAAAAAGAGAATGAAAAAGATTGGAAAAGTTGAAGTGCCGCAAGAAGCATTTCTTACAGTTTTAAGGGTAAATGACTGAGATGGAATCCCATTAACTATAAGATATGGATCAGATACTAATACTTCTAATAATTTCAGGTTTTATAAGCTATTCTGCTTGGATTTTTTCTACTATCAACACAAATAAGATTGGTACCCAGATAGCTAGTGGGGCAATGTTTATCATTGTCCTGTTATTACTTTGGAGAGTTTTCCAATTAAATTTAGATTTTGGATTAGTTCTGTCCATAGCAACTCTTGTTGCTGGGTTATCTTGGATTATGGGGTTAATTCTTAAACTGAAAAGTTTAATCTCAGAGAGTGGATCTTATTTTTGGATTTTACTTGTAATTTTGTGCATTAGATCTTTTGCTTATGAACCTTACCAAATTCCTTCAAGCTCCATGGAGCCGGGATTGCAAGTAGGAGACTTTGTGCTAGTTAATAAATTTGCTTATGGATTAAGGCTACCAGCAATAAATAAGTTAGTTTCTAAAGGAAAAGAGCCAAAAAGGGGTGAGGTTGCAGTATTTATACCGCCTCATTCTTTGTGTGATTCAACGCCTGAAGAAGCTAGGCCAGAGCTATCATCTATGTCAATCCGAGACAGCCAAATTTTCTTAAGTAGATTTCTTTCACTACAAGAAGCTAGATGCACTACCTTGGGAATTAAGTACATTAAAAGAGTAATCGGACTTCCAGGGGACAGAATTGAAATAAAAGGATATGAGCTTTTTATAAATGGAAATAAAGTTAAGCAGGAACTTTTGGATAAGAGTAGTGAAGAAAGCCTTTATTTGGAAACCATCGATGATATTGACCACATTGTGAGAACTTTAGGAATTTCTGAATATGAAAATTTTGTCTGGGATGTGCCTCCCAATAAATATTTAGTAATCGGTGACAATAGAGACAACAGTTTGGACAGTAGAGCCTGGGGCTATTTTTCAAAGGAAAACCTTATCGGAAGAGGTGAATTTATTTGGTTGCACTGGGGTTCTTTCACTGAACTCCCACACTTTCAAAGAAATAAACGTATTCAATAATCTACTTGTGTCTTCTAATTTTAAGAAACTAAAATCTGATTTTAATAATAAAGCGCTTTTAGATTTAGCTCTAACCCATAAGAGTGCTTCTAAGAATAACAATGAGCGGCTTGAGTTTTTAGGAGATGCCATTATTAATTTTTATGTGGCAGAAAAGCTTTTTGAAACTTATATTGACCTACAAGAAGGCAAATTAACTCAGTTAAGAGCCTCACTTGTAAGTAGAAATTTTTTAAACAGTTTGGGTTTGAGCATAGGTTTATCTCAAGAACTAAGATTAGGAAAGGGGGAATCTACTGAAAATAATTCAATCATCGGTAATGCTCTAGAAGCAATTGTAGGGGCAATTTTTTTAGACTCAGGACTAGAAAATACAAAAAAGTTTCTTGATGAACTTTACCTTGAGAAGTTTGCAAACCTACAACCCAACTTGGATTCCAGAGATTCAAAGTCACATCTACAGGAAATCTTACAAAAAAAAGGGCTCCCTTTACCCACTTATCAATTGATGGATCATGGGCCAAAATATATTGATGACAGATTTGTGAGTACATGCAGCTCAAATGATTTAGCAATATCTGCTATGGGAAAGGGAAAGACTAAGAAAATTGCTGAGCAAGAAGCTGCTAAATTATTATTAGAAGAACATTTCAAGAATGAATAGTAGTCAGACAAAAAAAACAGGCATGGTTTCCTTAATAGGGAAAACAAATGTGGGTAAATCAACTTTATTAAATCAGTTGGTAGAACAAAAAGTCTCAATTACATCAAGAAAACCTCAAACAACTAGACAAAGACTTTTAGGTATCAAGACCGAAGGAAGTAATCAAATAATTTATGTGGATACGCCGGGTTTTCATCAAGGCCATAAAAGGGCATTAAACAAATTTATGAACAAGACAGCTTTATCTTCAATCGAAGGAGTCGATATAGTTCTTTTTGTAGTAGATGCTTTAAATTTTTCCCCGACGGATGAACATTTATTGAACCGAGTACCTACCAAAGACAATCAAGTAATGCTGGTTATCAACAAAATAGATAAAGTTGCTAAGAAGGAAAAGTTAATGCCTTTTGTTGAAGAAGTCATAAAACTGTTTCCATTTTCAGAAGTCATCCCAATTTCAGCATTGAAAAGGAAAAATATTGATATCTTGGAAAAGGAGATAACAAAAAGATTGCCCGTTGGCGCTCATCTTTATCCTGAAGATCAAATAGCAGGCAGTTCAGAAAGATTTTTGGCAAGTGAAATAATTAGAGAAAAATGTATCTCTAGAGTGGGAGACGAAATTCCGTATAGACTTTCAGTTGTTATCGATAGCTTCAAAGAAGAAGACAAGTTAATAACCATTGATGGAACAATTTACATTGAGAAAGAAAGTCAAAAAGGCATAGTTATAGGAGAGCAAGGTAAGCGTCTAAAAGCTATAGGCACTGCTGCTAGAAAGGAGCTGGAAGGAATGTTAGATAATAAGGTTATGCTTAGGCTTTGGGTTAAAGTTAAGAAAGATTGGACAAATGACCGCAGTGCGTTGAATTTCATGGGGTATAAGATTGTTTAAGAGTTTAACCCTTGAATCCGCAATTGTTTTGCATACAAGGCCTTATAAAGAAACCAGTTTAATTGTGGATAGTTTCACTAGAAATCATGGGAGAGTTTCTTTTGTCGCCAAAGGAGCAAAAAGACCCAAAAGCAAAATAGGAGTAATCAAGACCCCTTCGTGTTTATTTCTAATATCTTGTAGAGGCAAAGGAGATCTTAAAACCCTAACTCATTGCGAAATTAGTACATACTTTGATCCTTCTTCAGAAAACTTCAATTCTTTGATTTATTTAAATGAACTACTAATCAAACTTTTAGAGAAAGAAGACCCTCATCCTGAAATTTTTGATCATTATTTAAAGGTATGTGACTTTTTAAAACATTTAGGTAAGAAGGATTTAGGAACCCATCTCAGATTCTTCGAACTTAACCTTTTAAAAGAAATTGGTTATGGCCTTGATCTAAAATTTGAAGCCAACTCCAATAATGAGATTAAGGAGGAGAAAAGGTACGCTTTCAATCCCATAATAGGCTTCCAGCCTTTAAAAGATTCTTCGGATGAAGAGAATAGTTACCACGGAAAAGATATCATTAATTTCTCAAAAGGAGACTTAACTAGCCCAGATACTCTTTTGGCATCTAAACAAATTATGAGAGAAGCTATAGACTTCCATCTAGGCAATAAATCTATAAAAATAAGGGAGTACCTCTCCATTCAAGGAAGTTAAGCATGATTAAAGGAATTGGAACAGATTTAGTAGAAAAAAGAAGAATCAAGAATGCTATATCTAAGTTTGGCGATAAATTTATAGAAAAGGTGTTAACAGAAAAGGAAAAAGAGGAATATCAAAGTAAAACTTCTTTACATAAAAAGATTTCTTTTATTAGCAATAATTTTGCTTGCAAAGAAGCTACTTCTAAAGCCTTGGGAACTGGCTTTACTAAAGGGGTTTCCCTAAAGAGCATAGAAGTTCTGAGAGAAGATAACGGTTCACCTTACTTAAACCTTCTTGGAGCAGCAAAAAAGAGAGCTGATCAAAATGGTTACGAATTCTTTAAGTTAAGCATCTCTGATACTAAGGAGCATTCCTTAGCTGTGGTTATAGGAGAAGGTAAATGAAGATTATTCTTTTGGGGCCTCCTGGAGCTGGAAAAGGAACGCAAGCCGAAGTACTTTGCCAAGAATTCAATATACCGCATATTTCTACGGGTAATATACTCAGAGACGCTATTAATGCAGGGACAGATTTAGGCAAAAAAGCTAAAAAATTGATGGATGAAGGCATCTTAGTTTCTGATGAGGTCATAGTAGGAGTAGTCATTGAACGAATAGCCCAAACAGACTGCAAATCTGGTTTTTTATTTGATGGTTATCCTAGAACTATCCCACAGGCAAAGGCCCTAGATGATAATTCTATTGAGATAAATTTAGTAATAGAAATCAATGTTCCAGATGATGTCATAATTGATCGTATGTCCGGCAGGAGAGTGCACTTAGGTTCAGGCAGGAATTATCACTTAGAATTTAATCCCCCAAAAGTATCAGATATAGATGATCTTACTGGTGAACCTCTTATTCAAAGGGAGGACGACAAGCCAGAGACTGTGAAAGACAGGCTTGAGGTTTATCGTTCTCAGACATTGCCATTAATAGATTTTTATTCTGAAAGAGCCCGAAGAGAAAACTTAAATTACCTAAAAATATCAGGAACAGGGTCTCCTGTTGATGTTTCTGATCTCATACTGGATGAGATCAAAAATAGTTGATGCCCAACATACTGGCTATAGAGACTTCAAGTGATGCATGCTCTTTGGCTGTATCTGATGGAAAGAGATCAGTAGCCTGTCATGAATTGATACCGCAACGGCATACTGAAAAGTTATTGATATTAATGCAACAGCTAATGAATAAAATAAACCTAACTTATCAAGATCT
Organism: Gammaproteobacteria bacterium; assembly: GCA_012965075.1. GTDB lineage: Bacteria > Pseudomonadota > Gammaproteobacteria > Magnimaribacterales > Magnimaribacteraceae > AEGEAN-183. Next base: position 4,604 of record DTSY01000131.1, on the reverse strand, counting down.
TGATGTTGTTGCTGTCGGTTGTGGTCCAGGGTCTTTCACAGGTACTCGGTTGGCTTGTTCAGTTACTCAAGGTTTAGCTTACAGCATAGGCATACCTGCTATTTCTGTTTCGAGTATGCAGATATTAGCTCAAGGTATTAACAGAGAATTTAAATGCGCAGAAGTTACTGTTTTGATCAATGCTCATATGGAGCAAATTTATGTAGGCAAATTTGAATTCGCTGAAGAACAATTAATATCTGCTTCTGAAAAAGCCCTGTATTTGTATGAATTTAAAAAAGTAAATTTTTCACAAGGTTCTTTTTTTGTAGGAGACGGATGCCCGCTTGTTGAAGAGTATTTAAGGGATTTTGACCCCAAAGTCCACGAAAGGTACCCAAATGCAGAAGACCTTCTTACCGAGGCCGAAAGAAGATTTAAAGAGGGAATTACTCTTGATCCTAAAGACCTAGAGCCCGTGTACCTTTCTGGAGAGGAACACTGGACTAAAAAGTAAATGGATACGCTTCAATTAATTTTACTTTCTGTAGTTCAAGGGCTCACAGAATTTCTGCCTGTTTCCAGCTCAGCTCATTTAGTCCTGCTAAGCGAATTCTTAGGCGAAGAGGATCAAGGCATTATTTTTGATGTGGGAGTTCATTTTGGAACCCTAATGGCTGCTTTGGTCTATTTCAGATCAGATCTAAAGAAGATGATAATTAATTTAGGTTCCCATAAATTTTTAAGCAAAGAAAATAACTTAACGGCTAACTTAATAATTGCAGTCATTCCTATCCTATTGTTGGGTTTTCTTTTAAGAGATTTCGTGAACTTGAACTTGAGAAACAGCGAAGTGATTGCTTATGCAACTATCATTTTTGGAATACTTTTATACACAGCTCAACTTCGAAAGGGAAAAGAGGATTTGGATTCTGTTAACTTAAAACAAGCCTTGATCATAGGACTATTTCAGTGCTTAGCTTTAATTCCTGGTACATCAAGATCTGGAATCACCATTACAGCAGGTTTATTTCTGGGACTCAGTGCTACTGCGGCTTCAAGATTCAGCTTTCTTTTGGCTATTCCTACCATCGGAGCTATTGCTTTGGCTGAACTCATAAGGGTTAGCTTCATTGATATTACGGATAATGGAGCTGAGCTTTCCATTGCATTAATTATTTCATTCTTGGTTGCCTATATTTCCATAGACATGTTCTTAAAGTTAATAGATAGAATTGGTTTTACACCTTTTGTAATTTACAGATTGCTATTAGGCGGATGGCTTTTAATGTACTGGACATGAAAGAATCTACTCTTTTTGTAGCTTCTAGCAATGAGCAGTTAAAACCAAAGGCCTTAACGCTTGCTAAAAAAATTAAGCTTCCCTTTGCGGGTAACCTAGAATCCCTGAAACAACAGAAAAAAAACTTTTCAGGAAGTTCTTTTTTAGTGGTTGCTGAAAATTTGATCTACCTTAAAAAAGAACTTTCAGGTACTTCTAAGCCAATTTTCTGCGATTTCTTGAAATGGGATAAAGAGAGTAAAAAAAGTAACTTAATTAAAACCATGAGAGGGCTTCCTAAGCCAAGTGTGATTATTGATGCAACTGCAGGACTAGGAAAAGACGCTTTAGTTCTTAGCTCATTAGTAGAAAAAGTTATCTTAATAGAAATAGTTCCCTGGGTTTCTGTACTTCTGGAAGATGGGATTAAAAATTCAAGAGATTCATTACCTGATTTAATGCATACAAGCGTCATCTGTTCCAACGCAAAGAAATTTCTTTTAGGCTTAAAATTTAAGCCCGACGCAATTTACCTTGATCCTATGTTTGAAAATACAGGCAAATCAAAGGCAAAAAGAGAAGTACAGGCGTTGAGAGATTTAACAGTTCAAACAGATGAAGAAGAATTGTTTAAAGTTGCCCTTAAAAAAGCCAAAGATAGAGTTGTCGTTAAAAGGCACAAAAAAGCTAAAAATCTTGGAGGCATAAAACCAACTTTCTCCTTAAAGGGGAGGGTTGTCCGTTATGATGTTTATTCTCTTAAATTGAGTTGATTGACCTCATGCATAAATTCTTGGTTGAAGAATTGTTGGAATTCTTTTTGAACCCTCTGAGTTATTCTTGAAGCGGATAACTTATTGCTTGTGTTTTCTTTTATATATCTATCTTCTAAGAGCTTAGTTATAAAAAATTGAAATTTAGAAGCATCTGAGAATTCTGTGTACAACCAACCTTCAATTTGTTGGAGTTTGTTTGCGATAGCAACACATCTTTGCTGGAGCTCAACTACATCCGTCCCTTCTTCTTTCCACAAAGTACTCATGACAATATAGAACCTTTTGATGCTCGGTTCACTGATATTGCTTAGAGCCCAGAAATCTCTATATTCTTTACCATTTTTTTCTGGTTTGCTTAAAAGACCCTTGTCTTTTTTAACAATTAAACCTGATTTAATTAATGTCTTTAAATTTTTAGCAATAACCTTATTGATTTGTTCACCTTTCCAAGGTAAATAAAAATCACTTTGAAGGAATGGGTAGACAAGGTTTGTTAACCTTATAATTTCTTTTTCAGACAACTTTTCTACATACTTTAGTGACAGACAGATTAACGAATAGAGAAGGTAGTAATGAGAAATATTATTCTGATAAAAACTAAGCAGAGCAGCTTCGTTTCTAGTGGGTCTAAATACTCTTTCTCCTCCGATCAATTGACTGTTAATTAATCCCAGAGCTTCTGTTTTAGCGATTACTTTCTTGGGAGATTCTTCTGTCAGCCACACATCTTTATAGTCATCGTTCTTTTTTAGAAGATCAATAAACATTTCAATCCGTTTGCTTATCGAATTTGAATCTAAGGTCTGGGTTGTCTCAGTGAGAAGGCTCAGAGAAAACAAACTTGATGTAGTAACAACAGCAGATTCATTTATACCCTTCATCACTTCTGTACCTAAGTTATTAGTAGCTTTTTTTAGCCAGCTTGGTCGATCTAGAGGTGAATTAATCTTATAGTTTTTTTCACCCAGTTCACTTTCGAGGAAATCTTTAAGGTCTATAGGGTCCCCAAAATTTATATAGACACTACCAAGAAAATTTCTAAAGTCCTTAATTGATTTAAATACGTCTAGAACGCTCTCTCTTTTCTTTTGTTCTCCCAATAATTCCGATAAATAACTATTACCTTCAATAATTTTTTCATAACCAATATAAATAGGAATCAATTTAACATTCTCATTGCTTAAACTAGCAAAGCTTCGTATTGTCATGGATAAGAGGCCTGGCCTAGCTTGAAGGGAAAACCCGCTTCTACTTCTACCACCTTCAGGAAAAAATTCAACAGACGATCCTCTTTGCAATAATCGTTTGAAATATTGAAAGAAGATAAGGCTATACAGCTTGTTACTTGCGAATGATCTGCGCATAAAGAATGCTCCACCGCCCTTACCTATAGTTCCTAAGATAGGCAGATTCATGTTATTTCCAGCAGCTACGTGTGGAAGCATCAAACCTTTTTCTAGCAGAATGTAAGAAAAAGCCAGGTAATCAATATGGCTCCTGTGACAGGGCACATAAATGAGACCATTCTCATCCGCTATTGATTTAATTTTATCCAAGTTTTGAATTTGAATACCGTCATATCTTTTATTCCAGAACCAACCCAAACCTCTTTGTAGATTTCTTACAATTGGATAATTAATATCTGAACAGATCTCATTGGCGTACTTAAATGCTTTTTTATTTAGCTTTCTTGTTCTCTTAAGATCTCCATTACTTTGAACCTTTATCTCTTTTCTTACTACCTTGTCTCTAGCTAAAGATCTAACCAAAGTTCTTCTATGAGAAATGTCTGGTCCAATAGCAGCTTTCTTTGTCTTTCTAAAAAGGGCTCTTAAATAACGACTAATCAATCTTGAGCTTTCTTCTACAGTTCTATCTCTTTCTTTTAGTTCAGAGAGAATAAAAGGTTTGTTAAACTTAATAACTAAAGACCTTCCGTGCAAAAGCACTCTAAAGAATTTCTTAAAAGAACCACTTACTGCCCAAGATTGTGAAAAGACTATTTTAAAAAACGATCTTTGTTTATCCGGATGTATACCCCAGAAAAAGGATACAGGTACCAAAATTACTTCATCATCTTCTAAGGTTAGTATTTCAGGTAAGTTTTGGGGTAAAAATCTCTTAATTTTTTGCTCGCCTATGTTGAACTTTGGCGGTATTAAGCGAATGTATCTTTGTAAATTCGTTTCCTCAAAATATTCTTTAGGAGACGGAGCATTTAGCTTATTTGTGTATTTATCTAATGCAACTAATTCGCTAATAGACTTATCAGGAAGGGCATAAATGGTTTTAACTTTATTGAGATCCTTCTCTGAAATACCTTCTTCAAATTCTACTTCAAACCTAATAAATGGAGAAATGCAGTATTTAACTACTGAAAAAACTCTTTCCCTAAACCAAAATCTCAACATAAGATACAAGAATATAATTTTAAGAAGAGAGTTTAACCTTTCAAAGTAAACTTTTTACTAAGACTTTTTGCCGGAGTGGCGGAATTGGTAGACGCAGGGGATTCAAAATCCCCCGATTTTTTAATCATGGGGGTTCAAGTCCCCCCTCCGGTACCA
>DTSY01000130.1 GCA_012965075.1 Gammaproteobacteria bacterium | reverse complement strand
AGATCTATTCCATATAAGTTCATACAGCCTCTTTTCATCTCCTGAAAGTCCATTTTCTAAAGGTAATCTATTAATATCAGTAGGTCTTATAGCTTCGTGTGCTTCTTGTGCTTGTTTGGATTTACTCTTATAAATTCTTGGTCCCGGAGGTAAGAACTTAGATCCATACTTCCCTTCTATTACTTTTCTGCACTGATCTATACCTTCTTTAGACATAACAGGACTGTCAGTTCTCATGTAAGTTATAAAGGCTTGCTCGTAAAGGGTTTGTGCAGTTCTCATTGTTTGATCAGCTGAAAATCTAAGTTTTCTAGCCGCTTCTTGTTGTAAAGTTGAAGTAATAAAAGGTGGCTTAGGGTTCCTTTTTACAGGTTTTTTATTAATTTCACTTATTGCGAATGACGATTCTTTAACTCTGTCAGAAAGTTCCTTAGCTTTACCTTCATTAGAGATATCAAACTTTTTTAACTTCGTGCCATCGACAGAATGAACTTGTGAGGAAATCTTCTCCTCACCTTTAAGAAAATCAGTTCCGACTGTCCAGTATTCTTGGGCTTCAAAAGCCTCCCTCTCATTTTCTCTTTCACATATGAGCTTTAAAGCCACTGACTGAACTCTACCAGCAGATTTTGCACCGGGTAGCCTTCTCCATAAAAGAGGAGAAATATTAAAACCAACTATGTAATCTAAAACTCTTCTAGCCAGATAGGCTTCTACCATGTCTATATTTATTTCTCTTAGGTTCTCTATAGCCTCAATAACAGAACTTTTAGTTATTGAATTAAAGACAGCCCTACTAACTTTAATGTCTTCTATAATTCCCTTTTCACTTAGTAGTTCATATATATGCCAGGCGATAGCTTCACCTTCACGGTCTGGATCAGTTGCTAGTATTAGATGATCTGCTTTCTTAACTTGGCTTAGAATTTCTTTGATCTGCTTCTCACCTCTCTTGTTAAGAGACCATTTAATATCTGACCAAGCTCCAGGAATGACTGCTCCATCTTTATCTGCCATATCTCGAACATGGCCAAATGAAGCTATAACGCTATAAGAATCACCTAGATAACCTTCAATGGTTTTAGCTTTAGCTGGAGACTCAACTACTACAACAGAGTTCATAATAAAATTTGTTTTCTTTTTAGTATAAAGATTAGAAAGGGTAGCTCTGTCAAGTTTTTATGAAATTATTTTTTTTAGAGGTTTAAGAATTTAATATATCTTTAACCAAAGTTGGTCCTTTATAGATCATCCCTGTATAGACTTGAACAAGATCAGCTCCTAGCTCTAATTTCTTCTCAAAATGATGGCGACTCATAACTCCTCCGGAAGCGATTATTGGAAAAGAGGATCCTAAAAAACTTCTAAATGATACAAGGCTTCTATTGGAGATTTCAAATAGTTGTTCCCCGCTTAAACCTCCTTGGTAATTATAATTGTGAGCGATAGTAGTGTTAGAACAAATAATTCCATCTATATCTTTGTCTAGAATCTCTTTGCAAATTATTTCTAAATCTCGATCTTGGAGATCTGGAGACAGTTTTAAAACTATCGGCTTATAACCTAGTTCTTTGGAATAGGCTTCCTGTCGTTTCTTGAGAGTAGTAATTAAGCTAGGAGCTGATCTTGTTCAA
>DTSY01000129.1 GCA_012965075.1 Gammaproteobacteria bacterium | reverse complement strand
ACTCTCGTGTTTTCAGTCAAGGAAGAATCGCTGTAATCAGGGACTTTAGTTTCGGGATCGATTATTACATTTTCCATAACACTTCCATGTTTGATGGCTTCCCAGATCACCGGCTCATTTTTATGAGTTAGATCAATGCACTTGGCGTAACATCCTCCCTCAAAGTTAAACACAGATCCTTCACCCCATCCATGCTCGTCATCTCCTATCAAGTTCCTTTCAGGATCCGCGGAAAGGGTTGTTTTTCCTGTCCCCGACAAACCAAAGAAAAGGCACACGTCAGCTTCTTTTCCCACATTAGCTGCACAATGCATGGGAAGAACATTTTTTTCGGGTAAAAGAAAATTTTGTACTGAAAACATTGATTTCTTCATCTCGCCTGCATATTGCATTCCAGCAAGAAGAACCTTTTTTTTCGAAAAACTAATGATTACTGCTCCATCGCTGTTAGTTCCATCTCTTTCAGGATCACAAATAAATTCAGGCGCACTCATTACAGACCAGGTTGTTTTATCGGAAGGATTAAAGCTTTCTGGTCGAATAAACATCTGTCTACCAAAAAGATTATGCCAAGCCCATTCAGTTTTAATTTCTACTGGAACATAGTGCTCTTTGTGCTCTCCTACATGAAGACTGGAAATAAAAACCTCTTTTTCTGATAAATAAAGTTCTACTCTTTTCCAGAGAGAGTTAAATTTCTCTTCATCGAAAGGCCTGTTTACTTCTCCCCAATCTACTTTAAATTCTGTTATAGAATCTTTAACAATAAATCTATCCAAAGGGCTTCTTCCAGTTCTTTTGCCTGTTTTTACTAATAACGCTCCATTAGCAGCTATTTCACCCTCACCCTTATTTAGAGAAAGTTCTATTAGTTCGTCTTGGGTTAAATCTTCTTGTATTTTAGCTGCCATGAGGAGACTTGCTGATTAAGTGCGCATTATAGATATTTATTTAACTATTAGAATGTAAATCTTTTGAAAAATATAAAGATGATATAGCGTAAAGAAATAAGACCACAAAGGCTACCAACAACCATCCTGGAATACTCACACCCAGAAAAGACCAAAGTACTTCAGCGCAATTTCCATCACCCCTAATAGCAAGCATAAAGACTTCCAGGACCGGCAGGGTTTCAAACAGGTAATCTATATCTGGACCACAAGTAGGAACTAAATCTGCAGGAAGGCTTTGTAGATACAGCTGTCTTAATGAAAGTGATATACCTGACGCAATTACCGCGATTGACAAACCTAAGTATGTTCTAAAAAGGTTGAGGGACTGATTCTTGTGTAAGAAAGCAATAAGCGAAAGCAATAGTAGAAGGTACACACAAGATCTTTGGGCATAACAGAGTAAACAAGGTTTGAGTAAGAGAGCATGCTCAAAAATTAGTGCTACTATTATTAAACCAAGACTGGATGTCCCTAAAACTCCAAAAGTCTTTCTTGAATTGAAGAATAATAAGTTTTGCATTTAATTAGTGCGCTTGATCCCAATTTTTTCCTATTCCAATTTCGACTTCCAGGGGAACCAAAAGCTTAGCTGCATTTGACATAGAATTCGTTAATATTTCTGAAACCCTTTCGCTATCTTTTTTATTGGATTCAACCACCAGCTCATCATGAACTTGGAGAATTAATTTAGCATCAATCTTCTCTTTAATTAAAGAATCATGTACTACCAACATAGCCTTTTTCATTATGTCAGCTGCTGTTCCTTGGACGGGGGCATTAATGGCTACTCTTTCTGCAGCCTGCCTTCTTATAGCGTTCCCTGTAGAAATTTCTGGAAGGTACAATCTGCGCCCATAGAGAGTTTCAACGTATCCTATTTTCTTAGCGTCTGATTTAATCTTTTCCATATATTTTCTAACTCCCGGGTATCTAGAAAAATATATATCCATATATTCAGCTGCTAAATTTCTATTAATGCCCAGCTGTTTGCTTAGACCAAAAGCAGAAATACCATAGATAAGACCAAAATTAATTGTTTTAGCGCTTCTTCTTTGGTCTGAGTTAACTTCTTTGACATTAACTTCAAAGACTTCACTTGCTGTACTGGAGTGAATATCCTGTCCCTCTTGAAAGGCCTTTATCAGTCCTTCATCTTTTGATAGGTGGGCCATTACTCTTAGCTCTATTTGAGAATAGTCAGCCGAAATAAGTTGATATCCTTTTGAGGATTCAAAAGCCTGTCTTATCCTCCTGCCATCTTCAGTCCTTATGGGGATGTTTTGTAGATTTGGATCAGAAGAAGAAAGTCTTCCTGTGGAAGTTCCGGTTTGATTGAAAGAGGTATGAATTCTTCCTGTGTTGGCAGAAGTTTGCAAAGGCAGTTTGTCAGTATAGGTAGATTTAAGTTTACTAAGAGTTCTATGTTTTAAGATGATTTTAGGTAACTCATAATCTTCAGCAAGTTGTTTAAGGACATTTTCTGCAGTAGAGGGCTGACCACCCGGCGTTTTTTGAATAATAGGGTAGTTCAATTGATCAAAAAATATTTCCTGAAGTTGTTTGGGCGATCCCAAATTAAATTCCTGATCAGCTAAGTCATAAGCCTCTTTTTCCAGCTTTGCAATTCTTTCACTAAAATTCTTTGACTGAGCTTTAAGTATTTTCTCGTTTACTAAAGTTCCTGCTTGCTCCATATCTGACAATACTTTAATCAAAGGTATTTCTACTTCTTCTAAGAGAGCACTTAAAATGGGTTCTTTTGCTAGTTTAGATTTTAGTTCTTCATAGAGACGAAAAGTTATGTCAGCATCTTCCGAAGCATAGTGGACTGCCTTGTCTATTGGAACTAGGTCAAAGGTGATCTGCTTGACTCCCTTGCCGGCTACTTCCTCAAAGGTAGTAGTCTTGTAATTTAGATAATGTTGAGCCAGCGCATCTAAATTGTGTCTAGAGGCTGTGCTATTTAACACATAGCTCATTAACATGGTGTCGTTCTCAATACTATTTAAATTAATTCCATACCTTGAGAGAATATTTCTGTCGAATTTAATGTTCTGGCCAATTACTCTTGTTTTTTTGGATTCAAGAATTGGCTTTAGTTCTCTAAGAACTAGATCTTCGGGCAACTGTTCATCGTGATTATGGGCTAAAGGGATATAAGCAGCCTCTCCAGATTTAACAGATAGTGAAATTCCAACCAGCTTTGCATCCATATAGTCAAGGCCCGTAGTCTCAGTGTCCAATGCAAAAAAAGAGGATTTTTTTATTTTTGCTATCCAGTTTTCTAGCTGTTTCTTTTGGGTTACCAGTTCGTATTTAGTTTTTTTAGTATCCTCTTCTGGGGCTATTGCTACTGTCTCTTCTTTTTCTAACCAGGTTTTGAATTCAAGTTCTGTGTAGATATCGTTAAGTAATTTTCTATCTTCTTTGCCTACAGCCAGGTCATGAACTCCCATCTTCAAGGGAACATCTTTTTTTATAGTTACTAATTCTTTGGAAAGATGTAATTGATCAAGCCCATTCCTTAGATTTTCTCCTACCTTTCCTGAAATTTTGTCAGCATTCTTTATAATTTCGTCCAAGTTTCCATATTCTATAAGCCATTTCACAGCAGTCTTGGGGCCTACTTTCTCAACCCCTGGGACGTTATCTGAAGAGTCGCCCACAAGGGCAAGGTAATCAATAATGAGTTCTGGCATAACCCCAAATTTTTTTTCGACTCCCTTTTCATCCAAGAGTTCGCTATTCATGGTGTTTACAACTTTGATATGCTTGTTTACCAGCTGAGTCATGTCTTTGTCGCCAGTAGAAATAACTGTAGACATTCCAGCTTCGCTGGCTTGTTGAGCCAAAGTTCCAATTACATCATCCGCCTCAACACCTTCTATGCTTAAAAGCTTTATTCCAAGGGCCTCTATAATTTGGTTAATTGGTTCAATTTGTTCGACTAAGTCTTCAGGCATAGGGGGTCTGTTGGCTTTATATTCTCTATACATTTCGTGTCTGAAAGTTTTTCCTTTTGCATCAAAAATAACTGCAAGTGGGCTATTGGGGTGGTCTAAAAGGATTTTCTTTACCATACTAATAACGCCTCTGATAGCTCCAGTTGGCTGGTTTTTGGAACTCATTAAAGGCGGAAGGGCGTGATAGGCCCTATAAAGATAAGAAGATCCATCTACAAGGATGAGTGGGGTTTCAATAGATCTTTCTTCTGACATTTTAGTTACTTACAAACATTTAGGAACTTTTCTTTTTATTTTTAGTCTTATTTTATACCTAAGTTAGTTAAATGATGGATGCCCCGGGTATTCCCCCAAGGTGCTCGGGGCCTTAAACATCAAACCATCTTTTAAGCTTTTCTTCCAATTTTTCTATGCCAGTAGTTTTTGTAGAGGAAAATCCTAGAGCCTGCCCTTTTAGGTTCATTTGTTTGAGCATCAAATTTGCTTTTTCCACTTCCCTTAGTACCCCACTTTTAGACAATTTATCTGACTTATTAAGCACTATCAAAAGAGGTGTATTTGTTTCTGAACACCAGTCTATAAGGGTTAAGTCTGATTCTTTAAATGGATGTCTTATGTCCATAATAATGACTAACCCCCTTAGGCTTTGACGACTATTCAGGTATGCGGTAATTAATTTCGCCCACTCCTTCTGAGTTTGTTTAGATACTCTAGCAAAGCCATAACCAGGAAGATCAGCAATTCTGTTCATTTTTTGATCATCAATACAAAAAATATTGATAGCCCGCGTCCTTCCAGGAGTTTTGCTTGTTTTAGCAAGCTTTTTATTTCTTGTGATGGCATTTAAGACGCTCGATTTCCCTGAGTTAGATCTTCCACAAAACGCTATTTCTAAACCAATGTCTGTTGGAAGGTCTTTTAGTGAAAATACACTAACTAAAAACCTTGTACTAAAAAAATAATTTCTTGAATTCATGGTATTGTTTAATTTAAACACCGGCAAAGGTTAGTATATAATCCTCGCCCGTATCACCGATTAGCGCAAGCATTTCTATGAATTTAACAAAGTTATTCATTCTTTTTTTTGCAGTCCTGCTTTTAGGAGCTGGAGACATCCAATCAGGTAAAGAAAAATCACAAACCTGTATAGCATGCCATGGAGAAGACGGGAATAGTGTGGTCGGCTTATGGCCCTCACTTGCAGGCCAAAACCCTAAGTATTTACTGAAACAATTACAGCTGATCCAGTCTGAGGAAAGATATATAGCGGAAATGAATGGCCAATTAGATGGCTATAGCGATCAAGACCTTCAAGATATAACAGCTTATTACTCTAACAATAAGAATAAAATTGGACAGGCTTCAGCAGACTTAGTGGATAAGGGATTTAAACTTTATTATGCAGGTAGTCTCGAGAAAGGCATACCTGCTTGCACTGCCTGCCATTCTCCCAAAGGCACAGGAAATAGTTCAGCAGGTTATCCTCTTTTGAGCGGTCAAAAAACTGAATACATTGCAAAAACTTTGAAAGATTATAGGACCGGTAACAGACAGGACTCTGAACTGTCAGCCATTATGGTATCAATAGCTTATAAACTTGATGACAAAGAAATAGAGGCTCTAGCAAGTTTTATAAATGGCCTTTATTAAGCCCCTCCTGATTCGAAAGCATCTGGCTTGGATGTTTTTTTTGCTGTTTTTTTCCTGTGCCCAAGCGGAAGAATTTGTAGCTGGCAGGCATTACGAAATTCTTGACTCTCCTTCTGTTACAAGAGATCCATCTAAAGTAGAGGTTGTAGAGGTTTTTTGGTTCGGGTGCAACCACTGCTATGCGCTTGAATCTAATATCCTACCCTGGAAGAAAACACTTCCAAAAGATGTGGATTTTTGGAAATCACATGCGACCTGGAACCCCACTTTAAAAATACACGCTCGTTTATTTTATTCCGCAAAAGCCTTAGGTATTGAAGACAAAATAATACCCGCAGCTTTTACGGCAATACAACGGGAGGGTAGATTTCTAACTGGTAGTTCTGAATTAGAATACTTCTTCAGGGGGTTTGGAGTAGATAAAGAAAAATATTTATCAGTTTCCAACTCATTTGGGGTTAATAATGCAGTTAAACAGGCGGATAAAAGAATGCGACAATGGTCTATAACCGGTGTGCCGACGCTTATTGTAAATGGAAAATATAAAGTCTCTGGCACAAGAGAAGTTGGCACCGATAGGCTATTAGATGTTGTCGACTTCTTAATTGAGAAAGAAAAAAGGTTTTTAGCAAGCTCTTATTAGGTATTGTCTTGATTTCATTTCCTGTAAGCCCACTTTTTGTTCCTGCTAACAAACTGGACTGGATCGAAAAAGCGGTAACCTCAAAAGCTGATGGTTTGATCCTTGATCTTGAAGACTCAGTTCCAATAAAGGAAAAAAATAAAACCAGAGGGGAGCTAACTAACTACTTGTCTTCACAAAAAATTACCACCCCCTTTTTTATTAGAACTAATCCATTGACCTCTAAAGAAGGAAAAGAAGACCTTTCTTTACTTGAAGTGCTGGGTGAAAATTTCATAGGCTTGATGGTTCCTAAAATAGAAGATCCAGCTGAGCTTATGGGCTTACCTGAAACACTAAAAGTGGTTATTTTGGTTGAGACGCCTTCAGCAATCGAAAATCTTGCTTCTTTAGCTGCAGAAAAGAGGGTCTATGGAATTGCCTTAGGGGGAGCAGATTTAAGTGCAGAATTAGGTTCAGATATGAGTTGGGATTCCTTGTTATATTCAAGGTCTAAGATAGTGACGCATGCTTCAATAAATGGAGTCTTTTCAATAGATAGTCCTTT
>DTSY01000128.1 GCA_012965075.1 Gammaproteobacteria bacterium | reverse complement strand
ACTGATTCCAAGAGCTTATTTCCTCAAAATCTGCTTTCTTATCTAGGGGCCAGTCTATTCCCTTTTTGTTAAACCAAATGGCTTTCATGCCTGCCTTAAAGCTGCCCTCTACATCATTTATTGGATGATCCCCCACGTGACAAATTTCTTCAGCTTTGAATCCAGTTTCTCTTGCAGCCTCTTCAAAGATCAATGGATCTGGTTTTCCTACATTCATATTCTCGGCGGATACATTGAAATCAAAATAATGACTTATACCGATTTTCTCAAGATCCGCATTTCCGTTTGTAATCACACCAAGAACATATTTTTCTTTTAAGTTTTTTAGAGTCTGTTCGGTTCCTTCATAAAGAGTTACATCGTTCCGACCAGAGAAAAATATTTTAAAAGACTCCCTTGCCATGATTTGTGATTCCTCTCTGTTATAGCCGGATCTAATGCCTAACTCAACAAGTGACAGTTCCCTAAGCTTCGATAACTGATTCACTAAGTCATTTTTTTTGGAAATCAGATCATCTCTGATTTTCATCGCCTCTTGGCTTTTTAGAAGTACTTCAACCCCAGGGTAATTATCAATTAGCCACTGATTAGTATCTTTCTCTGCCTTGAGTATGACGGGTAGCAAGGGCCACAAGGTGTCATCCAAATCAAAAGATACAGCCTTAATACTCATTTATTTTTTCTGGTCTTAGCCCTTGGATGAGCTTCGTCATATACCTTGGATAGATGTTGGAAATCCAGTTTTGTATATATTTGTGTTGTTCCTATATCAGAGTGTCCTAACATTTCTTGAACAGCCCTCAAGTCTCCACTGGATTCTAAGATATGGCTAGCAAAAGAATGCCTTAACATATGGGGATTAACCATTGGCAGCCCTCTTTTTTTACTTAACCTCTCTAGTCTAAGCTGGACTGATCTAGCCGAGAGTCTTTTACCATTCTTATTTAAGAACAAAGCCTCATTATTATCAGTGGAAATCTTTTTCCGAACCAAAAGCCAATCCCTTAGCCCCTGTATGGCTTTTTCTCCAATTGGCAAGTCTCTTGTCTTGTTTCCCTTACCGACTACACGACATGACCTTTCCTTGATGGAGACACCGCCTAAATCAAGACCGCAGAGTTCAGAAAGCCTTAAGCCTGACGAATATAAAAGTTCAAACATAGCCTTATCTCTGATTTCAAGATCTCCTTGTGGCTTAAAATCCAAAAGTCTTTTAACCAGATCAGTATCCAGGGCCTTGGGCAAAAGTTGCGCTGATTTAGGGGAACTGATATCAGCTGCAGGGTTAGTATCAATAATTTCTTCATCTAATAAATAGTTAAAGAAGCTGCGAATAGAAGACAGCATCCGTTGCAGGCTTCTAGGATTCAAACCCCTTCTCCTTTCACTGGCAATAAACTCTCTAACCTGATGATCTTGTATTTCTTCCCAAGAATCCTTTTTCTCCTTTAAGAAAGAAAAAAAAGAGCTCAAATCCCTCTTGTAGCTGTTTATTGTGTGAGGAGAAAGGTGTCTCACTATCTCGAGATGAGATAAGAAAGGTCCAAGATGTCTGTCTAACATTTAGGCATTATGACCATCTATCAGTTTGCTGACTACTTCGGCAATAAAGTCTAAGAAAAGCGTATCTTTATTGTCAGAATATTTTCCTGGCTGATCGCTGCCTAAAGCAATCAATCCGAGTAAAGAGCTGCTATTTAATGGCACTAGAGCCATTTCTTTAACACTTGTCTTTTGATTAAAAATAAATTTAGCAACTTCTTTGTTAACTTCTCCGCAAAATATTTTTCCAGGCTTTAATAGATTCCCTAAGATATTTGTAGCCTCAGCTGGGTTCTTAATTCTTCCCTTAGGAAGGTTTTTGGAAGATTCAGTAAAAAAAAGTACCTTACTATTTTTTGCTCCGAAATCTGCTACAAAGCTTTTTTCTAATAGAGCTACTATTTCTTCAATACTCGAAGCGTCGATAAGGCTAAGGATTAATTCCTTGGTTAAGATAAAGATATCCTCATTATTCTTTGCAATTCCTAGTAACTCCATTAATTTATCGGTAGTTGAATTGTAATTTGATCTTAATAACTCAACTTGCTTCTGTATTAAGGATACTGCAGCTCCAGATTCATGGATGATTTCTATTGAATTCAGTACTTCTGGATTTTCCTTAAAGAAATTAGGGTTTAAGATCAAATACTCTGCTATCTCCTTATTGGACACCTTGTTTTTTTTATCAGTACTCATACTAGAATATTAATTTCTTCTAAGAAATCTGCAGATCCTTTAGCGATTAACCTTTGGTTTTTTAGATCATATTTTATATACAGACTTCCTTTCTTAAAATTAACTTGAACTTCTTGCTGAAGGTAACCAAGTTGTAGTCCTATCACCACTGTGGCGCAAGCACCGCTTCCACAGGCAAGGGTTTCGCCCACACCTCTCTCGAAAACTCTTATATTAATTTCCCTTGGAGATCTCATTTCAGCCAGAGTTAAATTAACTCCTTCAGGAAACCATTCTGATCCTTGAAGGCAATGACCCCAATTATCAAGCGGCATATCATTAATTTTCTTAGTGAAATTAATAGCATGAGGGTTGCCTAAATTTACATAGCCTACCTCTAAGGTATCGTCTTCTAAGACTAATGTATGGAGGCCTGATGGATTAGGTTTGGGCAATAAGTCTTTACCAGAGTTAAGATCAGAGATTTCTTGTTCAACTGCGTAAACATTTTTTTCTGGATGACTTATCTTCCACTTGTTCTTCTCAATTCCTACCAACAACTCTTCCTTATCAAGAAGGCCTGTATCAAACACATATTTGCCGAAACACCTTGCTCCATTTATACAGTTTTCGGCCTTACTGCCATCTCTGTTGAAAATTTGCGCACTAAAGTCCAGTTCAGGAATAGTTGGGGCCTCTATTGAAATTAACTGATCAAACTGAACTTGATTTTCTTCGATAACTTTTTTAACCGAATTAGAGTCTATTTGGCCAGTCTGCCTTATGAGGTCAACTAAAAGTATTTCGTTTCCTAGCCCTGAAAATTTACTGGCTTTTAACTGGATTTGGTTAGACATCTCTCTCTTGTCTCAACAGGTCATCAAAAGTCTCCCTTCTCCTGATAACTTTTATTTCCTGGCCTTCAACCAAAATTTCTGGAGGTCTCAGTCGGCTATTGTAATTCGAAGACATGACATGACCATAAGCTCCAGCGTCATGAATAGCCAATATAGAATCTTCATCAAGACTTAATATCCTGTCTTCACCAAAAGTGTCCCCGCTTTCGCAAACAGGACCGACCACCGTGTAAGACAATTCCTTTTGATTATTAGTCGCTACAACCGAAATATTATGCCAAGCTTGATAGAGTGAGGGTCTTAGAAGGTCATTCATACCAGAATCGATTACAGCGAAATTTAAATCAGAAGTTTTTTTCAAATATTCAACTTTAGAGAGAAGAACTCCTGTATTACCTGATATGGATCTACCAGGTTCAAGTAAAAGATTCAGGTTTAATGGTTCAAGCCTTGAAATTACCTCTTCCAGCACCTCTCTCGGCTTGAGCTCCCGTTCTTCTTGATAACTGATTCCCAGGCCTCCACCTAAATCTATATAACTTAATGCATGCCCTTGCCTAATTAAATTGTTTGCAATTTCAATAAGTAAATTCAAGTTTTCAAATATTAATTCTTTATTAAAGATTTGAGATCCAACATGAGAAGCAATACCTTTCAGGTTAATAAGTCTTGATTTAGAAGCTTTCTCAACTATGGAATCAATTCCTTCTCTTAAAATTCCAAATTTGGAAGTTTTCAGGCCAGTCTGAATGTAGGGATGAGATTCAGAGGAAATATCAGGGTTAATTCTAATCATGCATTGAGCTTTTTTTTCTAAATCCTTTGCAGTTTTTATAATTCTGTCTAATTCTTCTTCGGACTCGATGTTGATTGAGAAAATATTCTCTTTAATGGCCAGGACTAGCTCTTCTTCAGTTTTGCCCACCCCAGAAAAAACAATATCTTCAGGCTTAGCCCCTGCCTCTAAACACTTTCTAAGCTCATTACCAGAAACTACATCAAAACCACTTCCAAGATCAGCAAGTAATTCAAGTAGATGAATATTAGAATTTGATTTAACTGAGTAACAAATTTTGTCCTTTTCTCTGATAGAGGAAAGGTAGCCTTTTAAGTTTTCTTTTAGTTTACTGCCAGAATATACATAAACAGGTGTTCCATATTCTTTAGCTATATCTTCAAGTGAAACTTCATCAATAAAAAGTTTGTCTTCTCTCCTATTAAGGCCTTTCATAGACAGCACCCTTGAAATAAACGCTTCCTTCAGGCAAATTTAAAGGGCCCCTATGCCCGCATGCGTTAAAGACAAGCAAAGACATAGCTAACACTACAATTATTTGTGACTTTTTATTTACCATTACTTAGATTCTAAATTTTTAATTATCAAACTTGTAGGCTCCTCTCTATTTACTGTATAGAAATGTATTCCAGGAGCACCAAAACGAAGTAACTTCTGACAAAGTTTAGTTATAACTTCAACACCATACATCAAGCGGTCTTCATTATTTGAATATTTCTGCATTCCTTCTTTAAGCCACAGAGGAACATTAGCCGAGCAATTTTTAGCCATTCTAACTAGGGATTCAAAATCATGAATGGGCATTATTCCTGGAATAATAGGAATGGTAACGTTTTCTTTTTCACATTTTTCAACAAACTTGAAATATGAATCTTCTTCAAAGAAAAATTGGGTTATAGCACCATCTGCACCAGCTTCAACTTTATTCAAAAAATTTTCAAAGTCTGTGTTTTCTGACTCTGCGTCAGGATGAACTTCAGGATAGGCAGCAACTTCAATCGAGAAGCTCTCCTGTTCCCTTTTAATAAACTTGATTAAGTCTAGGGCGTAAGGAAAATCACCAAATCCAACCATACCAGAAGGAAGGTCTCCTCTAAGGGCAACAACTCTTGTTAACCCATAGCCTTTAAACTCATTTAATATTTCTTTGATTACACTCTTTGATGAACCTATCCCAGATAAATGAGGACAGGTATTCTGCCCTAGGTTTTTTATGGAAACGCAAGTCTCAAGAGTTCCCTTCCTGGTTGAGCCTGCGGCACCATAAGTAACAGAAAAGTATTCCGGAGAGAAATGGCTTAATCTCTTGATTAAATTAATAAGATTCTCTTTACCTTTCTCGGTTTTAGGAGGGAAGAATTCAAAACTCGTATTCATAGAGACGTACCATAACCAACTATCAAACTAGTATTTGTAAATGTCAGACTTAAAAGGTCCTTCCTTCGGAACATTAATGTAGTCTGCCTGTTCTTTAGATAATTTAGTTATAGTTCCACCAAACCCTTCTACCATATAGCTTGCAACTTCTTCGTCCAGTTTTTTAGGAAGAACCTCAACTTTTATAAGCTCGTTTTTTGCTTCGGTATCATTCAAAGAAGCAAATTTCTTCTCATACAAATGCATTTGAGCTAAAACTTGATTGGCAAACGAACCATCCATGATGCGTGAAGGGTGTCCAGTTGCATTGCCTAAATTTACAAGCCTTCCTTCAGAAAGCAATAGTAGATAGTCATCACTTTCTAAGTTTGGGACTTCCCCTGCCTTGGTGTCCCTAAAAATTTTATGTACTTGTGGCTTAATTTCTTCCCAAGCCCATTCATCACGCATGAATTGAGTATCTATTTCAGTATCAAAGTGACCTATATTGCAGACAACAGCTCCTTTTTTTAGGGCCCTCAACATGTGTCTATCGCATACTTTGTAGTTCCCAGTGGTAGTTACAAGCAGATCTGTGTCCTCTAATAACTCTTTGTTCATTGAATCTGGACTGTTATTACTTTCTCCATCTCTATAAGGCGAGACTACTTCATACCCATCCATACAAGCCTGCATTCCACAGATAGGATCAATTTCACTAACCCTAACTATCATCCCTTCCTGCTTTAAGCTCTGCGCTGAACCCTTACCAACATCCCCGTAACCAATTACTAATGCTTTTCTGCCGGCCAACAACATGTCTGTTCCTCTTTTTATTCCATCGTTAAGACTGTGACGCGTTCCATACTTGTTGTCATTTTTGGATTTGGTAACAGAATCATTAACATTGATTGCAGGTACTTTTAATTTATTCTGATTTATCATTTCTTGAAGCCTAACAACTCCAGTAGTGGTTTCTTCCGTTATGCCGTGAATCTTTTCTAGTATCTGGGGGTACTTATCGTGAGCCATAGCCGTTAAATCTCCACCATCATCTAAAATCATATTTGCTTCCCAAGGCTCGCCATCTTTTAAAATTGTTTGTTCAATACACCAGTCAAATTCTTCTTCGGATTGACCTTTCCAAGCAAATACAGGAACTCCAGATTTGGCTATAGCAGCTGCCGCATGGTCCTGAGTTGAGAAAATATTACACCCAGACCATCTGACTTCTGCACCTAAACTGGTGAGAGTCTCTATTAAAACCGCAGTCTGTATGGTCATATGTATACAACCCAGTATCTTGGCTCCTTCAAGGGGGTTTTCTGCTGCATATCTTTCTCTCAACTTCATCAGAGCCGGCATTTCAGACTGAGCTATCACAATTTCTTTTCTTCCCCAATCAGCAAGGGAAATATCTGCTACCTTATAGTCTTGCTTTTCGTTACCCATTTTGTTCCTCAATAATTAAGAAGCCTTTAAAGTTTCAGCTTTGTCAGTTTTTTCCCAAGAGAAGGCCTCTTCTTCTCTGCCAAAATGACCATAAGCAGCTGTTGATTGATAGATTGGTCTTTTTAAATCTAACATTTCTATTAACTGCCTAGGTCTCAAATCAAAATTTTCTTTTATTAAGTTAGATATATCATCTTCTTCTACGGTAGCAGTTCCAAAAGTATTGACACTAATTGAGGTAGGTTCAGCTACTCCAATTGCATAAGAAACTTGGATCTCGCATTTTTCTGCCAGACCAGCTGCAACTATATTTTTGGCAACATATCTACAAGCATAAGCTGCTGAACGATCAACTTTTGAAGGGTCCTTTCCAGAGAAAGCACCTCCGCCATGTCTTGCCATGCCTCCATAAGTATCAACTATAATCTTTCGGCCCGTGACTCCACAGTCCCCCTCAGGACCTCCAATCTCAAATTTACCCGTTGGATTTATAAAAAACTTAGTTTCTTTATTAAGCCAGTTTTGCGGAAGAATAGGCTTGATGATTTCGTCCATGACGCCTTCCCTAAGATTTTTTTGAGAAATATCCGGATCGTGTTGTGTAGAAAGAACCACAGCTGATATAGATTCTGGCTTTCCATCCTCTCCATAAACAAAACTCACTTGGCTTTTGGCATCAGGTCTAAGCCAATTTAACTTACCAGATTTTCTAATAAAAGCTTGTTGCTCAACTAATCTGTGAGAATAAGTAATGGGAGCGGGCATTAAAACCTCAGTTTCATTAGTTGCATAACCAAACATTAAACCCTGATCTCCAGCTCCTTGTTCTTTGTCTTCCCCTTCTCCTACATTCACCCCCTGAGCAATATTGGTAGACTGTTTCCCGAGGAAATTGATTATTTCGCAGGTGTTCCCATCACATCCAACTGAAATGTCGTTATAACCAATATCACATATGACTTTTCTAATAACAGCCTCTAGATCAGGATCAGAGTTGCTAGTAATTTCGCCGGCGAGAACAACGAAGTTATCTTTCACCAAAGTCTCACAGGCCACCCTTGATTCAGGGTCATCTTTAAGCATTGAGTCTAAAACAGCGTCAGAAATCTGATCTGCCATTTTATCTGGATGACCCTCAGAAACAGATTCTGAAGTAAAAACCTTATGCTCAGACATAGTACTTGTATCCCCGTTTGAAAAAGAACGGCATTCTAACCTCTATACATAGCTTTTATCCAACTTTAGAGCTTTAAATGTATACACTCTTTTTAGAATCGGACAAAATACTCTACCAAATAAAACAAATGTCCAAAAGTATAGATTTAGCAAACGCGATTAGGGTCCTCTCTATGGATGCTGTGGAGAAAGCTAAAAGTGGCCATCCCGGTATGCCAATGGGGATGGCAGATATAGCTGAAGTCCTCTGGAGAAAGCACCTCAAGCACAATCCAAATAACCCAAAATGGGTTAATAGAGATAGATTTGTCCTTTCAAATGGACATGGATCTATGCTTCTTTATAGCCTTCTTCATTTAACAGGTTATGACCTTTCAATGGAGGAGATCAAAAGTTTTAGGCAGCTTGGATCAAAAACACCCGGTCATCCAGAGTTTGGAGTCACACCCGGAGTAGAGACTACCACTGGACCTTTGGGGCAAGGAATAGCCAATGCTGTTGGTATGGCCATTGCCGAAAAATTACTTTGTTCAAGATTTAATAATAAAGATTTAGAAGTTATAGATCACTTTACTTACGTTTTTTGCGGAGATGGGTGCCTGATGGAAGGCATAACCCATGAAGCATGTTCTCTTGCAGGAACTTTGAAACTAGGAAAGTTGATAGCTGTATACGACGATAATGAAATTTCTATAGACGGAGAGGTTTCTGGGTGGTTTACGGAAGACATACCTAAAAGGTTCGAGTCTTATGGCTGGCATGTAATTCCAAATGTAGATGGCCATGATTCGAGCAGGATTAATGAAGCATTTGAACAGGCAAAAGAAAACCTAGATCAGCCAACTATAATTTGTTGCAAGACCAAGATTGGTAAGGGATCACCCAATAAAGCAGGAACGGCCAGTGCTCATGGCTCAGCATTGGGAGAAGAAGAAATAGCGCTATCCAGGAAAGAATTAAATTGGGAATATCCCCCCTTTGTTATTCCTGATGAAATTTATTCTGGGTGGGATGCAAAAGATATAGGAAATTCAAAAGAAGGAGAATGGCAGAAATTATTCCAAAACTATGAAATTAAATACCCTGATCTTGCCAGAGAATTAACGCGATCTTTATCTAATGAGTTACCAGATAATTTCGTACATCAAATTGATAAATTTATTAATGACCTACAGGGAATCCAAGAGGATATGGCTTCAAGAAAGTCTTCTGAAGTTGTTTTAAACTTTCTGGGTCCTTTATTACCAGAATTAATAGGCGGATCAGCAGATCTAAGTGGTTCAAATAATACGAGATGGACAGGAACTAAAGCGATTAATGAATCAATGGCTGATGGAAATTACATATATTATGGGGTAAGAGAGTTTGCAATGACCGCAATTGTTAATGGTCTTGTCTTACACGGAGGTATTAGGCCTTATGCTGGAACTTTCCTGACTTTTTTAGATTATGCTAGGAATGCTGTCAGATTGGCTGCCTTGATGGAGATACCCTCCATATTTATCTACTCCCATGATTCAATAGGACTTGGAGAGGACGGTCCGACCCATCAACCAATAGAACATTTAGCAAGTCTTAGGTCTACTCCTGGTCTAGAAACTTGGAGGCCTTGTGACACCGTTGAAACCGCGGTTTCATGGAAAGAAGCCCTATTAAATAAAAATAATCCGACAGCCATTATTCTTTCAAGACAAACCCTGAAAGCTCAAGGTAGAAACCAAAACCAACAGGATTTAATAGAAAAAGGGGGATATATTCTTCGTGATTCAGAAAACAAACCCAATCTGGTTATCATTTCTACCGGCTCAGAATTGGGAGCAGTTATAGAGGCAGTTCAAGAATTAGACCCGGAAAAAAATATTCGTGTGGTTTCCATGCCATGCTCAGAAAGATTTGATCAGCAAAGTGAAGATTACAAAGAAAAAGTTTTGGGCAAGGAAGTACCTAGACTAGCCGTAGAGGCTTCTTACGATGATTGGTGGATAAAGTACGTTGGGTTACAAGGAAAGGTTGTAGGCATGAAAGAATTTGGAGAATCTGCTCCTGGAGATGTCTTGCAAAAACATTACGGTTTTGACAAGGAAAGTCTTATAAAAATCATAGACTCATTACTTTAAATGCATCTTAAAGACTTAACAGATTATCAGCTGTCAGGTAAAAGGGTCATGCTGAGAGCAGACATGAATGTCCCTTTAAGGCATGGAATTATAGCCAACACTGAAAGAATTGATCGCTCACTTCCAACCATAAAACACATACTTAGCGAGGGAGGAAAAATTATCTTATTAAGCCATCTAGGCAGGCCTCAGGAAACAGGGAAGGTGCAAGCAGAATTTAGTTTAAAACCAGTAGCAGATTATTTAGAAGAAAAGTTAAATATGCCTATTCTTCTGGTTGAAGATTTGGAGGTTGTAAAAAAAAGTAATGAACAATTCATCATGGTTGAAAATATTCGTTTTTATAAAGGAGAAAAAGGTAATGATTCTAATTTAGCTGAAAAATTAGGATCTCTTTGTGATATTTTTGTGATGGACGCTTTTGCCACTTCGCACAGAGAACATGCTTCTACTACAGGAGTGGTTAGCTTTGTCGATCATGCCTGTGTTGGTTTTTTAATTAGAGAAGAATTAGAAGCCCTAGAATTTATAGACAAAGCCAAAAAGCCCATTTTAGTTATCTTAGGAGGAGCCAAGATTTCTACTAAACTTTCTTTAATTAATGCTTTGACAGAAAAAGCTGATTATTTATTGTTGGGAGGCGGTATAGCCAATACCTGCCTTGGTTCCGTTGGCGTAGAGGTAGGTTCTTCTTTAATAGAATCTTCTGTCTTCACAGAGGCTAAACAATTGGTAGAAAAAGATAATGTATTACTACCCGACAAAGTTTTAGTTGCTCTTAACAAAGAATCTGACCCCACAGAAGTTAATGTTCATACGTTAACCAAAGAAGATTGTATATTTGATGTTTCGCCTGAATATATTAATTCTCTTGAACACCTTTTTACTAAAGCAGAAACCATCATTTGGAATGGCCCAATGGGTTTGTTTGAGGAGGATCGTTTTTTTTCAGGAACACAAGCTGTGGCAAATCTAATTGCTGGTTCAAAAGCCTATTCTGTAATTGGAGGAGGAGATACCATTTCTGCTGCAGCAAAGGCGGGAGTATTGGATTCCATAAATTATATTTCCACAGCAGGAGGCGCTTTCTTGAAGTACTTGGAGGGCAAACCATTACCTGCTCTTTTGGCCCTTCAAGAGAAAGCTCTTGAATCATCGGGTGATGGGACTTAGGATAATTTAAAGATTTAAGAGGAGTATTGAATGGCTTTGGAGAGTTTAGAGGAAATTGCTACTTACATAGTTGCTGATGGCAAAGGTATTCTTGCAACTGACGAAAGCAATCCTACTTGTGGTAAAAGATTTGATTCCATTGGTGTTGAGTCTACTGAAGAAAACAGAAGAGATTACAGAGAGATGCTTTTTAGAGCAGAGGGTGTGAAGAATAATGTGGGTGGAGTTATATTGTTTGATGAGACCATTCGTCAAAAAGCTCGAGATGGGACTCCGCTCGTTGATCTCATTACTTCTCAAGGAGCTCTACCAGGTATAAAAGTTGATAAGGGTTTAAAACCATTAGACGATTCCCCCGAAGAAACTGTTACACAAGGCTTGGATGGGTTAAGTGAGCGATGTAGTGAATATGAAAAAATGGGAGCCAAATTTGCTAAATGGAGGGCGGTCATAAAGATAGGGGATGGCATTCCCACGGATGATTGTATTAACCAAAACATGGAAGCTTTATCCAAATATGCAAAGATAGTTCAGTTCAATAAGATGGTTCCTATAGTTGAACCAGAAGTTTTAATGGAGGGTAATCATTCTATTGAAAGGTGCTTTGAGGTAAATTCAAAAACTTTAAACTCTCTGTTTAACTGTCTTGATAAACACCAAGTTAATATCAAAGGAACTCTGCTTAAACCAAGCATGGTTACTTCTGGAAAAGATGCAGAAAACCAAGCTGGTGTGGAAGAAGTGGCTGAGCAAACTTTAAAATGTCTGTTAGATAATGTTCCTGCAGATATTCCTGGCATAACTTTTTTATCTGGAGGTCAATCAGACATTGATGCAACGGCCCATTTAGATGCAATGAATAAAATAGGTGGATTTGATTGGAAACTTAGTTTTTCTTATGGCCGTGCCTTACAACAACCAGCTTTGAAAGCTTGGCTCGGAAAAGATGAAAACATTGAAGCTGCACAACAAGCTTTGTCGCACAGGGCTCTTATGAATAAAAAAGCAGCAACCGGTGAATGGAGTCAAAGCCTAGAAAAATGAATTTTCTTTTCAATTTAAGTAATTGAATTTACTAGCCCAAAGAGTACTAAGTTCCTCTCTTTATATAGAGAAAAAAAAGATCGCATCTATCGACAGGGGCATTCTTGCATTGGTAGGAATTGAGAAAAGTGATACTTCATCTGACTGTAAATTTATTGCTGACAAGTTATTAAATTATCGGATCTTCCCTGACGACAAGGGCAGGATGGAGAAAAGCGTTTTAGATGTAAAAGGAGATGTTTTATTAGTTCCGGAGGTTACTCTGGCTATTGCAACAAGGAAGGGCACCCGGCCAAGTTTCTCTGAAGCTGCAAACCCAGATCTAGGAAAAAAGCTCTTTAATGAATTATCCAATAAAATAAGAGAGATTCACGATAAATTAGAAGTAGGAATTTTTGGTGCGGACATGGAAATAAATTTAATAAACGACGGTCCAGTAACCTTCTTGTTTAAAAGTACCGATTCTAAAAAGAACCTTGATTGAGGATATAATTAATTTAAATCTAATCGCTTTCTTGTTCTCTGGTTTCTGTGCTGTTTTTGATGAAGATACGGCTCAACAAGAGACCCACCTCAAATAAAAACCATGCAGGGAGAGCCAAAAGAGTTTGGGATATGACATCGGGCGGCGTTAGAAGCATACCAAGAATAAAGCAGCTGACTATCACATAAGGTCTTTTCTTAGCTAAGCTATTGGGTGAAGTAATCCCTGTCCAAATAAGTAAAAAAATTAAAACGGGAATTTCAAAGACAATGGCAAAAGCCAAGAAAATGGTGAGAATAAAATCCAGATAGCTGGAGATGTCAGTCATTACTTTTACACCTTCCGGCGTGACCGAGGTAAAGAAACCAAAAACGAGCGGAAACACTAAAAAATAAGCAAATAAAATGCCTAAGTAAAAAAGCAAAATACTTGACAAGGTTAATCCCAAAGCAAATCTTTTTTCATTTTTATAGAGACCAGGGGCTATAAATCTCCACATTTCAGAAAAGAAATAAGGTAAAGAAATCATGAGTGAAAGATAGAAGGTTAGTTTTAAAGGCGATAGGAAAGGCGAGGCTACCTGG
Source organism: Gammaproteobacteria bacterium (assembly GCA_012965075.1). GTDB lineage: Bacteria > Pseudomonadota > Gammaproteobacteria > Magnimaribacterales > Magnimaribacteraceae > AEGEAN-183. Next base: position 11,193 of record DTSY01000128.1, on the reverse strand, counting down.
GTAGCAATCATGGAGCTATTTTCAGGCATGAGTGCCTGAAGTGGACTTGAGGCAAGTTCATATATTGCATTTGAGAAAAAAATTAAGGGTAAAAATATAACTATGACACCAATAAAAGATCTAAGTAACCTCACCCGTAACTCTTTTAAGTGGTCTAGTAATGGCAGATCTTTCTCTTTCATTATTCGGTTGATTTATTCTCTTTTTTTTTATTTTCTTTTAAATTTTCCATGATTTTCTCATTGTGAAGATCTTGTCTAATCTCATCCATTCCCACGCTTTTTTCTATTTCTGATTTGGTCTCATTAAGGTAAGACCTAATGGCCCTAAAAGAACGCGTTAAGGCTTTTATTATTTGAGGGAGCTTCTCAGGACCTACGACCAGAAGCCCTACGAATATAATTACAAGTAGTTCTGGAAAACCAATTTCAAACATTCAGGTAGATTTTATTTATCCGCTTCGTTCTGATCTTTTTCTTTGTCGTCGACAGCTTTTCTAAAATTTTTAAGGAAATTTCCCATTTCAGAACCTAAGCTTTTAAGCCTTTTAGGGCCGACTAATAATAAAATAATTGCTAAAACAATTAGCAACTGCCAAATACTAATTCCGCCTAAACCCATTTCATTCTCCTGCTAATTTATTTACTTCTATCATACTTAAGCCCTAGTTTATAGTCCAAGATAGAAAGAGAGATAGGAAGACTATGAGGGAAATGAAAATAAGAATTCTAGTACCTCTCCTCTCCTTTTTTAAAGTGGTTATCAGTTCTTTATGTCTAATCTCATTCTCTTTTTGGTAGTCTTCAATTTTGTTGATTTGATCCAATACATTTTCAGCGACTTCTGGAAGTTTTTTAGCTTTTTCTAACCACAAGCCTGCATTTTTTCTGGCCCATGCCTCTAGTTTTTTTGGGTTGTATCTATCGCTGGTCCATTCTTGTAAAAAGGGCTTAGCGATAGACCAAAAATCTAATTTTGGATACAACTGCTTACCCAGTCCTTCAATGTTAATAAGGGTTTTTTGTAATAACATCAATGATGGTTGCATATGTAAATTAAATCTTCTTGCCGAATCAAATATATATAAAAGTAATTCTCCGAATTTAATCTTTTCTAGCGGTTGTTCAAACATTGGCTCGCAAGCAGATCTAATGGTTCTTTCAAGATCAGCAGCCCTTGTTTTAGGGTCTACCCATCCCGAGTCTATTAATATGTTAGAGATTTCAATAAAGTCCCTACCTATAACTGATAACAGCATTCTTCCGATTTGGATTTGTTCTTCTTCATCAAGAGATCCAACTATCGCGTAGTCCACGGCTATGTAAGAAGGATTTGTTGGTTCATCTGAATTGATAAAAATATTCCCTGGGTGCATATCAGCATGAAAGAAATTGTCGACAAAAACCTGCTTTAAGAAAATTTCTACACCTCTTTCAGATAACAGCTTTAAATCAATTTCTTTTTCTTTTAAGGAGCTTAGATCATCTACTGGAATTCCCGATATTTTTTCCATAACTAAAACTTTCTCAGTTGAATATTCTAAATAAACTTCAGGAACATAGAGCAAGCTATTACCCTTAAAGTTTCTTTTCGTCTGCCTCATATTAGAAGCTTCCACACGCATATCTAACTCTGTTTTTATAACGGCCTCATATTCTTCAACTAATTCAAGAAGCCTCAACCTCCTGGCATCTAATGAGTGCTTCTCTGCTCTTTGGGCTAACTTTTTCATTAGAGAAATATCTCTATCTATCTCTTTATCAATTCCTGGTCTTACAACTTTTATGGCAACCTTTTGTCCTGTCTCGGCAAGAGTTGCAGAATAAACTTGTGCAATAGAAGCCGCAGCCATCGGACTTTGATCAAAATTAGTAAACAATTCTTCAAGTTTAGAATTCAGCTCTACCTCAATAATTTCTTTTGCGAGACTGGTAGGAAAAGCAGCTATATCGTCCTGAAGCTTGTGTAGGCTTTGCGCAATATCTGATGGTATTAAGTCAGGCCTCGTAGACAAAAGCTGTCCAAATTTAATGAAGATAGTGCCGGCTTCTTCTAAAGCTTTCCTTAACCTTTCACCTCGAGGTTGATCTAATGAATACAGTTTCCAGGGAGAAATTAACAGCAAGAAAGAAACTAAATTACTCTTGTACCTGTCTTCAAGAAGTACATCTAACCTAGCCCTTAAAAGGATGTGTATTATCCGAATCAGTCTTATCAGATCTCTCATTACTCTTTGGGCTTTGTACCAGTATGTATAGCAACTATCCCATTGGTTAAGTTCTCATAATTACAGTTCTCAAAACCACACTCTTCAAATAAATCTTTTAATTCTTCCTGATTAGGATGCATTCTTATGGATTCTGCAAGATAGCGATAACTTTCTTCTGAACTAAGAACAATCTCTCCAAGCTTAGGAATAATTTCAAAAGAGTAAATATCATAAATTTCTCTCAACATCTCATTTGTTGGCTTAGAGAATTCTAAGACTATCAATTTACCTCCTGGTTTTAGGCAATCTAATATTGAATTTAATGCCTTGGTCTTGTCGGTAACATTACGTAATCCGAAAGCAATCGAAATTACATCAAAAGAGTCTTGTTTAAATGGAAGAATTTGAGCATCTATCTGAACTGATAAAAAATTACTGATACCTAAGTCAATGAGTTTATCTCTTCCTGATACAAGCATCTTTTCATTTATATCAGAAAGAATTGCTGTACCTTCATGGCTTAGACGAGGAGCCATGAGTTTGACCATATCGCCGGTTCCCCCAGCTAAATCCAAAAAGAAAGAGTTAGGTCTAATTTCTGACATTTCTACTGCAACTCTCTTCCAAATTCTATGAATACCGAATGACATTAGATCATTCATGAGATCATAGCCTTCAACTACGTTGTCAAAGATGTATTTAACTTTTTCAGATTTATCTTTGGGATCTATTTGCTGGTACCCAAAGTGGGTTTTTGGTTTTGAGTTCTTAGCGTTCATTTTAAGGGGCGCGTATTTTAACCTATGGCATTAAAATCCTTACTTTTGATTTTTAATTATCTTTTCAAGTGAAGAAATAAAAAAATTTAACCTCTTATGAAATTTTTTCTTTTGATCCTCATCCAAAGAAGCGATAGTTCTAGCTAAGATTTCGTGGTAGATAAGATTTCTATTTCCACGCCCTTCAAAATTTAACAATCCATTTAAATGGTTGGTCAGAGTTACATCAAAATTTTGAGATTCTCTTTTTCTAAGAATAGATATTAGTTCTCTATTCCATATATCTTGGCTTTCTATATAGGAAGTATCTGGTTCTACAATTTTGTTTGACAGTTCTTTTATAGTTATTAGTTGTTCTTCGCTTAACCTAACACCCAGAAATCTTGCTAATCTCTTGGTTGATTTCACAATTTGTTCTTGTGGATTTTGATACTTTGTTTCATCTAAAGATTCTTTCCATTTTTTGATTCTTTCTTCAAAAAAAAGATTAATCTCTTTTACCTGCGTTTCACTGATAGTCTTTGTAAACCTGACTATATGGGGGGTAAAAAAATCATTGCTTGCTTTAAACATTGATTCCCCCTCTTTAAATAATTTTTGAATATCTTTCGTTGTTGTTGTTTCGTCTAAAGCTCTAATTTTAATTATTAAGTTTCTGTATTTGGGAATCTCAGAGCTGGAATTCCAGGCAAGGTAGTCCAGAGTTACTGAACTAACATAAGTTTTTTGTTCATTGGAGAAGTCTGCATATTTAAAAAAGTAATTTGCAAGATATACGTCAAGTCGGTCATACCACCACTGACCTAAAGCAGAGCAGGAGAAAAGTGAAATAGCTAAAAGTCCTAAGAAAAGATTTTTTTTGTAGTGGAGCAAGTTCTTCTTAAGACCCATGATGAGTTATTATACTTTTCATTATTATTTAAGAATAATTTATGACCGAAAACAAAATCTACCCTCCTCTTATCTGGCTTGATCTAGAAATGAGTGGTCTAGACCCAGATTCAGAAAGGATTATTGAAATAGCAACTGTGGTCACTAACGCGGATCTGGATGAAATAAAAGAAGGACCAAATCTTGTGATAAGGCAGCCCCAAGAATATATAGATGGAATGGATGAGTGGAATATTAACCAACATACAAATTCTGGTCTTATAGACTGTTTGAAGGTAACTAAAATTTCAGAGACTGATGCGGAAAAGCAAACACTGGAATTTTTGAGAAAACACGCTACAAAAGGAAAATCTCCCTTATGTGGGAATTCAATATCCCATGACAGACGGTTTCTTGTTAGGTATATGCCTGAGCTGGCAGCTTTTTTCCATTACAGAAATATTGATGTGAGTTCCATTAAAGAGTTGGTAAAAAGATGGAATCCTGAACTAGTAGATGGTATTGAAAAAGATGGTAATCACAGGGCTTTAACTGATGTCTATGAGTCCATAAAAGAATTGAAATTCTATAAAGAAAACCTTTTTAAGTGATTAAAATTTTAGGAATCTTTTTTTGTCCCACCGCCAATAATTGGAGAAGGAAGGGGCATAACATTACCAGACTTGCTTTTGGTTATTTTGGCGCTTCCCTTTTTGTCTACCTCATCTATTCTTAAAATAGCATTTATAGGTATATAACTTCTATTGACTCCTTTAAACTCTGTTTTAAGTTTCTCTTCACTTGGATCAACAACAATTTGAGAATTTTGATCAAATATATAATCTTCAACTTCTATAAAACCGTACATGTCGCTCTGATAGATAGATTTAGCATAAACCTCATAGATTTCTCCTGTTTGCATAAATACTATTTTGTAGATTCCCTTTTTAGACATTACAATTTGCGCCCTATTTATATATAAGATACATAAGATTGTATGGGCAAAAATTTATACATCAAGACCCAAGGGTGTCAAATGAACGAATATGATTCAAATCGTATGAAGGATATTCTTGGTGAAAGCCATGACTTTACCCTGGTTGATACTCCTGAAGAGGCAGACTTAATACTTCTTAACACTTGTTCAATCAGAGAAAAAGCTCAAGAAAAAGTTTTTCATGAGCTTGGAAGATGGAAGGATTTAAAAAAAGTAAATCCTAATCTGAAGATAGGAGTGGGAGGTTGCGTGGCTAGTCAGGAAGGAGAGAATATTATCAAAAGAGCACCATTTGTAGATTTAGTTTTTGGCCCACAAACTATCCATCGAGTGCCTAAGCTGTATGAAAAAGCATCAGAATTTAATAAAAAAGAGGTAGATATTTCCTTTCCTAAGACAGAAAAGTTTGATGCCTTGCCAAAACCTTCAAACGATGGAACTTCTTCTTATGTTTCAATCATGGAAGGTTGTAATAAATATTGTTCTTTTTGTGTTGTTCCTCATACAAGAGGAAATGAAATAAGCCGACCTCTCATTGATGTGATCAATGAGGTAAAAGGTTTGGCTAAAGATGGAGTTAAGGAAATAATTTTTCTTGGGCAGAACGTAAATGCATATAGGGACAGTAGAGACAAAACAAAAGGTTTAGGCTTAGCAAATCTGATAAGAGAGTCTGCAAAAATAAAAGGAATTGATCGTATTAGATATACAACTTCCCATCCCTTTGAGTTTGGAGAAGATCTAATAAATGTATATTCAGAGGTTCCTGAGCTAGTTAGCCATGTACATCTACCTGTTCAGAGTGGTTCAAACACAATCCTTAAAGCTATGAGGAGAAGGCATACGATAAAGGAATATTTAAAAACTATTAAGCATCTAAGATTAGTTAGACCCGGAATAAGCATTTCTTCTGACTTTATAGTAGGTTTTCCTGGGGAAACTGATAAGGATTTTCAAGACACCTTAGATCTTATTAAAAGAGTAGGATTTAATGAATCTTACAGCTTTATATACAGCCCTAGACCAAATACGACAGCTAAAGATTTAGAAGATAATGTGAGTCTGCATGAAAAGAAAAAGAGACTTGAAATATTACAAAATTCTCTAAAAAAATGTTCCTTTAGTATAAGCAGAAAAATGGTTGGGGGCATTGAGAGATGTCTAATAACCGGAGTTTCTAAGAAAGATCCAGGAGAATTACAGGCTAGGACTGAGAATAATAAAGTTGTAAATTTTAATTCTGACGGGCAAGATTTTGTTGGTCAATTTCTTAATCTAAAGATAGTTGAAGCTATGCCAAATTCTTTGAGAGGGGTTATGGCCTAGATGGAACAGAGCCTGAGGTTTAATCTAGATCCAGACGATCAAGATAGAGTTAACAGGCTTTGTGGCCCTACCAACTCAACCCTTAAACAGATTGAGGGAGCTCTCAAGATTAAAATAAGTAATAGAGGATCTAAGTTTAAAGTCAAAGGCAACACCCAAAATACTTTAGCTGCGGAAATTGTTCTTAAAGGCCTCTACCAAAAGCTAGAAAAAAAAATTGATGTCCCTCCAGAAGAAATACATCTATATTTAAGAGAAGTTATGAATCAGGATTCTTCCACTGTTATAAGTGGTGATACAAGTAATGAAAAATTTACTTTAAAAACGCCCAAAACATTAGTTTCTCCAAAAGGTAAAAAACAGCAACAGTATTTAGATGTTATTTCTAAGAAGGAGCTTGTCTTCGGGATTGGACCTGCTGGAACGGGAAAAACTTATCTTGCAGTAGCTTCAGCTGTTAATGAACTAATTACCGGAAGAGTTGAGAAAGTGGTCGTTACACGTCCGGCCGTAGAGGCAGGAGAGAAATTAGGATTTCTTCCTGGAGATGTGAGTCAAAAAGTGGATCCGTACCTAAGGCCTCTCTATGATGCCCTTTTTCAAACTCTAGGGTTCAAAGAAACAAATAAGTATATTGAGAATAATGTCATAGAAATTGCTCCATTGGCTTTCATGAGAGGAAGGACCTTAAATAAATCTTTCATAATTCTTGATGAGGCTCAGAACACAACCCAAGAGCAAATGAAGATGTTTCTAACAAGGTTTGGTTACGGTTCTAAAGTAATAGTTACTGGTGACTTAACCCAAATAGACCTACCTAAGGATGTGAAATCAGGTTTGATACATGCTCTAGATATTTTAAGTAAGCTAGAAGATGTTGGGTTAGTAAGATTTTCTTCGAAAGACGTGGCAAGACACGCGCTCGTTCAAAAGATTGTCGAAGCTTACGAAAACTTTAAAAGTTGATGATTTTTCATATAGTTAATGTCCTTATTAGTCAGGATGAGGATATTGATCTAAAGATAAATGAAAGAGATTTAACCAGATGTACAAGACACATAAACAAAGAATTAAAAACTTTTAGGTCAAAAAATCCCTGTTTAACTGTATCGCTTAGGTTTACTAGTGTTAAAAATATGAAGAAACTAAATTCTTCTTTCTCTGGGGTTAATAAAGAAACTAATGTCTTGTCTTTCGCACCAGATCTGAAAGAGAAAGATGAGAAGGATAATTACGTGGGAGATGTCGCAATTTGTGTAGATCTTGTAAAAAGAGAAGCCAAACATCAAAATAAAGACTTTTTAGACCATCTTCTTCATCTATTTACTCATGGTGTATTGCATCTATTGGGGTATACACATGGTTCTGATGGAAAAGCCTCAGAAATGGAAGCACTAGAAAAACAGGTTCTAAAAAAATTAGGTATTGAAGATCCATATCAAATAGAACTATGATTGTTATGTGTTTATGAATATAAGGCGTTAATGAACGACGAACCCCCAAGTAGTTTGGCAGAATCTCAAAGGTTAGGAATCACAAAAAAGATTAAAGAAAAGATCAGAGAAATATACCAAAATTTTTCTTATAAACCTCAAAGTAAACAAGAAATCGCAGGATCCATAAGAGATTCTAGTAATAGAGGCGTCCTTGAGAAAGGTACTTTAAGAATGATGGAAGGGGCTTTAAAGGTCTCAACAGCACAAGTTAGAGAAATTATGATCCCTAAGCCGCAAATAATTTTCGTTGATTCGAGTGAAGAACCAGAAGAGTTTCTCCCCAGAATAATAAGATCAAGGCATTCTAGATTTCCTGTATTTAATAAAGAAACAGAAAAAATAGAAGGTATTCTTTTAGCAAAAGACCTATTACCCCTACTTTCACCTAAAAATAAGGCTAAATTAGAACTTAGAAACTTGCTAAGGCCTGCAGTGCTTGTTCCAGAGAGCAAAAAGCTTAATACCCTTCTAGATGAATTTAGAGCAAGCAGGAACCATATGGCAATAGTAATCGATGAATATGGCGGAATCACAGGTCTAGTAACTATAGAAGATGTATTGGAAGAAATAGTTGGAGAAATAGAAGATGAGCATGATGACCTCCAAGATCAGATGGTTAAAAAAGTTTCTAATAAAGAATTTTTAGTTTCAGCGTTAATTCCAATAGATGAGTTTAATGAGGAATTTAATTCTAAATTGAGTAATAAGGATTTTGATACCTTAGGGGGTATTGTCATGCATCATTTTACAAGATTTCCCAAAACTAATGATGCAATCTCAATTGATAATTTAAGATTTATTATTGCTTCAACTGAAAAAAGAAGACTCAAGAAAATAAGAGTAATTAAATCTTAATACACTGTTTGCGATAAACGCTCCCAGAATTAAGATTACCGGTTAATGAAAAACTATTTAATAGCCCTATTTAGCGGATTATTATTTCCATTGGGATTTGCTCCTTTTGATATTTGGCCATTAACAATTCTATCTCTTTCTCTAATACTTTATTTGACAGGTAAGACTAGCTTAAAACAGGCTTTTTTAGTCGGATGGATTTATGGAATAGGCTTGTGGGGGCTGGGTGTATCTTGGGTGTATGTGAGTATTTACTATCATGGAAACCAAGGACTGGTAGGCTCCTTAATAATAACTTTTGTATTTGTTTCACTTCTATCTCTGTATACGGGTTTAGTTACTTATCTCTTTATAAAATTAAAAACAAATAATGAATATTTAGATTACTTAATCTTTTTCCCTGTAGTTTGGGTTTCTATTGAAGTCCTTAGAAGCTATTTATTTACAGGGTTCCCCTGGCTAATAGTTGGTACCTCTTTAGCAGGTACTTCAATTGGAGGCTGGATACCTATTTTAGGCTCTTATGGAGTCTCAATTTTAACCTTAATGATTTCAGGCAGTCTAGTTCTTATGTTTAAAAAAGAATTGAAGATAAATTGGTACCCTGCCCTAATAATAATGATTATTTTGGTTTCTTCATTTACGCTTTATAAGATTAACTGGACCAAAGAAATTACAACAATTCAAGCCTCTATTTACCAACCCAATCTTACCTTGGAAGAAAAATGGAGTTCTAAAGGTGTAAGGCAAACTATGGCACTAGTTGAAAGCTCAGTTTTAAATGCTGACGAAGGTGAATTTATCTTTTTTCCAGAAACAGCACTTATTTTTGATAAAGAGGAGATGCAGCCTTGGATTTCGGATCTAGAAAGGCAGGCCAGTCAGAGAAATATATCCTTGATAAGTGGAATTTTTGCAAAAGACTCAAGAAATCCTGACTCAATTGAGAGATACAATAGAATTCAAGGATTTGGTGCCGCCAATGGGCATTATGACAAGATCCATTTAGTTCCATTTGGAGAATTTATACCTTTTAGAGACTATATAGGTAAAATCTTAGATATTATGGGTATAAATCTTGTCAATACCCTCCCAGGAGAGTCTTATAGCCCTCTATTAAGCAATAGATTAAAAATTTCAACGAGTATTTGTTATGAAATTGCTTTTAGTGAATTGGTTAGAAAGACAGCTAAATCAGGTAACTTACTTGTTACAATTAGCAACGATACCTGGTTTGGAGCTTCTATTGGGCCTGAGCAACACCTAGAAATAGCTCAATCTAGGGCTTTAGAGCATCAGAAAAGCCTAATCAGAGCTACAAATAGTGGAATAAGCGCTATTATTGATAGGAAAGGCCAAATAGTCCAAAGACAAGGCTTCTTTGAAAAGAAGGAATTAAAAGATGAAATATCAATTTATGAAGGCAATACGCCTTTCTCAATTATTGGTAATTACCTTATTTATGGATATATAATGTTAATATATATGTACCTTTTTGTATATAATAGAACATATGTTCTAAATAAAGATTAATATGATGTATTTTAAACACTTAAACATATTATATGTAAAAATTATTCCTTTATTACTTATTTTATTTATAACTTCTTGTACAGTAACGACTAAAAAGCCCAGTAATAACATGGTATTAGAATCTTTGAAGACAATTTCCTTAGATTACAAGGATTTAGATTTGTTAATAGCAGTTAATGTTAGCTCACAAGAACTTTTTTTGCTCAATAGAGGCAACATAGAACAAGTTTACAATATCTCTACCTCTGCGTATGGTACAGGTTCAAAGGTAAATAGTTTTCAAACACCCCTAGGTAAACATAAAATTTCTGAAAAAATAGGCCTGGGATTACCAAAAGGCGCTATTTTAAAGGGAAGAAAGTGGACCGGAGGTATAGCAAATATCATAAAAAAACCTATAGATACGGAGTTTGACGTTGTTACTTCAAGAATATTATGGCTAGAGGGGCTAGAACAAGGTAAAAATTTGGGACCTGGTGTAGACTCAAAATCAAGATATATCTACATCCATGGCACTGCAGAAGAAGGATTGATAGGAAAGCCAGCTTCAGATGGCTGTGTAAGGATGTATAATAATGATGTTATTTCTTTGTTTGATAAAGTAAGCGTAAACACGGAAGTTTGGATAATATAGAAGGGAGAAAATGAAAAAAATACTGATCTTTTTACTTGGGTTTTATTTGAGTAGTTGCTTGTTAGCTAACTGCCCTGATGTCTTAGATCATGAGGTAAGGCTTCTTGATTCCAAAGAGACTATAAACTTATGTGAGTACAAAGATAAAGTTGTACTAGCGGTTAATGTTGCAAGCAGGTGTGGTTATACTCCCCAATATGAGGGCTTACAGAACTTGTATAAAGATTTGGAAGATAAAGATTTCGTTATACTTGCTTTTCCCTCAAGAGATTTTATGTGGCAAGAATTTAGTGATGAATCTAAAATTAAAGAATTTTGTGATACAAAATATGGGGTAACTTTTCCAATGTTTGCAACCTCTTCGGTTAAAGGAAAAAAGGCTAACAATTTTTTTAAAGGCCTAATTAAAAAAACCGGTGTTGAGCCTGAATGGAATTTTAATAAATATTTAATTTCTAGGAATGGAGAAGTAAAACATTTTAATCAGAAAGTAG
>DTSY01000127.1 GCA_012965075.1 Gammaproteobacteria bacterium | reverse complement strand
GATTATCCACACGCGGAAGGTGGTCGTGATCCTATTGGCAGGTTTAGTCGTTCAACTGAAACCTTGACCAAAAAGGATCGTGAAAAATTCTTTTCTAAAAACTTTAAAGTTCTATATCCAAACGCTTTTGCAGTTTGATTTCCTTCTTCTTTTCTTCTATATCTTTGAGCTGGGCCGATCTGAAACTTCCTTATGCCATCTATATAAATTCGTTAAGACAGGATCTGGTTTTAAATCTACCATGGCTGTAGCGAAGTCTATGGCTGTTAAAAGAGTAATATCAGCAATGGTAAATCTATCTCCTGCTACAAACTGAGTAACAGCTAATTCTTCATTGAGTCTTTCGTAAAACTTTTCTGTATTCTTGTCGCTAGCTTCTTTAGCTTCTTTTATCTGTTTAAATCTACCCAATCTGCCTACTATGGGACCATTCACCCATGAGGTTCCTATTTGTGTCCAGAGTTCAAGTTCAAGATGACGGTTCCTGCTCTCAATATAAGCCAATTCGTAGGGGTTGGAACCGAATAAATTTGGCTCAGGATGAACCTCTTCTAAATAACGACAAATAGCGACTGATTCTGAAATACAACGACCATCATCTAGCTCTAGAACAGGAATCTTTCCACTTGGGCTCTTAACTATAAACTCCGGTGTTTTATGTTCTCCTTTAGCTAAATCACAATGAATTAACTCAAGCTCTATGTTTTTTTCAGCTGCAAAGATCTTAACCCTTCGTGGATTGGGTGCTCCATTGTAATCGTATAACTTCATAGGTTTAAACTAAGCGAAAATGTGAGGGAATATTCTGGTTAATCCTTTAGATAAAAGGTCTAGTCCCTTTTTGAATTCTCCCGGCTCGGACCCGAGACCTACTCGAAAAAAATTTTCCATACCAAAACTATCTCCAGGGACTATAAATACCCCTTCATTGGTCCTTAAATCATGAATTAAATCAGTGCTGTTCACATCCATATCATACTCCACGAAAGCAAAACCTCCGGCTTCAGGCTTTAAGAAAGAAAGGTGATTAGAATATGGCAGGATCCAGTCTGAGAAAGTTTTAAGATTTCCATTAAGTAATTCACTTGTCCTAGACCTTAATCTAGAAATAGTTTCAGGTTCCAAAACTTTAGAGGCTATATGTTGAGAAAGACTTGAACTGGCTATGGTAATGTAATCTTTAACAGCCCAAGCTTCCTGTACAAAGCTGTTATCGGAAATAATCCAACCAATCCTCAACCCTGGGTGTGAATATGACTTTGAAAGACTAGATGTGACTATTGTTTTTTCATACATACCCAAAAAACTCTTGGTCTTATCAGAAGATAGTTCAGCCCCTATGTATACCTCATCAACGAGTATGTAAGCATCAACCTTTCTAGCTATCTCAATAATATCTTTCATCTGTTTACTAGATAACACCGAACCGGTTGGGTTGTTAGGATTACAGATGGAAATAACTTTAGTTTTATCTTCTACAACTTCAGTCAATTTATCTATATCCCACTCCCATTTTTCTTTTTTAATTAAAGAAACGTAATCAACCTCAGCTCCTAGTGCTTCAGCAATACCGTTAAAAGATAGATAATTAGGTGTCATCATAACCACCTTATCTCCTTCAGAAACTGTCAACACAGCAGATAAAAAAATGGCTTCTGATGAACCAGAAGTTACTAGTACATTATTTTCATCAAAACCATCATAAAGATCAGATATTCTTTTTCTTAATAAAGGGGTTCCCTGTGTATAGCCATAACCGATGGGTAAATTTAAAAGTTCTTCAAGCTCCTCTGCATTCATTAGTTCCTTTAGAGATAAAGGCTCAATTCCACTTTCAGTAAGATTAACCTCTACAGAATTCTCGTAGAGTGATTGGATTCTTTCCAAATCAAAGGAAGGAAATTTCATTATTTAGGAACCTTCAAATTTAGGTTTTCTTCTTTCTAAAGAAGCTTTTATTCCTTCTTTAAAATCTTTAGTAGATTGCAGGCGAACTTGTTCGGATAGTTCCCAAGAAACTATCTCCTCTACTTGCTCAGCCAAACCAGCTCTTATAGTTGCCCTAATGGACTGGACAGCTAAGGGGCCTGATTCTGAAATTTCTTCAGCTAACTCAATTGCTTTACTTCTTACTTCATTTAAAGGAACAAGATAATCAATAAGACCTACATCAAATGCTTCTTGCCCTTTTAATCTTCTACCTGTCAACATCATCATAGCTGCATTCTGAGGACCGACAACTCGAGGCAAAGTTACGGTAGTTCCAAACCCCTGATGGAAACCTAATCTAGAGAAATTTGCACTAAATCTTGATTCAGGACAACCAATCCTAAAGTCTGCAACTAAGGACAGTCCTAAACCACCGCCTATAGCTCCTCCTTGTACTGCAGCTATAACTGGCTTCTTATTCTTAAAAAGTCGGACCGCTTGAGTGTACAGTTCAGAGTAAGGATCAGCCTTATCTTGCATGTCCCTATCTTTACCAAAATTAGCACCTGCACAAAAATGCTTTCCGTCCGAGCAAAGGACTATGCATCTGCAATTAATATCTTTATCAAAATTATCAAAGCAATCAGCGATATAAGAAATCAGTTTGTAATCAAAGTGATTATTTGGAGGCCTGTTGATTTCCACTACCCCTACTTGGTTTTTCAAGGACACATTGAGATCTATTTCTGCTGACATATTTTTACTCCCTGAACGAGTTGAAAAAATTTATTAAACTAACCCTATCTCCTGTAACAGATAATAATCCAGTTGCCATAGACACTGGAAGACTTCTATTTCCGGTAACTACTTCCTTCCAAGAAACTTCATCTGTTTCTATCTGCACACTAGACCCTCCTATTTCGAAAGGCTGTACTTCAAGAACTCCATTTCTAAGTATCAACGAAAAAGATTTAAGAGAATCCGTAAATTTGATAGATAAATGCAAATTTTTATCCCTAGCTTGTTCTGGAATTAAGTTTACCTTTAAAATTTCAAAGACTATTTCTATGGGTAAGTTTTCAATAGTTTCTTTTGTTGGTGTAAGTAAAGGGGGTTCTTTAAAGGTTGGTAAAAGTTCTGCTGCGCTGGAAAGGTAATAATACCTCGCATTGGGATTAGCACTCATCTCACCCAAGAAATTTAATGCGGAGGTTCTGATCTTCTTAGTTTCTACATCACTTGGATCATCTAACAATAAATAATCAGTTAGCTGCAAGGCCCATTGATAGTCTTTTTCATCTAATGATTTCTTAGCTTCACTGAATATTTTAGATCTACCACCTGACAACTTAATTATTCTTTCCGCTTCCTCAACTTCAGAAACTGGATTAAGCGTTGAAGGGTTACCATCAAACCAGCCCAAGTAACCGGTAAATACATTCTTAGAAGACCACTGTGGTGTTCCGTAGAACTCTTTAAGAAATGGCGAACTCTTTAGATGTTCGGGTAATTGAATTTGGTTAGCTATCTGGTCAGGAGTCATTCCTTTATTTATTAAACGGACAGTCTGATCATGAACAAACTGAATGGCATCCCTATAGTCAGTTAAGTGTTTTCTAATTTCTTTTGCTCCTTTTATGGGTTTACTATGACTGGGTATCAATAAATCAGGCTCTAAGTACCTCATCATGTCTATGCTTTTTACCCATCCTGCAAGGTCTCTATAGGGTGTTCCTCTGATGGTGTATAAATTTGGAAAGGCTCTGTAAAAATTATCACCAGGAAAAAGAGCTTTGTATTTGGGTATCCAAACAAATATCTGATCATTAGTCTCTCCTGGTGCATGAAACAGATGAATATCTAAACCAGATATAGACAGTTCTAGAGACTCATCAAATTTTTTAGTTGGATAAACCAGACTGGTTTGTCTTCCTTCTCTACCTATCTCTAAAAAAGGGCCTATGCCATTATTTTCAATGGCCTCTTCAGGAAAGAATGATCCAAACATTCGGGATGATCTTTTGTTAATAATCGGCCTAAGGATTCCTAGTATTCGATTTATATATTCTTCTGTGGTTTCGTGCGCAATAACTTCAGTTTCTGAATTATCTACAAATGCCCTTGCCCCAAAAACATGATCACCATGATTATGCGTGTATATAACTGCTTTAATTGGATAAGGGTTGAGGCGATCAAATAAGGATCTTACCTCCCTCCCTGTTTCTATGGTTCCTGTAGTATCTATTATTATTTTCCCTTCTTCCGCTTCGACCATAATTGAGTTAGCTAAGGAATAGCCAATAGCAACATGGATTTTTTCCGAAACAGATATAACTTGTTTCTCAAATTCTTGAGAATGCTCAATTAAATCTGATGGTGCTAATGGTGGAATGATTTTAGTATCTTGAGTTGAATCACATCCAAACAAGAAAAAAGATATGAGAATGAAAGAAACATACTTCATTACAATATTATAAATCTAGGAAGAGGTTTTTAGCACTTTCATCCATCTTTTTGATCTATAACGAGTGATCAGAAGAATTCCTTTAACAAAGTAATCTATGATTAAAGTAGCGAAGATCCACTGTACGGGCATTTCCAAGTAGTAAAGCAAGAAAGCAATAGGAACTCTTATTACTAATAAACCAATAATGGTTATGACGAGAGGCGATCTGGTATCTCCTGCTCCTCTCAAGGTGCTTCCAAGAGAAAACTCTAATGCCATAAAGGGTTGAGCCATTGCAAAAATCCACACAAAGATGACCGCGAACTTAACTACTTCTTCATCCTGAATAAAAAACCAAGCGATAGGTTCGGCAAAAAAAGCTAAAAGAAGGCCACTCAAGCTCATTGCTAACATGGTCATTCCAGCAGCTTGGTAACCACTCTTGTATGCTGCAACTGGGTCTGAAGCTCCAAGGAATTGACCCGATAATGTTGCGGCGGCCACGGAAAAACCATTTCCCAGAATAAAAGACAACATCAATATATTGACTCCAATATTATAGGCTGCTACTTCTTCTGTTCCATACATAGCAACTATCCAGAAGAAAGATAACATTCCAAATTGGAAGACGAAACTTTCTATACCTGCTGGATAGCTAATAGTAATTAATTGCCTTAGCCTTTCTTTCGTAAAAGATCCAGCTTTTCCTAATGGTACAACTAATTTATTGGCTAACCACAAATATAGTTGAATTGCTGCACCAATTGTAAAAGAGATACCCATGGCTAAAGCAGCTCCTAGTATGCCTAGCTTAGGCATTCCATACTGACCATTGACGAGACCTAAAAGAAGATAAATCGCAATAATATTAGTAAAAATACCAATATACATCGGAGTTTTTACATCTCCGGCAGCTCTTAATGCTGCGCCTATTACCATCCCGATTGCCATAAATGGAATAAATAAAATTGAAATTGTTAAATAAGTAACAGCTAATTCTTGTGCAACTGGATCTAAACCAAAAATTCCGATAAATTTTTCTGCAAACAATACAATCACAAGTGTAGTTATAAGTGATAGTGCTATGCTAACTCCAATGGCAAGTCTGGTGACATGCGCAGCTTCTATCATATTCTTAGAACCAACTGCTCTTGCTACTAATGCTGTAGTTCCTGTCATAACAGCCATTAAAAGGGCCTGAAAGACCCAAACCATTCTCTGACCAGTCCCAACAGCTGCTACTGCCTCAGCCCCTAGAGTGCCCACCGCTTTAATCGAAATAACACCAACACTCGCAAAAAGTAAATTTCCTACAATTGGAGGCCAGGCTAAACCCCAAACACTTAAAGTTTCAGGATGAGTAATCTCGATTGATTCTTCCTGAATATTTTCTTCGATATCTTTTATCTGTGACATTTGGAGCGTGGCATACTATCACACTTATTACTGGACCAATATCGAAGCAAAACCTAAACTAATCTGATGGCTAAGCTCTACTTTAACTACTCATCAATGAATGCTGGAAAATCTACTGCTTTACTACAAGCTAATCACAATTATCTCGAAAGAGGCATGAAAACCAAGATGTTTACATTTTCTGGTGACAATAGATACGAAGAAAATAAAATTGTTTCCCGAATAGGTATAAGTGCTGATGCTAATTCTTTTTCCGAAGCGACTGACTTATTCCAAAACCTAATAGAAGACAAAGAACTAAAGAAAATACAATGTGTTTTGATTGACGAAGCCCAGTTCTTGAAAAAAAAACAAGTTGCGCAACTGGGCAGAATAGTAGATGAGTTGGACATAGCTGTTTTGGCGTTTGGTATTCGAACCGACTTTCAAGGAGAATTGTTTGAAGGGAGTAAATATCTATTAGCTTGGGCTGATAATCTAAAAGAGATTAAAACTGTTTGTTGGTGTGGTAGAAAAGCAACCATGGTTGTAAGACTGGACAGCAAAGGAAATATTCTCAGTGAAGGGCAACAATTAGAAATTGGAGGTAACGAGAAATATGTTCCTCTGTGTAGAGCACACTTTAATAAAAAAGACCTAGGTATCTAAAGAATCCCTACTATAAATCCAGTCATGCAAGAAGCCAGCAAGGCAGCCCAAAGAGCCTTTACACTAACTGCGATTAAGTCCTTACGCCTTTCTGGGACCATTGCACTCATACCACTTAAGAGTATCCCTACACTGCTAAAATTTGCAAATCCACACAAAGCATAAAGCATAATTAAACTGCTTTTTTCAGATAGGACATAAGTACTCGTGTCAGCAAGATAAATATAGGCAACAAATTCATTAAGAATAGTCTTAACTCCTAATAATTCACCAGCTGCTTGAGATTCTTGCCACGGAATCCCCATACACCAAGCCAAAGGAGCAAAAATCCATCCC
>DTSY01000126.1 GCA_012965075.1 Gammaproteobacteria bacterium | reverse complement strand
AATAACAGTTTGTGATAATACCTTTTGTTCTTCTTACATCCAGAAGCCTCTCAACTTGGGTTTTGATATGGTGCTTCATTCTGCTACCAAATATCTAAACGGTCATTCCGATGTTATTGGTGGTATTGTTGTGTGTTCTGAAGAGAGAAAGGATTTATCTGAAGAAATGGCTTTTTTATCTAACTCTATAGGTTCAATAATGAGCCCTTTTGATAGTTTTTTAGTGCTTAGAAGCCTTAAAACTTTAGCTGTAAGAATGGAAAGGCACTGCGAAAATGCTTTTAAGATAGCTAATTTTCTTGAAGGCCATGAAGCAATTGCAAAGATCTATTATCCAGGTTTAGCCAGTCACCCAAATCATGATGTAGCTAAAAAGCAAATGAATGGATTTGGAGGAATGATCACCGTGGTTTTAAAAGGTGGATTAAAAAGTGCGACTACTTTTTTGGAAAGAACCAAGTTGTTTGCTTTGGCTGAAAGTTTAGGTGGCGTTGAAAGTCTGATTGAACTTCCTGGAAAAATGACACATGCTTCTGTTCCTGAAGATTTAAGGAAAGAATTAGGGATAGAAGAAGGATTGGTCAGATTATCAGTTGGAATTGAATCGGTTGAGGATCTTTTAGATGATCTGGATCAGGCCCTTAATGGCCTTTAGAGGTATGCCAGTTCACTGTTCTAGAAGTTTTATGGATTTGATCAGCTACTCCTAAAACCAAACTAAATAAGGCCATTCTTATCACTAATCCGTTATCTGCTTGTCTGAATATAGCGAGGTTTGGGTTCTCGTAAAGATCTGAATCAAGTTCATTTGCTTCCTTTCTAGAATCCCTCGGTAGAGGGTGCATTATTACAGTGTTGGGTTCACAATTGGCAGTATATATCTCTTTATTTAAGCTCAATAACCCTTTATATTTTTTGGCATCAGATTTATCTTTAAATCTCTCCTCTTGAATTCTAGTCATATAGATTATGTCTACTTCTGTTATACCTTCCTCAAGATTTTCAGATTGAGTTATTTTTACCCCTGCTTTTGTAAGAAGATCTATATAAGAATTAGGTAGCTTTAATTCTTTAGGGGAAATTAAGTTGATGGTAGCGCCTTCGTATAGGCAAAGAATCTTGCTGAGCGAGTGAACTGCTCTACCAAATTTTAAATCTCCAACCAAGGCTATCCTGAGACCGTCTATAGTTTTCTTTTTGGCTTTTAGTTCTTTTTTTATTGTAAATAGATCAAGAAGGGCTTGGGTAGGGTGCTCATTGGAACCATCACCACCGTTTATGACAGGTACTCGGCTGGCCTCAGAAAAAGATTTTACTGAGTCTTCGTCAGGGTGACGCATGACAATAATGTCACTGTAACTGCTCAATACCTGAGCAGTATCTATTAAAGATTCACCTTTTATCAATGAAGAAGTTCCGACCTCGGTGGTTTCTCTAACTGCTCCTCCCAAGAGGTTAAATGCTGCTCCAAAGCTTATTCGGGTTCGGGTACTTGGTTCAAAGAACATGTTTCCCAAAATTGCACCTTCCAGAACACGAGTTACTTTTTTTCTTAAAGAATAGGGTTCCAGGTCATCAGCTACAGAAAAAAGCTGGTCTATATCTGAACGATCAAATTGGTCTGTTGAGAGGATGTGACTACCGTTAAAATCCACTAAAGTTTCAACCTTCTTTTTATT
>DTSY01000125.1 GCA_012965075.1 Gammaproteobacteria bacterium | reverse complement strand
CCTCCTCGTCGTTTAATCTAACTTTATATAAGGAAGGTCTTTTCAATAAACAAGATTCTTTCGGCTTCAGCCTTTCTCAGCCTTTAAGACTAGAAAGTGGAGAAATAGATTTTTCTCTGCCCTATAGGAGAACAGTGACCAAAGAGGTTCTTTTTAATGATTTCTCAGCATCTTTGGATCCATCAGGTAGGCAGGTAGATATGGAGTTCATCTATAGCACTCCGATTAGAAATGGTTATCTTAGAAGCAGAATAGGTCTTTCAAAGGACCAAGGACATATATCAAGAAGTAAACTTCAGCCTTTTTTTGAAACCAGTTGGGAATTTAAAATCTTTTAGTTCTAAAAGAGTTTTTTAATTTCGGGCTTAACGACTTTCCCCATAGCGTTTTTAGGAAGTTCTTTAAGCAATTTGAGGCTTCGGGGTATTTTATAATCCGAAAGAAAGTCTAATGACCAAGCTTGTATGTCTTCGAGTGTTAATTCATCACTGGCAATTATGGTTGCAGCTACCACTTCTCCCCATTTTTTATCTGCTATTCCTATGACAGCGCATTCCTTAACTAGAGGGTGTTTAAGCAATACGTCTTCAATTTCTAAGGCTGAGATTTTATACCCTCCAGATTTTATGATATCTACTGAGGCTCTGCCTAAGATCTTGTAATAGCCATCTATCAGTTCAGCAACATCACCAGTCTTAAACCATCCTTCAAAGAAAGAGTCTTCGGTAGTTTTTTCTTGATTCCAATATTCTAGGAAAACCTGAGGTCCTTTTATCATTATTTCCCCTGGGGTATTTTCTTCAGTTATCACTTTATTATCTTCCATAAGACATATTTCAACTTCTGGTAGAGCTTGACCCACTGATCCAGGTCGTTTTTCACCTTTTAATGGATTGGATAGAGCCATGCCAATTTCAGTCATGCCATATCTCTCTAACAGATCTTGTCCAGTAAGTTTTTTCCATTTCTTATGGATCTCTGGAGCAAGTGCAGCTGATCCTGACATCATCAACCTCATTTCTTTAAACTTTGTTTGTATAAGCTCTAGCTCTTTTCCAGCCATGTGTTCTATCTTGTCTATCAGGGAGAAATATATTGTTGGTACCGCTGTAAAGACAGAGTAATTATTTTTACCCACCGCCTCGACTACTTTCTCTGCCTCGAAAGCTCCCAAAATATCTACTGAAGCTCCGATCCAAAGCGGACAGGAAAGGGCATTAATAATTCCGTGTATGTGATGAAGAGGCAGTATCAGTGGTATGAAGTCATCTTTATGCCACTCCCAGGCATCTACCAATGAACTTATTTGCGCCTCTATGTTTGAATGCGTGGACACCACTCCTTTAGGTTTGCTGGTGGTACCACTGGTGAAGAGTATCATTGCTTTTCTCTCCTTTTTTATTTCAGGTAGAGCTTTGTCTTCATCTCCTTGTAAGTTTTTTTCATCCTCTAGGGGTATATTTAAATCATCTGACAATTTCTTTAATTTTTTACAGCCTTCATTATCGGAAATCAGAAGGCTGATCTTTGCATCTTCTAGATAATGGGTAAGTTCCGATTCAGTAGCAGAAAGGCTTAGCGGTACACCGATACCGCCTGCCTTCCAAATTCCCCAAAGAATTGATACGTAGTTGAAGCTAGGTGAAATTAAAAATCCAATTCTCTCCTCTTTTAGATCT
>DTSY01000124.1 GCA_012965075.1 Gammaproteobacteria bacterium | reverse complement strand
TCCTTGCTTGAATTACAAACAAACTTGGCACCAAGACTATTTAACTTTTCCACGTGTTCTTCTTTACGAACAATATTAACTAACGGTACATCTTCATCGAGACATATCTTTATTAACATTTGACCTAAGTTAGAAGCTGCTGCGGTGTGAACCAGTGCTGAATGGTTTTCCAACCTCATGGTTTCTACCATTCCCAGTGCTGTTAGTGGGTTAACAAAACAAGAGGCACTTTCAGCAGAAGTTACGCCTTCATGCATAACAAAACAAGATGCTGCATTGACACATCGGTATTGCGAATACATCGAACCCCCTGCCACGCCTACCGTTTTTCCAACTAAATCCTCTAAGTCTTTACTGCCAGCTTTAACAACAACTCCGCCTCCTTCATTACCCACTGGAAGGGATTGATCTAAACGGGTTTCAAGCATTCTTAAAAGGCCTTCCGGTATATCCATTGTTACCACGGCATTTTCACCTTCACCAGAAACTGACATAGAAGAAACATCAGCAGGCCCAATTAACAGGCCTAAGTCAGACGGATTTATTGGAGAAGCCTCAATTCTGATTAGAACTTCATCTTCTTTAGGTTCAGGCATTGCTGTACGTTCCACAGAAAGCAATAACTTTCCTTCTTTAGTTACTTCAGATCTGATTTGTTTTGAAACGTTTTCACTCATTTTTTTCTCCTTTTATTGTGAAATAGGAAACTTATTTCCAACCCAAGCACTGAATCCTCCGCTCATTGAACAGACATTCTGGTAGCCCATTTTATTTAAACTCTCAGCAGCTAATGCTGACCTAAAGCCACCTTGGCAGTAAAGTATTAATTGTGTGCTTCTGTCTTCAACTACAGCTTCTATATCTCTCTCAATAATTCCTTTCCCTAGGTGGATAGCTGTGGGGATCCTACCTAAATTCCATTCATTATCTTCTCTTACATCAATCAGATTTACCTTTTCCCCTTTATCCAGCCTCTCTTTTATTTGGTAGGCGTCAACTTCTGGAATTTGTTTTAGAGCATCTTCTACCAGGCTCAGGAATCCTTTAGCATGATCTTTCATATTCCTATGACTATAAAGGTCAAAGCTTTAATTATAAATAGTTTTTTTATTTTTTAGAGGGCAGACTTAATCAGCCCCGGTACATTTGTGGTAATGGAAGACAGACCCATTTCTTTATATTTTTTTGCTTGATTGATGTCATCCACTGTCCAGACATGCACTTTTTTATTTTTTTCTGAGATTAATTCAACAAAATTGCGAGAGAGTCTTGAATGACTTTCAGCGCCTACACCATCTAGGTTAAATTCTAGGAGCTTTAATAATACCTCTTCATCTAAAAATTCTTTAGGACTACTGAAAGCAATAAGGAAATTAACTGTCAGGGATTCCATCGCCTGTTTTACTCTTTTAACAACCTCTTGATGGAATGAAATAATACTTATGTATTTGGGGTCTAATTTATTTTTTTGGATATCTTCAATTAATGGATCAATTGTTTCGATGCCTTCTTTTACTTCTATAAAGATTTTCTTATCTAATGGCATTTCAGAGAGCACTTCGTGAAGAGAAGGAATGGCTTCTCCGCTCCACTTTTCTCCTTTCCATTTTCCAACATCCAAGGACTTTAATTGGTTTAGGGTGCTTTCTTTTATTAGGTTTTTTTTGCCTGCCGTTCTAAACGCACTCT
>DTSY01000123.1 GCA_012965075.1 Gammaproteobacteria bacterium | reverse complement strand
TATTCCTCCACACCCGATACTGACATTTTTAATTCACTTCTGGTATTTGGATCAATATTTAATTGAAAATCTTTAGACAATTCATCTGCAAGAAGGTCAACCATACTGTTTAAAGAAATCTTCTTGAAACCAGAGACAGGAGATAGACATAAGAATTCAGAAATAAAAATCCCGTACTCGTTTTGAATGTAACAAATCATCCAGTCTTTTAAGCCATATCTTGAGGAAATTTTATTTAAAAACTCTTGATCTAACCTAGGTTCGTAGAGATTTATATATTTTAAGTCGATTAAATCTAACACGGGTTCTATAAAGACAATATTTCTCATCGAGCCTTGTTTGGAAAGTGTTGATTTAACTTCTGAACACACTTCTTGTCTCTTTACTAAAATTTCTTGGTGATCAATCATCAAGAATGAATCTGACTTGCATGGAAGAAATAAAAGAACCTTAGGTTTTATCCCTAACCACATAGGAAGATTATTGTCTGATAAGAGCTTTCTAACCACTTCACCGTTGAAGGAAAATACAGCTAATATATTTTCATTTTCTGAAGACAATCTATATTCACTAATATATTTCTCTGAATCTCTAACAGCTCCAGCTATTGCTGGATAAGTATTAATCTCTGAGTTACTGGACAAACTAAGCATTAGGTCTTTAAAAGCCAGCTTCATGCCTTCATTTATTGAATCTCTATCAGAGCCATTTAATTCCACTTCAATTTCATAAAGCTCTTTAAATGCATAACCTTCTTCACCATAAAAGGATGCCGAAAAACTAATTAGAAATAAAAATATCAAACAAATTTTCTTCATATTAATAATAACAAGCACAACTTAATTAAGATGGTTGTTAAAATACTTGTTCTAATTCTAAATGTATGGGCACCAAACTTCCAAAAGAAAACAAATCTATGAGCTATAAAGATTCAGGAGTTGACGTTGAAGCAGGTTATAAGCTTATAAATAAGATAAAACCTTTTATAAAAGGAACTCGTAGACCAGAAATTATTTCGAGTCTTGGTTCTTTTTCTGCTTTAAGCAAATTACCTAAACACATCAAAAATCCCATTCTGGTGACGTGTACAGATGGAGTGGGTACAAAGATTGAACTTGCTAAACAGTTGGGTAGGTACGAAACCATAGGCATAGACTTGGTAGCTATGTGCGTTAATGACTTAGTTACATGCGGCGCAGAACCTTTGCTCTTTCTTGATTATTACGTTACCGATAGCTTGAATGTAGATGTCGCTTCTCGCGTCATAGAAGGGATTGCAGAAGGATGTAAGCTGGCCAATTGTTCATTAGTAGGAGGAGAAACAGCAGAACACCCAGATAGCTTTCCAGAAAAAAGTTTTGATCTAGCTGGTTTTGCTTTAGGGGTGGTTGACCAAAAAAAGATGATCGGTCAAGGCCTAGCCAGAAATGGTGACATTCTTTTAGGGTTAGCTTCAAGCGGAGCACACTCTAATGGATTTTCATTAATACGAAAACTTGTTGGTCAAGATCCAGAATCATTGCTTACGGAAATCAATGGACAAAGTCTTGGCTCCCGACTTTTAACTCCGACCAGGATCTACGTTAAAGAAATCCTAGAACTAAGTAAATCCATTGAAATCTCTGCTATTTCACATATCACCGGGGGTGGATTTTATGAGAATATCCCTAGAATTTTAAATAATGATTCAAAAGCAAACA
>DTSY01000122.1 GCA_012965075.1 Gammaproteobacteria bacterium | reverse complement strand
ACTCCTATCTCTTTTAAAGGGAAAAGAAAGTAGCTATACGGCTGTAGGAGATGATGATCAATCCATATACGGTTGGCGGGGAGCAAAAAGTGAAAATATTGATAGGTTCACAAAAGATTTCTCTAAAACAGAGGTGGTTAGACTAGAGCAAAACTATAGGTCTACACAGACAATTCTTGGTGCGGCCAACTCCGTTATTGAAAATAATCAATCCAGAATGGGAAAAGAACTTTGGACTGAACAGAAAGAAGGAGAAAAGATATCCATTTACTCCGCTTATAACGAGGACGACGAGGCCAGGTATGTCGTTGGAACAATACAGTCTTGGATGGGCCAAGGGAATGCCCTTGATGATGCGGCAATTCTTTATAGGTCTAACGCTCAATCTAGAGCTTTAGAAGAAGCAATATTAAGAGAAGGCCTTCCTTATAGGATTTATGGAGGCCAGAGATTTTATGAGCGAGCCGAGATTAAAAATGCCATGGCTTACATACGCTTGGTTTATGGAAGAGAAGATGATGCAGCCTTTGAGAGGGTCATCAATCTCCCCCCTAGAGGCATAGGAGCTAAGACCTTAGAGATTATAAGGAACCAAGCAAGAGATCAAAATTGCTCTCTTTGGAGGGCTAGCACAGGTTTAATTGAATTTGATGGATTGACTGCAAGAGCTAGCAGCTCTTTATCTGGATTCATAGGAGACCTAGAAAGTCTTCAGGCTGAAGTTAGTGGCCTAGAACTAAAAGAAACAGTAGACCATGTTATCCAGAGAAGTGGATTAATTGATTATCATAAAAAAGAGGCAGGGGAGAAAGGTAGAACTCGGGTAGAGAATTTAGATGAGCTCGTCAGTGCAGCTGGCGATTATGAACCTGACATTCAAGAAGAAGATACTCCCATCTTAAAATCATTCATTGATCATGCAGCGCTTGATGCAGGAGAAGAACAAGCAGAAGAGCATGAGTCCGCAATACAGCTTATGACACTACATTCCGCGAAGGGATTGGAATTTCCTTTAGTTTTCATAACGGGTTTTGAAGAAAACCTTTTTCCTCACAGACTGTCCATAGAAGATCCCGGACAACTGGAAGAAGAGAGACGGCTTTGTTATGTGGGGATGACCAGAGCCATGGAAAAGCTTTACATAATCTACGCTGAAATGAGAAATTTGCATGGGAATGAAACATTCAACCCCCCCTCTCGATTCTTGAGAGAAATACCACCTGAGTTAACACAAGAAATCAGAACAGGTGGTGCAATAGGCAGAAAATCTTATAATTCAAAGGGGATCATTGCTCAAGGAGAGATACCAGAAACAGACTTGGTTTTAGGTCAGAGGGTAGTCCATGAAGTTTTTGGTGAAGGCGTTATTCTTAACTATGAAGGCCAAGGAGCTAATGCTAGAGTAGAAGTTAATTTTGATTCGAGCGAGACTAAGTGGCTCATGGCTTCTTACGCGAAATTAAGGCCAATTTAATTAATGAAAATTATGAAGAAAAAACTCTTGTCCTTCTTTCTCATTTGTCTTTTTTGGGGATGTTCTGAGAGCTCAACTACAGCAATACAGGAGACCACAGAAATTGATTTAAATAAAGTCTACAAGTGGAATATGGTTACGACCTGGCCCAAAAATTATCCAGGCCTAGGACGGGCTGCCGAGAACCTTTCTAAATATGTAGATGAGATGAGCAATGGCAGGTTAAAGATCAAGGTTTATGGTGCAGGGGAGATGGTTCCTGCGATGGAAGTTTTCGATGCAGTTTCAAGAGGTGCAGCACAACTAGGGCATGGAGCCTCTTATTATTGGACAGGAAAACTTAAATCTTCACAGTTCTTTACAGCCGTTCCCTTTGGGTTAACAGCGCAAGAAATTAATTCTTGGATCCACTGGGGAGGTGGTCAAGAGCTTTGGGAAGAAGCCTATGCTCCTTTTAACTTAATACCCTTTGCAGGAGGTAATACGGGAGTTCAAATGGCAGGCTGGTTTAAGAAGGAAATTAACTCACTAGATGACCTAAAGGGGCTAAAAATGAGAATACCTGGATTGGCAGGAGAAATCTTTTCACGGGCAGGTGCTGAGACAGTATTGTTGCCTGGAAGTGATATTTTTCTAGCATTACAACAGGGGGTAATTGATGCTGCAGAGTGGGTCGGCCCTTTCAACGATTTAACATTTGGGTTTCACCAAGTTGCAGATTATTACTATTACCCTGGATGGCATGAGGGGGGCTCGACCCTAGAAATAATAATAAATAAAGAAGCTTATTCATCTTTACCTGACGATTTAAAAGCCATAGTTAAATATGCTGCTAGAGCAGTAAATCAAGAGATGCTCGATGAATACACTGCAAATAACAATAGGGCGTTGACCGAATTGGTTGAAGTGCACGGAGTAGAACTAAGAAAGCTACCTGACGATGTTTTAATTGAGTTAAGAAGAATTTCTGAAGAGGTAATGGAAGAGTTCATAAAAGATGATGAAATGGCCACAAAAATTTATAACTCCTACCTGGCTTTTAAGCAAGACGTGATCCAATATCACGAGATTTCTGAAAAAGCCTTTATTGAAATGAGAGATTTAGAGGAATAAAAAAGTCAGACAGGAGCAATAAAAAGAAATTGGATCTTAAATTAAGAAAGCTAGGCTTGCAGGACTATCATAAGACCTGGGCCTCGATGCAGAATGTCATTCTTTCAAAAGGCCAGGGAGATCCAGACGAGCTCTGGTTGCTTGAACATTTTCCAGTTTATACCTTGGGGTTTGGGGCTTCAAAAAAGAACTTGCTCATTAAGAATGATATACCCGTTATAAGATCAGATAGAGGAGGAGAGGTCACTTATCATGGCCCTGGTCAGATAGTAGCCTATTTTTTAATTAACCTGCGTCGCAAGGGCTGGGGCCCAAAAAGGTTTGTTAATGAGCTGGAAGCTTCAGTAATGGACTTTTTAAAAGACTATGGGGTTTCTTCTAAAAGACAACAAGGAAATCCTGGGGTTTACATTAGAGACAAGAAAATATGTTCAGTTGGTTTGAAAATTAAAAGAGGCTACTCTTATCATGGGCTGAGTATAAATATTGATATGGACTTAAGCCCCTTTGAATCTATTAATGTCTGTGGCAAGCAATCTTTAAAAGTGACACACCTTAATGAATTTGCCGAGATTCCAATAGAAAAAGCCTTTAAGGACTTTGAAAAAACAGTAAAAGCAAGATTTGAAGGAGGTATGGACACATGAATCAGATTATTCCTTCTAAGACCATTAAAGAAAATGGCACTATAGCCATAAGAAATGGAATTAAACCAAATATAAATAAAAACATTCTTCCAACAAGAAAGCCCTCCTGGCTCAGGCTCAATTATGTGTTGACACCTAAATTTAAGGAAGTTAAAAAGATTGTTAAAGACAATTACCTAAAGACAGTTTGTGAAGAGGCCATGTGTCCAAATATTGGGGAATGTTGGAGCCACGGAACCGCTACTTTCATGCTTCTAGGTGATGTTTGCACAAGAGCATGTAAATTCTGTGCAGTAGATACTGGAAATCCAAGAGGTAGGTTAGATAAAAAAGAACCTCTTAAGATAGCTCAATCTATAAAAAAAATGTTACTCAAATATGTGGTCCTAACTTCAGTCAACAGAGATGACCTTAAGGATGGAGGGGCAAAACACTATTCCAACACAATAAAAGCCATCAAAAATATTTGCCCAGAAGTAATGGTGGAAGCACTAGTTCCTGATTTTGAGGGGAAAAAGAAATCAATCTCTGTTTTGCTCAATTCTAAGTTGGATGTTTTCGCTCAGAATGTAGAGACAGTCGAGAGGCTAACCAAAAAAGTTAGAGATCCTAGGGCCGGTTATTTTCGGACCCTCAATGTCCTCAAAGAAGCAAAGAAGATCAGCCCAGAGGTTTTAACTAAAACCAGCCTAATGCTAGGACTGGGGGAAACAACAAAAGAAATAGAGTCTACTTTAATTGATGCCTTTTCAGTCGGCGTAGAAATCTTAACCCTAGGCCAGTATTTAAGACCTACCCTTAATCACTTGCCTGTTGAAAGATACGTTCCGCCAGAAGAGTTTTTATATTACCAAGATATGGCTAAAGGAATAGGCTTTAAAGAGGTAGCTTCGGGGCCTATGGTTAGGTCGTCTTACAGAGCAGATAGAGCTGCTTACCTTTTGAAAGACATTTAAAGTCCATAAATGGCATTTGGCAGAGCAGTTACTAATGAGGGGAAGATAGCGAGGCCTAGCAAGACTAGTAATTGGATTATTATAAAAGGAATCACACCTCTATATATGGCTCCAGTAGGAACAGAGTCAGGCGCAACACCCCTCAAATAAAATAAAGCGAATCCAAAAGGAGGGGTGAGAAAAGATGTTTGTAGATTAATGGCTATCATAATTCCTAGCCAAAGAGGATCTATGCCCATCGCCATTAAAACTGGACCGACAATAGGGACCACCACGAAAGTAATTTGAATAAAGTCCAATATAAATCCTAAGAGAAAAATAATTATCATGACAATAAGCATGGCTCCGAAAACACCGCCAGGCATTTGATTAAAAATACTATTAACTAAGTCATCACCCCCAAATCCACGAAAGACAAGAGAAAATATTGACGAACCCAACAGAATCATAAAGACCATTGATGTTATTTCAGTAGTACTTTGGACAGCAGAGGTTAAGTTCTCTCGATTTAAACTTCCTTTACTCAATGCAAGTCCCATAGCACCAAGAGCTCCGACACCTGCGGCTTCAGTAGGGGTCGCAATACCCATTAAGATGGATCCTAAAACAGCTACTATCAAAACCAGGGGTGGAAGTAGAGTGGTTAAAATTATTTTAGCCCTATTTTCAATGGTCCTGACTTCCTGAGCGGGTGCAGTAGAAGGTTGAGCATAGGCTTTGAATAGCACATATGAAATGTAAGCAATAACCAGGATTAAACCTGGAACTATTGCACCCATAAATAAATCACCTACCGAAATTGTCCTCGCAGAAAATATACCTAAACTAAGTTGAGATTGTTGGTAAGCTGCTGAGAGAACATCTCCCAAAAGAACTAATGCAATAGAGGGGGGAATGATCTGGCCCAAAGTACCGGTAGCGCAGATAGTCCCAGTAGCTAAGCTTTGGTCGTAGTTTCTTTGGAGCATTATAGGTAGAGAAATTAGACCCATAGCAATCACAGTTGCCCCCACTATGCCTGTGCTTGCAGCAATCATAGCTCCCACAATTATTACAGATACAGCCAGGCTGCCCCTAAACCCCCCCAAAAGGTCAGCCATATTGCTCAATAAATCTTCTGCAAGATTAGATTTTTCAAACAGTATTCCCATAAAAATGAATAAGGGCACTGCCACTAGATTAGTGTTGGTCATATCCCCAAACATCCTATTAGGTATAGTTCCCAAAAGAGAAGCATCAAAAGTTCCCGAAAGTATTCCCAAGCCTGCGAATATAAGCGCAGTTCCAGCTAGAGAAAATGCTACAGGAAAGCCAGCTAAAAGTACTAAGCAAATAATTCCGAACATCAATAGAGGTATGAACTCAGCCATTTTTTATTTTTAAGATGCTTTTTAAAATTTCAGAAAAGCTCTGAAGAGCCATGAATAAACACAAAGCAATCAAGAGGCTCTTTTGCAAATAAACAAAAGGAAGTCCATCGGGCTCAGCCGAGACTTCCATAATTCTCCAAGAGAGTTCCACAAAACCCCATGAAAAGAGAAATATCACCCAACAAACTGGTTGCAAGAAAAGACAGTGGCCGACAAGATCTACAAAGGCTTTCTTTTTTTCTGAAAACTCTCTATAAAAAATATCGACTCTAACGTGAGCATTACGTTTTAAGGCAAAAGAAGAGCCTAAGAGAAATAAAGCTCCGTGCAAATATAGAACTACATCCTGAAGCAAGACTGAACCCAGGTCTAATCCATACCTCATTACAACCACCACGCAAGTGATTAAGGCCATGAGGGCAACGAACCAAGAACAGAAGCGCCCTGTCATCTCTGAAAAGAAATCTAATGATCGAGTGATCTGATTCATACGTTAACTGATTGCGTTGATTTCTTTCTAATTTATAATTAATGGGAGGTTAATTTATATGGACTTGCAATTTACACAAGAAGAACTTGATTTTCAAAGCGAAGTTAGAGAGTGGTTGAAAGAGAACTATTCGGAAGACATGAGAAAAAGGTATGGAAATAGCCCCAACGGCCATTTAACCAGAGAGGACCATATGGAATGGCAACAGCTATTATATAAAGGGGGCTGGGCAGGAATTAATTGGCCGAAAGAGTATGGCGGAGCTGAATTAACAGCCACTCAGAAGTATTTTTTTAACAAGGAAATGGCAGCAGTAAATGCCCCTTCAGTCATAGCGTTTGGAGAAAAAATGGTTGCCCCAGTGATTATGGCCTTTGGAACAGATGCGCAAAAAGAAAAATACTTACCAGACATTCTCGCTTCTAAAGTATTGTGGTGTCAGGGCTACTCTGAGCCAGGATCTGGTTCCGACTTGGCGTCTCTTAAGACCAAAGCCGAAGACAAAGGAGACCACTATCTTGTAAATGGCTCTAAAACTTGGACAACTATGGCACAATTTGCTGACATGATTTTTTGTCTAGTTAGAACTAGTAATGAAGAGATTAGACAAATGGGCATTTCATTTTTATTAATCGACATGCACTCACCAGGAATAAATGTGCAGCCTATAGTGACCCTAGATAAGGCCCCAGAGGGATATCAAGAAGTTAACACCGTTTTTTTTGAGGATGTTAAGGTTCCAAAAGAGAATTTAATTGGAGAAGAAGGCAAGGGGTGGACATACGCGAAGTATCTGCTGGAATTTGAAAGAGGAAACGGGTACTCGGCCAGCCTTTATTCATCTCTCGACAGGGTTGTTGAAATGGCTAAAACCCAAATGTCTTCTGATGGAGCTTTAATTGAAGATACTGCATTTTTAGATAAAGTAGCTCAGGTTGAAATCCAAATAAATGCCTTGGAAGCAACAGAGTTAAGAATCTTAGGAAGCTTATCCGCAGGGCAGAATGTGGGACCTGAATCATCTTTATTAAAGACTAGGGGGACTGAAATAGGACAGTTAATAACAGAATTAGCTGTTGAAGCTGTTGATTATTATGCTTTGCCATTCAATAACTCTGGTCCAGGAATAGGCCATAATGAACCGCCCATAGGTAGTGATTTTGCAAATACTTCAGCGCCAAGATATTTTAATTATCGAAAGGCAAGCATATATGCCGGTTCGAATGAAATTCAAAGAAATATAATGGCCAAACTTGTCTTGGGGCTTACATGATCTCAGTAGTCTCTCCAGCCAAAACCTTAGATTATGAGACTAAGGTCCCTTCTGTGGGTTATTCCGTCTCTGAACACTTGTCAGAAAGTAGAAAGTTAATGCGAGAATTGAAGGTCCTAGGTCCAGAGGATCTTTCTTCAATGATGGGTTTAAGTGAGAAGTTGGCTGACTTAAATTTTGAAAGAAATATGAACTGGAAGGGGGATAAGGATTTAAGGGAAACTTCCAGACAAGCTATCTATGCCTTTAAAGGGGATGTCTACACCGGCCTTGATGCAAGAAGCTTAAATAAAAAACAAATCAAGTTTTTAGACAACCATTTAAGAATACTGTCTGGACTTTATGGAATTTTAAAACCTTTAGATTTAATGGAGCCCTATAGGCTTGAGATGGGAACTAAATTTAAGAACGCCAAAGTAAAAGATCTTTACGAATTTTGGGGAGAAAAAATTGCAGTATCCTTAGCAAAGGCACTTGAAACCCACAAGAACAGATCAATATTAAATTTGGCGTCTGTCGAATATTTTTCTTCAGTTAAATTGTCAGAATTAAAACTTCCAGTCTTTAGTCCTGTGTTTAAGGATTACAAAAATGGTAAGTACAAAATAATTAGCTTTTACGCAAAAAAAGCAAGGGGCTTGATGGCTAGGTACATCGCCCTTAACCATATAGACAAACCAGAAGCAATCTTAGGATTTAACCTTGAGGGCTATAGCTATAGTAAGCAAGACTCAGGTCAGTTTTCTCCAGTGTTTCTTAGGAAGCTAGGTTAAACCTAATCTCCCATATATTTTTTTCTTGGAAGGAGATCTTCAAAGTCAGGATCTCTCTTCTCTGACTGGGCTTTAAATGTTTCCGACATTTCATCACTTATGCCCATGGCATTGTTCCAGAGGGCTACGTAATTAAGAGAATCTTCCATAGAATGATCCCTTCCATAATTCAAGATTTCTTTAGTTGAAGTTACTGCAAGAGGGCCTTTTTTTGTTATTTCCTTTGCCACTTCCATAACGCCTTTTAACATCTCTTCATGGCTATCAAAAACCTCATTAACAAGTCCAAATTTAAAAGCTTCCTCAGCTTTAAACCGCCTGCCTGTAAAAGCCAGCTCCCGAACTAGGCCTTCAGGAATTAAATGAGGTAATCTTTGTAGGGTTCCCACATCAGCTGCCAGCCCAATATTTATTTCTTGAATACAGAAAAAGGCATCTTTGGTGCAATATCTAATATCCGTGGCAGTAGCTAAATCTACACCACCGCCTACACAGGCTCCCTGAATGGCTGCTATCACTGGCATTCTGGCCTTTTCTAAACACGAGATGGTGTGCTGTAAATCTAAAGTTCCTCTGAATGCAGATTCTTTTCTCATTCCTAAATGTGCCTTTGGTGTATTAGGGTTAGGAGCAAAATTAGCCAAATCCATTCCTGCACAGAAGTGCTTTCCTTGTGCTGAAAGGACTATTACTCTAGCGTTAGCATCATTCGATATAGAATCAACTAAGTTAGGCAGTTCGGACCAGAAAGCCTTATTCATAGAGTTAAATTCATCTGGCCTACACATTTCAATGTGGGCAATTTTGTCTTTTATTTCACACTTAAAACAACTGTAATTCATAGTATTCTCCTCATGATTCATTTTTTTCTTCTTTTAGGCTAACAAGCATCTCTTCCACCCTTTCTTCAAGTTCATCAGTTAGTTCAAAAGTTTTATGATGAGAAAGTACTGTTTTTCTATTCCTACCAAGTAGATTTAAGCCTTTCTTTATAATTTCAGTGTTTTTTATTAATTTTTCTTTATCATTCATATTACTTTTACAGCAAGGGTTTGTCGGCTATTGTAAAAGAAAAATATCAGCTAACAAATCAAAGATATATGTTTAAGGACAAAGAAAGATTATTAGAACTATCAGAAGAGATAGCTGAAATAGCTCTAAAAGCCTCTGAAAGCGTTATGGATGTTTACTTTAGAAAAGAAGTTACTCAAGAGAAGAAAGAAGATGGATCCCCGGTAACAGAGGCCGACCTTTCTTCGCATAGACTCATAATAGAGGGATTAAATAACTTAGACTTGAAGTTTCCTGTGTTATCAGAAGAAGATAAAGTGAAGCATAAAAAAGGAGATAAGACATTTTGGCTTATAGATCCGCTCGATGGGACAAAGGAGTTTTTAAATAGGAACGGTGACTTCACGGTAAATATAGCTTTAATTGAAAATGGGTCTCCTGTATTGGGAGTGGTAAGCGCACCAGCCAAAGAAGAATTATTTAAAGGCATATCAGGTGTAGGCGCGTATAAGGAAATAAATGGTATCCAAAGCCAGATAAAAACTAGAGGTCTAAATCTAGATCTGATTACAGTTACAGTGAGTAGAAGTCATCAAACTAAAAAAGATCATCAATTCTTAAAAAGAGTGAGTAAAAACTTTAAAGAAATAGAATTAATTGAAGCTGGAAGTTCATTAAAGCTTTGCAGAGTTGCAGAAGGCGAAGCAGATATTTATTGCAGGATGGGGCCAACTTCGCAATGGGACATAGCTGCCGGACAGGCTGTGCTAGAAGCTGCAGGTGGAACATTAAGGGGGCTAAAAGGAAAAGATTTCAAATATGTTTTTGATTCAGAAAAGAAGAATCCTGAATTTTATTGTGTTGGAGATTCGAGCTTCTCCTGGAAGAGTCTTTTTTCTTAAGGTTTCCCATAATTTGCATAGTCTGTTGTTAAAAATGTAGAATTCCGCTAAGAAATGACTAAAAAAACAAAAAAAGAAGAAATTAAGCCAGGAACTTCGCTTCAGGAGATGGACATTGCATCACCTGGAGGTAATCTTAAATCTTACATAAATTCTATTCACAACATTGGAATCCTTACCCGAGAGCAGGAAAGAAAGTTAGCCGAAGACCTTTATTACAGAGATGATCTAGATGCAGCTAGAAAATTGGTACTTGCCCACCTTAGGTTTGTAGTCTATATCGCTAAGACATACTCTGGCTATGGTCTTTCTGAAGCAGACCTAATACAGGAAGGCAATATAGGATTAATGAAGGCAGTGAGAAGATTTAATCCTGAGGTGGGGGTTAGGCTTATTTCGTTTGCTGTTCACTGGATTAAAGCAGAAATTCACGAATATGTTCTAAGAAACTGGAAGATTGTAAAAATTGCAACCACCAAAGCACAACGAAAACTTTTCTTTAATTTAAGAAGTAAAAAAAAGAATTTAGGATGGTTGACCGAAGAGGAAATTAAATCTATTTCAAAAGATCTTGGGGTTAAGCCTGCAGAAGTAAGAGAAATGGAAAAACGCCTTAGTGGCTTAGATATGTCGTTTGATCCTCTTGAAGGCGATGATAGTGATGCAACTAATTACGCCCCAGCTAATTATCTAGAAGATTCTTCGGCTAACCCTTCTGAAATAATTGAAAAGGAAGACGATTCAACTCTGAATACAACTCAGCTATATGAAGCTTTAAAGCAATTAGACGATAGAAGTCGAGATATTATTTATGACAGGTGGCTTACAGACCAAAAATTAACTCTGCATGAATTAGCAGATAAATATGGCATTTCTGCTGAAAGGGTAAGGCAGATAGAACAAAATGCCATGAAGAAGGTTAAACAGAATTTTCCTTTGGACTAATTTTTAGCAGAAGCAATGCAGAAAGCCGTTGAATCTGGAAGACAGGCTTATTTAGCTGGCAGAATGGAAAAAACGCCACTTGCTTCAGCTTCTTCACCCCAAAAAGGCTTGATCGAATAGAATTTATGCCGTCATCTTTGAGACCAGAGCTAAAGAATGCCAAGAAAAGCTTTGTTCTGAGAAAAGGAAGAACAACATCAGCGCAAAGAAGAGCACTTAAATACTTAAAAAAGCAGCATACCATCCAACTTGGAGAAGATAAGGTAGATTTTTCAGCAGCTTTTGAGGGGTCACCAAAAAAACTGATAGCAGATGTTGGGTTTGGTTCTGGTGAAAGTCTACTGTATATGGCTGATAGATTTAACGAAGTCAACTTTGTGGGCATAGAAGTCTACCCCCCAGGAATTGGTTCAGCCCTTAACCAAATTGAACAGAATAAGTTAACTAACTTAAAGATAATAGAGTCTGATGTATTTGATCTTCTAGAGACAAAGGTAACTAACGAAACCTTTGATGCTATGATTTTTTTATATCCAGATCCTTGGCCCAAAAGAAAACATCTTAAAAGAAGATTATTATCAGAAGATTTTTTAAATCTCCTATACGACAAGGTTGTTATAGGGGGGCTTGTGTTCTGTAAAACTGACTGGGGGGATTATTACACTCAAGTCAAAGAAGCTGTCGCTTCAGATAACGGGTGGCTAAGGGAAGACTTAACAAATCTACCTGAGTATTTAAAGTCACTACCCCAGACAAAGTACGAAAGAAAAGCATTAATAGAGGGTAGGGAGTCTAGAGAATTACTCTTTCGCAAAACCCCTAGGTAGTTTTTTCATAAGTAATCTGAAGGCATTAGCCCTATGGCTTATAAGATTCTTTTCACTTTCTTCTATTTCAGCCATATGTAGCAAAGAGCCCTTCGGAATAAAAACGGGGTCGTAACCAAACCCCTTGTTGCCTTTTTTTCCTTCACTTATTTTTCCTTCAACCACTCCCTCTGCACTTATTGGTTCGTTTAGGTTGTTCTGCATTAAGACCAAGCAACATTTAAATCTTGCGGACCTATCTTTATCTTGCACGTCCTTCAATTCCAAAAGTAATTTATCCACATTGGATTTGTCCGTGCCTTCTCTGGAATACCTAGAAGAATGAATTCCAGGCCTTCCATTAAGAGCTTCCACCTCTAGTCCTGAATCATCTCCTATAGAAGGTATGCCTGTTACAGAAAAGAAATAATTAGCTTTTATAAAAGCATTTTCAAAAAAGGTACGCCCAGTTTCTTCTGGGAAAGTGTGTTCAACCGGAATAGGAATAAATTTTAAACCCCTGCCTTTAGCAAGATCATTGAATTCTTTTAACTTGCCAGCATTTTGAGTGGCTAAAATTATTTCCACTTTTACCTCGAAAGCCTATAGATGACTGAACTGCCTAATAAATTGGACCATGCAGACAAAACAGCATTGACCCTTCCTTTTGGGTCAAGAATTTTCTTTTCCTCAATGATAATATTTAATTCAGCGCACAGATTTTCGAAATCAGTCAGTGTGCAAAGATGTATATTTGGTGTTTCATACCACTTTTCAGGGAGAGATTCCGTTACTGGCATCTTTCCTTTTAAGAAAAGAGTTAATCTAGATTTCCAATGTCCAAAGTTAGGAATAACTATGATGGACTGATGACCAATTCTCGTTATCTCTTCTAGAGCTTGCTTAGGATTCTTGAGCACTTGTATAGTTTGACTTACCAAAACTGTATCAAAACTTTTGTCTAGGAAGTTAGAGAGCCCTTCGTCAATGTTTTGTTCAATTACTTCAAGGCCTTTTTCTAAACAGGATTCAATGTTTTTTCTATCAATCTCAATGCCATAACCTTGTACAGATTTGTTTGATCTTAGTGCTTCTAGGATAGATCCGTCTCCACATCCCAGATCTAAAATGCTAGATCCATCCTTTACCCAGCTTTCAATTACCGTTTCTGTTTTCATGATTGACTCCCTAAGAACGTTTTCAGGACTTCAACATATCTTTCTTCAGGAAATAGAAAGGAGTCATGGCCCAAAGGAGAATCAATTTCTATATGGCTCACTTTCTTTTTTGCGTTTATAAGTGCATTGGTTATCTCCTTGGATCTTGAAGGCGAAAACCTCCAGTCAGAAGAAAATGAAAGCACTAAGGCCTGAGCAAGTATAGGCTTGAATGCTGTCACAAGATCGCCGTCAAATTCATCAGCGGGATCGAAGTAATCTAAGACTTTTGTCATTAAAAGATAGGTGTTTGCATCAAAAGTTTTCGAAAAAGCATCTCCTTGGTGCCTCAAATAGCTTTCAACTTGAAACTCAGCATCAAACCCGAAACCTAACTTTTCTTCTTTCAACTCCCTGCCGAACTTACTTTTCATTGATTCATCTGATAGATAGGTAATATGACCCACCATTCTAGCTAGTCTTAACCCGCTTTTTGGTGAAGTGTTTGTTTGCATATAGTTTCCTTCCTGAAAATCTGGGTCAGAAGTTATCGCTTGTCTTGCTACTTCATTAAACGCTATGTTTTGTGCACTTAACTTGGGGGCGGCAGCTATTACTCCAGCTTTTTTTATTCTCTTAGGGTAAGCAATACTCCAATCTAAGGCCTGCATGCCGCCCAAACTACCTCCAACTACCGCATGCCAAGTATTAATGTCTAAATGATCAGCCAACAATGCCTGACTATTAGTCCAATCCCTTACCCTCAAGACAGGGAAGTCAGGACCATACGCCTGATTTGTTTCGGGGTTAGTTGATTTTGGCCCGGTTGTGCCATGACAGCCTCCCAAGTTATTTGGAGACACAACGAAATATTTATTAGTATCTATGGCTTTATTGGGTCCTATCAAAGAATCCCACCAACCAGCTTTTTCTTCTGAGTCTTTGTGATAGCCGGCTGCATGATGACTTCCACTAAGTGCATGACAAACTAAAATGGCATTTGATTTTTCTTCATTTAGCTTGCCATAAGTTTCATACACCATCTCAAAGCCTTTAAGCTCCTTGCCACACTCTAATAGCAAGGAGTTATCAAATTTAACAGAACTTGGTTTGATTAGTCCTATTGAGCTTTTATTATTCATTTCAAAAAAAAACCTGCCAGCAAATGCTAAACAGGTCTCATTTATAACCTCTTTAGCCGCATTTATATAGCACCCGCAAGCTGGATCAAATCGGTGCTAATGCAATTCTAAGTTATATTTTGGAGGAATTCAAAATTTAAGAGAAAGAAACCAATCACACTGTTTAGTTTAACTACCCATACTAAGGTACATAGGCAATCCTGCGCTAGTGGAAAGACCGTAGACCGCACTCCATAGAAATTGAAGGATTATATAAGCAAGAATGGGAGAAAAATCCAAACCTCCTACCAGCGGTAAAAATAACCTAAAAGGCTTACAAATTTGAGAAGACATTTGTAATAGCAACCGGCTGGGAGGGAAGGAACTAACGGGAGCCACCCAGCTGATGACTACACCTCCGACTAGTGCCCACCAGGCAACAGTTAATCCTATTAGTAGAACAGAGAATAAAGACCAAGAAATCATAATTCCAAGGCTGAATAAAACAGCATCGTTGAGTGAGATTAGGTAAAAGCAGAAGGCCTGTAGAGCTGCGGCTGTTATAAGGCTAGCTAAATCTATTCCAAAAATAGGTTTAAATATTGATCTTATTAACGAAGTAAAAATATCTGCGAATTTAAGCATCCCCTGCACCAATGGGTTGTAGTAATCAACCTTTAAGAGTCGAAAGAAAAAAGTTATAAGAATTACTACAGAGATTACATCTAAAATAGCTTTAAATAAGTATATGGTGGCTTCAGTCAATTTTAAGAACCTCCTAAGGTTTTAGATTTATCAGAGGCCTCTAAAATAGCTTCAATAATAGAGCGGCCTACCTCTTTTCTGTTCAATATTTCTAGGGCCTTTTCTGTTACTCCTCCTGGGGAGGTTACCTTTTCTCTTAACAAAGAAAGGCTGTCTTCACTTTGATTCGCCAGAGTGGATGACCCTTTTATCATTTCAGTTATCAATTCTTTTGTGGTGCTTTCGTCTAGATTCAGACCCTTTGCAGCTTCCTGAAGTGCTTCTATCAAATAAAAAATATAAGCTGGTCCTGATCCTATTAGTGCTGTGAATAAATCAAAGGCACTTTCTTCCAGCCAACAAGTTAAGCCGATTGATCCAAATACTGATTCAGGCACCGATTTATCTTCTTCAACAATCCATTGGTTTGCAGTTAGAGCACTGACACCCATACCTATACTGGCAGGAGTGTTTGGCATGGCTCTTACAATCTTTAACTTAGAGTCTAACTTGTCTTCAATAGAAGCTATTTTGTAGCCTGCAACTATGGAGATCAATAAAGGATCGTTTTTAGGAATTTCCGTTGAGAGTTCATCTAACACAGCTTCAACTACATTTGGCTTGACTGCCAACACAAGGGTTGAAACAGAGTTAACTACCTCCCTGTTATCCTTACTTACATTGACAGAAAAATTGCCTTTAAGCTTCTCTAAATGGTCTTCTTCGGGCGAACTAACAAAGACATGTGAATTATTAAATTTATTTCTGATTAAGCCAGAAATTATAGCGGTTGCCATATTACCGGCACCTATAAAACCTATGTTTGATATATTCTTTTTCAATTCCTCGCACCAAAAATGTTAGTTCCAATTCTTATCATTGTAGAGCCCTCAAGTATCGCCGCCTCATAGTCTTCTGACATTCCCATCGACAGGGTGTCCAATTGAGGATAGATTGCCTTTAGATCTTCAAAACAGGAACGAATTCTACCAAACCTCTTTCTCTGTTGTTCAAAATCTTTGGTAGGCGCCGGAATAGACATCAGTCCCCTTACCCTAAGTCTTTCTAATTGAGCCAATTCTCCTATCAAGTTTTTAGTTCCAGCAAGAGGAACCCCAGACTTGCTTTCCTCATTGTCTGGATTTACTTGTATACAGACATTCAGTTTTTCCATTTCCTGGGGTCTATTTTCATTAAGCTTCCTAGCTACCTTAAGTCTATCCACTGTTTGAACCCAATGAAATAAAGAGGCTATTCTCTTGGCTTTTCTACTCTGAATAGAGCCTATAAAATGCCAGGTGGGAAGATTTCCAATTTCCGAAATCTTTTGTTCAGCTTCCTGAAGAAAGTTTTCCCCAAAATGCTTAATGCCTTCTTCAAATGCCAACTTTATGGAGTCTACTTGCTGGCCCTTGCTAGCTCCTAAAATAGTTATGTCTTTAGGATTTTTTCCTATTCGGCAACAGGTCTCATTAAATTCTGCAAGAAAAGATTTAAATTTTTTAACTTCTGCCATACAACATCTATCACATGGTTTTTGGGGCACTAATGCCCAAAATCGTTAAGCCATTGAAAACAACCTGCCTTACAGCAGAAATTAAAAATAATCTTGCTTGGAGTGTGCTTTCTTTCTCAACTAATATTTTTTCATTGTTGTAATAACTATGAAAAGTTCCCGCCAAGTTTCTTAAATAATAACAAATCAAATGAGGTTCATAGTTAGCTGCAGAACGAATCACAACTTCAGGAAATTGGGATAATAGTTTCTGAATTTCAATTTCTTGTTCACTGTTAAGCTGATCAAGTGAGTCTATGGCAATAGATTCTTTGTATGATTTCTTGTTTTCTTCTAACTTGTCAAAAACGCTACAAATTCTAGCGTGGGCATACTGAATATAATAAAGGGGGTTGTCTTTACTTTGTTCTTTTGCTAAGTCTAAATCGAAGTCTAAATGCTGGTTGCCTTTCCTGTTGATGTAGAAAAACCTGGCCGCTTCAGATGTCACTTCTTCAATTAACTCGCTCAAAGATATAAATTCCCCAGCCCGGGTAGACATAGAAAGCTTCTTACCGTTTCTAATAAGGTTAGCAAATTGGATAAAGACTACCTCAAATTTATCAGTATCTTCATCTAGAGCTGACATAGCTGCTTTGACTCTTGGTAGATATCCATGGTGATCTGCGCCCCAGATATTTATGATTTTTGAATAGCCACGATCGTATTTATTAGCGTGGTAAGCAATGTCAGAGGCAAAATAGGTAGTTGCTCCATTTTCTCTTTTAACCACCCTGTCTTTCTCGTCACCAAAGTCGGTAGACCTAAACCAAAGGGCGCCATCTTTTTCATAAAGCTGTTTCTTTGCCTGTAAAGAATCCAGAGCTTTATAAATCAAAGGGGTCTTGTCTTTATCGGCTCTAAACATTGTAGATTCTTTAAACCAACTATTATGTTTTACTCCAAAATCTTTTAAATCTCCCTCTATGTTTTTCAAAATCCTATTAAGGGCAAAAGATTTTATTTCATCAAAACTTTCATTTAGAGCTTCTTTACTTTGAGATATCAGGCCGTCCAAAGCCTCTTCTTCCATATCTAGTTGGAGCATTTGAGAAATCTGATTTTCAATTTCTTTAGTTATAGAAAACTTTTCCCCATAATCTCTTTCAAGTTCTTCCGCTAGCTCTTCAATATAAGTTCCTTGGTAACAGTTATTTGGGAAAAGGTTGATTTGATTAAAAATCATTAGATATCTTAACCACACACTAAGGGAAAGAATTTCAACTTGCCTTCCTTGATCATTTACATAATATTCTTCATCAACCTGATTTCCAGTCGCTCGAAGTATGCTTGAAAGTACAGATCCAAATACCGCCCCCCTTCCATGGCCAACATGTAAAGGGCCTGTGGGGTTACTAGAAACGTATTCAATTAATATCTTATCTGACTCAAACTCCTTCTTTTGACTAAAACCAAACTTGTTCTTTTCTTTATTAACAGTTTTAAGAATTTCTGTTCTGGATGTTTGAGACAGAAAAAAGTTAATAAAGCCTGGACCAGCAATGTCAATACGATCTATAAACTCCTTTTTATCCAATTCTCCTAAGAGAATTTCAGCAATTTTTTTTGGCTGCTCAGAAAGTTTTTTTGACAAAACCAGGGCTAAGTTAGTTGAAAAATCTCCAAAGTCCTTTTCTTTATTTTCTTTTACTTCTATTTTTATAGTTGAAAGATCAACGTCATATTGTTCTTTCAGTGATTTTAGGCTATCTGTTAGAGCGTCTCTCAATAGTTCTTTCATGGCTACTACTTACTTTCTTCCTTGATACTCACCATTTCGGGTATCAATAGTAATAACATCACCCTCAGAGACAAACAGAGGAACCTTAATTACAGCTCCGGTAATAAGAGTGGCTGGTTTACTTCCCCCGGAAACTGTATCGCCCTTAACACCCGGGTCAGTTTGACTAATCCTTAAGTCCACAAAATTTGGAGGAACTACAGAAATAGGAGAGTCATTCCATAGAAGCACTTTACAGACAGCTTCCTCGGTCAACCAGCTCTTCTTATCACCTATTAAATCCTCCGGAATTAGAACCTGATCATACGTTACTTGGTCCATAAAACACCAGTTAGAACCCTCTGAGTACAAGTATTGCATTTCAAGCTCATTTATATTTGCTGATTCTATGGATTCTCCAACTTTACAGGTTTTTTCTCCCGATCTACCAGTTACAAGGTTTCTAAATTTAACTTTACTAAAGGCCTGTCCTTTACCGGGCTTAACAAATTCATCTTCAATAATTTCACAGGGCTCACCATCGATTAAAATTTTTAATCCTGGCTTAAAATCACTAGTTGAATAAGAAACCAAAATTTACCTTGTAATTATTTTCTTTCTGAAAGATTTATTAACTCTTCCCCAAATTTTACAGGTTTAGCCTCATACAAGAAATTTTTATCTATTTGTATATCAGAAGGAAACAACAAAATAACGGTAGAGCCCATTTGAAAATAGCCTAGTTCTTTGCCTTTGCTTACTCTCAACAAATCTTCATCCGGTCCTTGGTTCCACAAGTTAACTAAATGCTCTTTTTTTGAGTTAATTTCTTCGTTCCAAAAGGGCACAATACTACCTACCATAGCTGCCCCGACACTGACTAATCCATAACTTAAAGACTCAGACTTTACAAAAGTGAAAGTTCTTTCATTTTTGCTGTACAGAGATTTTATTCTCCTTGCTGAACTAGCATTAACACTATACAAATTGCCTTTAAGATATTTAGTTTTTTCAATAGTTCCACTAAAGGGAAAATGTATTCTGTGATAATTTATAGGGGCTAGATAAATAGTTACATAACAGCCATTTTTGAAAGTATTCTCGAGTGCCTGATCTTGTATAAGGTCACTAACATCGTAGCTAATGCCTTTAGCTTGAATAAGGGTTCCCTCTTTTAAATTTCCTAAGCTGACAACCGTTCCATCAACTGGAGAAATAATTATGTCGGTATCTTGATTAATCGGTCTAGATTTGGACTCAAGCTTTCGTGTAAAGAAATCATTGAAACTTCTAAAATCTTGAGGCCTTTTATTAATAGATTCATCAAGATTTGGTTTATAAAAGTAACAAAACCAGCTTATAAGAATTTTTTTTATCAATTTATTTTCCGACCGAGAAATTAATCCAGCAAAGGCAGTAAACTGCCTAAAAGGCACCACCGAACGTATTACATCTAAAGCTTGATTTCCTCCTTGGAAAACTCCAGGCATCAATTTATTTGTCTTATTTATATAGCCACTATATTCAGGAACATTAGCTAGC
Source organism: Gammaproteobacteria bacterium (assembly GCA_012965075.1). Taxonomy (GTDB): domain Bacteria; phylum Pseudomonadota; class Gammaproteobacteria; order Magnimaribacterales; family Magnimaribacteraceae; genus AEGEAN-183. The sequence goes on along the minus strand of DTSY01000122.1, from coordinate 5,471 downwards.
ATTCGTTTTTCTGTATCTTTAATAACTACTTTTAAAGTGTAAAGGGACATAATTAGAGGTCCAAAGAAACTCCATGCCCCCCCAATAGCATTACAGGCTATTATGTAAAAGGCCCACCACTGCAACAAATGACCAAAATAATTGGGATGGCGCGAATATTCCCACAAACCAGCACTTAAAATTCTTTTTTTCTCTAAGTTATTAACTCTAAAAGCCAATAAGTCATTATTGGATTTTGTTTCTACATAAAAGCCCAAAGAAAAAAGTATAAAACCTAAGAAATCAAGAAAATTAAGACTGTTTGTACCAGGAAGATAGTTAATGGATATGATTGGAAAAATGGCAAGAACTTGTAATAGCCCTATTTTAAGAAACCTCTTCCTATAGGATTTTAGATCCCTTTCATATTTTTCAGCAATCAGCTCAGCCGAGCCTTCGAGCCTTAATTTTTCTTTCCTATAAAGGAAAAAGGAAAGCTTAATTCCCCATAGAGTTACTAAAAAATTCACTAAGTATTGTCTTACATGAAAGCTAGAATCCTCGAGAAGGCCATCCAAGGTCATAGCTACAACTGTGAGCAGAACATAACCAGCTCCCCAATAAACATTAATTAAATAAATTTGGCTATTTTTTTTTATGAAAACCCAAAGAAAGGTGACTATTGACCAATTGGCTAAAGTAATATAAAGAAAAAATTCTAGAACAGACATTCAATGTTGCGTGGTTAAATAATAACCTTTATAGTCTACATCCCTCGATGGGGAGATAGGTATTTTCAGGTGTTTGGATCATATCATTTTAGGTATAAACACTGGAACAAATTACTTATAAACACTGGAACAAATTACTAAACATAGAATTACAAGTTACTAAAAATAGAATTAAGGAGATAGCCTAATGAAGCGTCTTAGAACTTTTCCACTGATTGTAGTGGCAACCTTACTGGGATCATCACTTGCTTTAACTGATCAAATACAACCTCTACTGGATATAGGTGAGCAGCGACAGAATTTAGAGCAAGCTTCTCAAACAAAAATAGACTCAATGGACGATGACACGTCTTTGATAGTCAATGAATTTAAAACAGTTAGCAAGCAGATAGAGGGCCTAAGGGTTTATAACGCTCAAATGAGAAAACAAATTGAGCGTCAAGAAGAACGGTTAAAAGAAATTGATAAAACCATGAAAGAGGCTCAGGTTATGCAAAGACAGGTACCTCCTTTTACGAGACGCATGCTAGCTGGAATTGAAAAGTCCATCGAATTGGATATGCCTTTTCACTTGGCCGAAAGGAAGGAAAGAATTGCTTTCGCTAAAGCAGCAATCGACAATCCAACCGTTTCTCCTGCTGAAGGGCTAAGACAAGTCTTAGAAACTTTCAATGTTGAAATGGAATACGGAAGGAAGTTGGATAGCTATAAGGATACTATTGAAATTGAAGGTCAACAGAGAGAAGTCAATGTGCTTAGAGTAGGAAGACTTGCTCTGGTTTATCAATCTTCAGACAGAAGTCTTACGGGGGCTTGGGATAATAAAAAAGAAGAATGGGTACCTTTAGATAGCAGTTATAGGAACCCCACAAGAAAGGGCCTAAGGATCGCAAACAGACTTGCTACGGTGGATATGCTCGAACTGCCAATACAAAATGCAGAGGCAGTCAAATGAATAAATTAACTTGTAAATTACTGCCCTTATTTGTTATTTCTTTACTGGCTTTTCCTGTTTATGCAGAAGAGGCTGCTGAAGATGAATTTAAGAACCCTTCATCTCCAGAAGAGCTATTAGAACTTGTCCAGAAAGGCCAATTTGCTGACACCCAAGAGCAGAGAGACAGAGAAAGGCAGTTCAGAAATGAAAAAAATAAACAAGCTAAGTTATTAGCTGATGCTAAAGCAGAAAGAGCTAGACTTGAAAGAGAGGCGGCTAGATTAGAAGTAAAATTTGAGGCTAACGAAGCTTTATTGGTTGTAGCTGAAGTTCAATTAAAAGAAAGACTCGGTTCTTTGAATGAGATCTTTGGACACTTAGCAGGATTAGCAACAGAATCTAGAAACATATTTGAACAATCTATTAGTTCAGCTCAATTTGGTAAAGAAAGGGAAGAGTTCCTAACAAAATTAGCTGTAAAAATGGGTCGAGGGGTTACGCTGGCTTCTATACCAGAATTAGAAAGACTTTGGTTTGAGCTTCAAAGGGAAATTAATGCTACCGGAGAAGTAGTTAAATTCACTACGGATGTTATTGCGTTAGATGGTACGGTTGAATCTAGAGAAGTGGTAAGAGTAGGAGTTTTTAATGCTGTTTCTGACGGCAATTACCTAACTTATGCTTCAACAAGAGGAATGTATGAGGAATTGCCTTCTCAACCGGCAAGACGCTACACCTCTACAACTTCTGATGTGTTAGATGCAGAGGTATTCCCGGTGCAATTTGCTGTTGATCCAACAGGACCACAGGGTGGTTCCTATCTTGCGAGTTTAATAGCCATGCCGGGATGGGGCGAAAGAACCCAACAGGGAGGAGTTGTTGGTTACATCATACTGTATATTTTAGGATTGGGAGGATTGGGTCTGTTTGGTTGGAGATTATATTCTCTCATGGGCATAAGGTCTTTAATAGACTCTCAACTTGCCGCCTCTACGCTTAGCACAGACAACCCTCTAGGCAGGGTGCTTAAAGTAGCTGAAGACAATCCGAAAGCTGATACTGAAACCATAGAACTTAAAATGGCGGAACAAATTCTTAATGAGAGGCCTCCAATTGAGAAGCTCAATTGGCTTATAAAGCTAATCTCTATAGTTGCTCCTCTGATGGGTCTTTTCGGAACCATAATTGGTATGATCATAACTTTTCAAATGATTACTTTGTTTGGAACGGGGGATCCAAAGACTATGGCTGAAGGAATATCTATTGCTCTTGTTACTACTTGGCTTGGGTTAGCAGTAGCTATTCCAATGACATTCATGTCCGCCATTGTCTCTAATTTCTCAAAAGGAATTTTGGAAACAATTGAAGAACAGGCTATAGGGATGGCAGCGGAAAGGTCAGAACAGTAATTTCTACTAGGAAAAGTAAAGGGTTATGTTTTTCTTCTACGATGCTGCAGACGCTCTTTTTGAGTTTATGCAAAAAGGGGGAGACGTACTTTACTTGATAGGCTTATTGGCCTTCTTGATGTGGTTTCTCATTTTCGAAAGGCTTTGGTATTTTAACTTTAATCATCAAGTAAACGTGAATGTGGCTGTTGAAGATTGGGCTAAAAGAACAGATAAAAAATCCTGGAATTCGAAAGCCATTAGGGAGATGTTAATTTCTAAGACTTCATCGAAAATTAACCAGAACCTGACTTTGATAAAATTGTGCGTTGGAGTCGCTCCGCTTTTAGGACTGTTTGGAACAATAACTGGAATGATGGAGGTCTTTCATCTATTAGCCATTACTGGAGGGGGAGATGCTAAAGCAATGGCGGGAGGAGTTTCCAGATCAACAATACCTGCAATGGCGGGACTTTCTGTAGCCATTACGGGAACATTCGCTAGTACGTTTCTTAGAAATAAATCTAATAGAGAAACGGAGCTCTTGTCAGAGCACTTAGTTTCTGAATAATAAAGGTAATAGTTATGAGAAGATCACCCATAAGCCAAGCTACTGAGGTAGAAGAAGAAATAAGTCTAACTCCCATGTTAGATGTAGTTTTTATTCTTTTAATCTTTTTTATTGTTACAGCTAATTTCATTAAAGAACCGGGATTGGAAGTTAATCGTCCAGATGCAGAGACTGCAACTATTCAAGATAACGCCGCTATTCTTATAGCAATTGGTGCAAATGATGATATATGGATTGATGGCCGTAGGATTGATGTGAGACAGGTAAAAGCTAATGTTACTAAATTATTAGCTGAAAATCCTCAGGGCTCTGTGGTTATACAGGCCGACGAAAGAGCAACTGCTGATGCGATTATTAAAGTAATGGACCAATCAAGGGATGCAGGGGTTTATGCTATATCTTTAGCTTCTGAACCCAAATTCTAGTTTCTTATGGATTTTTTTGCAGCGCAAAATTTTAAAAAGATATCAGTTATATTTACTGGGTCGGCCTTACTAACACTCATTATTTTTTACTTAATGCAGGCCTTAATAGCAGTAGGAGATGTTGAATTAAACGAAAAGGGTATCAGAATTGCAGATGTAACCATGCCTGATAGGGACCTTGAATTATTGATGGATATAGAAAGACCTGAAGAAGAAGAGCCGCCTCCTGAAACTATGCCACCAGAATTTGATATGACCCCTCCAGCTGATTTAGATAATGCAACTCCAAGACCAAAATTTGATTTCAAAGGTAGAAAATCAGGAGTTTTTGCTGATGGATCTTATGTTCCAATTTTTAAGGTTCCTCCTCTTTATCCTAGAAGGGCGCAAGAAAGAGGCATTGAAGGTTGTGTGATGCTGGAATTCGCGGTTACAAAAGTAGGAGCTGTTAGAGATCCTGTAGTCCTGTGGTCTATACCCAGCGGAATTTTTGACAGAGCAGCGATGCGATCTGCTTTGAAGTTTAAATATAAGCCTCAAATAAGGGATGGAGTGGCCATTGAAGTAACGGGAGTGTTAAACCAGATTACGTTTATAATTGAAGACAAAGATAAGTCGCCTGATTACAGTCCGGAAGGTTGTGCTTAAAAAGATATTTGTGTATAAACATGTTATGAATTTCTTAATTAAAGCTATTGCTATAGCGACTGTGATAAGTCTCATGCCACTTGTTACAGGTGTTGTGGTTCCTGAATATGCTGGTTTTAATTTAGAGGCAGCAGATGACAAAAAAAAGCAGAAAAGAAAAAGAGTAAAGCTACCAAGTAAAAAAGCACAAAAGATCTTACAAGCTGTCCAGCCTTTTCTAGAGGAGGAGCAATGGTTTGAGGCAACGGAAGTCCTTGCTGTTATTGGAACCGATCCTAAGTTTACTGACACTGATAGAGCTCGATTGAACTGGTATATGGGCTACATTTATTTTGCTCAAGAGAAATATAGATTGGCTATTGTTGAATATGAGAAGCTCATTAATTCTGGTGGAGCCGATTATAAGATGCAGAATCAAGCTAGATTTTCTTTAGCTCAACTAGCTTTTATTGAAGAAGATTATGGAAAATCTGTTAAATACTTACTGGAATGGATAGATAATGAAGATGAACCGAGCTCACAGGGTTACTCTCTTATTGCTACTGCCTATTTTCAACTTGAAGACTTCAGAAAATCAAAAACCTTTATTGAAACAGCTATAGAACTTGCAGAAAGTAGAGATATACCCATAACAGTAATAAATGAAGAGGGTGTAGAGGAAGAAACTGGAGAGACAAAAAAGGCGGTAGCAAGGGAAAATGACTATTTATTAAAGATGGCTGTGTACACTGAGTTGAAAGAAAATCTTGATGTTATGCCGATATACAAGATCTTGGCTGTAAATTTTCCCAA
>DTSY01000121.1 GCA_012965075.1 Gammaproteobacteria bacterium | reverse complement strand
CACAACAAGGCTTAATAGATTCATCGGCACTAAAATAATCATCTATAACGTAACGAGAGTGTTTCATGCCAATTCTCTCATCCAACACCGAACCAAAGACTTCTAACAAGTCTTTCTGATGTTGAATAACTATCTCATTTTCTTTTGAACTCATATCAACTCCTTAACTTAAATTTTAAATCTATGATAAACCCAAACCTCCATCAACTGTAATCATTTGACCCGTGATATAACTAGCTTTTGAGCTTGCAAGAAAGCAGGCTGTATGACCAATATCTTCTGCTTCTCCCCACCTTGCCAGTGGTATGCTTTTTAAAGAAGATTGGTACCTGTTCTTATCCTTGAAAGTCACTTCAGTCAGTTTCGTTGCGACAAAGCCGGGTGCAATACCATTTACTCTAATACCTTCTCTGGCCCACGCTTCAGCTAAAGTCTTCACTAGAGTTAAAATTCCTCCTTTGGATGCTGAATAGGCAGGATTCCCTCTGGTTGCATTGTAACTAGCTCCGGATCCAAGCAACATAATATTTGAGCCAGCATTTGTCATTAGGGGTTTAAATTTTTGGCAGCAGGCCATCATTGATGTTAGGTTCAAGTCTAGAACCTCTCGAAACACTTCCATTTCAAATTCCTTCCGTTTGTAGTGCACAATGCCCTGAGAACAAATTAAAACATCAAGGGAATCAAAAGGAATAACTAAATTATCGAGTGCTTGAGGTTCTAGTAAGTTAAGTTGTAAATATTTAGACTTTAGAGAAACAACATCTTCTAAATCATAATCTTTAATGTCCTTTTTCGTTCCTGTAATGCAAACCTCTGCATCCAAGTCTAGAAAGCATTTGGCAATTCCTCTTCCGATGCCACTGCTACCACCTACTACTAGAATTCTTTTTTCGCTAAATTCCAAAGATTAAGCTGAATAGCCACCGTCTACTGGAAGTGACTGGCCGCTGATATAGCCAGCATTTTCAGAAGCTAGAAATACCACGACATCAAATAATTCTTCTGGTGCTCCGGGTCTATTTAGAGGCACCTGTTGCATCCACTGATCAAGAATACCTCCTGGAGGTGATTCTATCTCTTGGGACAAACCGACGGCAATTAACCCAACAGCTACACAGTTAGCACGAATTCCATGCTCACCTTCTTCTCTGGCAATTGCAGTACATAAATGCTGAACACCTGCCTTTGGTACTGAAGAGAGCCCATCTGTGCTTATATATTTATGGATAGCAGCTGTAGTTAAGGCCGTTAGTGATCCTCCGCCTTCACGCAATAGAGGAACTGTAGCTTTAATAACGTGGTAAAACCCCTTTATATCAGTATCTAGTGTGGTGTAAACATCCTCAGGATTAGCATCCATAATAGGTAAGATGTTTAGAAAAGGACCAGTTGCAAAAATGACAGAATGAATTCTTCCAAATTTCTTTTTGGCTTCATTTGCAAAGGAGGTAGTTAATTCGAGGTCTAGGAGGTCTACCTTCTGAATCATTCCTTCAACACCTTTCTTTTCTATGCTCTCCAAATTATTCTTGGCTGCTTCTTCATTAGTTAAATAAGTGAAGGCAACATTCACTCCACAATCTCCTAATAACTCAACTACTCCGGTTCCCAATCCACCAGAACCACCAAAAACTATTGCGCCCCCTTCAGGAAAACGGTAATTACTCATATCTCTCTCCTAGTCTGTATTCCTTTTAATTAATAAATTTTT
>DTSY01000120.1:2276-6962 GCA_012965075.1 Gammaproteobacteria bacterium | reverse complement strand
GCACTCTACGCCTCTCCCTTAGCTTCAGGTTTATTTCATAAAGCAATTGTTCAGAGTGGAATTGTCTCTCATTCCAAGACCGAAGATGCTGAAGTTTATTATCCTGAAGATGGAACTTCGGGAATAACCAGCTCCAAAGAAGTTATTAATAGACTTTTAGTTAATGAAGAGAAGGCAGAAGATCTAGAGGAGGCTAAAGAACTACAAAATAACATGTCCTTAGAAGAGACAGAGACATATCTCAGAAGTGCGACACCCGAAGAGTTATTAACTGCCTATGGAGAGGCAAGACCCAAAAGAGGAGGGATGACAAGAGTTTTTAATGACGGACATGTTTTGGGGAGAAAAGGAATTTATGAATCTTTAACCAATGATGAGATGACCCGAGTACCTATCATTTTGGGCACTAATCGATATGAATCTAAGCTCTTCAATATGAGGAATCCTAAATTCGTTCGATGGGGAAAAGGGGAAGGATTGTTAGCTAGAGTTTTTTCTTGGGTAGGTATGGATGAATTGCCTTTAGAAATAATGAGGCCTGACTTCTATAACGCTGTTAATCAATATTCCTCTGATTCTTGGAAAGAAAGAGCGGCGGATACTCCAGCTAGACAACTGGTAGCATCTGGTCATAGAGAAACTTTCGTCTATAGGTTTGATTGGGATGATTTGCCTGTTATACAGGGAGTAGATTTTGGAGTTTTAGCAGGTGCTGCACATGCTTTAGAGATACTCTTCCTGTTTCCAGCAGCTTTTGATAATTTCGTAATTAAGAACATAGTAATCAAAGATTCTTACGAAGGAGCAAAAAAATTATCAGACCAGATGATGTCTTATTGGGCTGAGTTTGCTTACACAGGGGATCCAGGAAAAGGCAGATCCAATGACCTGCCGCAATGGAAGGCTTGGTCTGATACGGACAAATATATAATTCTAGATTCCGAGGAAGACCAAGGTCTGGTAATGGTAAGCAGTGAGGTAACCGTCGATTCTATATTTAATGAACTGACAACAGACGAAAGGTTCACTAGAGACGAAAAATGCCAGTCACTTTTTGGCATGACCTATAGTAGCGACGAATTTCCTATTGAACTGTTTAATGGTTATGCTGATGGTTATTGCCTGACTCTTGATTATTCAGAGTTTTTAGAAATAATGGATCAAGAAGAAGGAGACGATGATGACTAAAACTGTAGATTTTTATTTTGATTTTGCCAGTCCCAATGCTTATTTAAGCCATCAAGTGGTTCCAGGGATAGAAGAAAGAACGGGGACAAAGTTTAATTATATTCCGGTTTTACTAGGAGGGATTTTCAAAGCAACCAACAATAAGCCTCCTATGGAAGCCTTTTTTGGCATTCTCAATAAGAATGAATATCAATCAGTTGAAATGAAACGTTTCCAAGAAAGACATGGAATTGATAAATTTAAGATGAATCCACATTTTCCAGTCATGTCTTTACAGATAATCCGAGGAGCTGTTGGAGCTCAACAGGATGGATATTTAGATAAATATATTGATGAAGTTCTAAAGCATATGTGGGAAGAACCAAAAAAGATGGATGATCCTGAAGTGATCAAGGAGGCCTTCACCGAATCGGGTTTTGATGCCGACAGATTGATGAATCAAATGCAAGATCCAGACATAAAAGCTCAACTAATCGAAAACACAGAGAAAGCAGTTAAAAGAGGAACTTTCGGTATACCTACCTTCTTTGTTGGAGATGATATCTATTTTGGTAAGGATACTCTTTGGCAAGTAGAAGAAGCTCTAGCCAAATAAAGACTTAGACTAAAAAAACTAGTTTAAAAAACTGTCGTCTTTTTCTAACATCAGATCGTATAGGGGTTGGTACATAGCCCACATACCTGGTTCTGATCCTACTTGGCTTTTTGTTAGCTCGGCAACGTCATCAGAAATTCTTTCCATTTGACCTACTGATTCAGCTATGAGTTGCGATTGACAACACCTGTCCATAGATAGAAATCCCCAGACCGCAGCGTCAACTGTCTCACCAGTGGTTAAAAGCCCATGATTTTTAAGAATCGCCGCTCTTTTATCTCCCAAAGCTTCTGCAATTCTATCGCCTTCATCCGTTTCTAAAACTACCCCAGTAAAATCATCAAACAAGACATGATTGTCATAAAAAGCACATGAATCTTGAGTTATGGGCTCCAATAGTCTTCCCATTGTCGAAAAAGATTTTCCGTACATTGAGTGAGAGTGAGCAGCTGCATTCACATCAGGTCTTGCTTCATGAAGACGCGAATGAATAGCAAAGGCAGCAGTATTTAAGGGTCTTTCACCTTGAACCACTTCCCCCTCTCTATTGACTAATAGTAAATCAGAAACGCACATCTGAGCGAAATGGACTCCAAAAGGATTTACCCAGAAATAATGAGGATGTTCAGGGTCTCTTAAAGTAATGTGCCCCGCAAGTCCTTCATCAAAACCAAAATGTGCAAACACCCTAAATCCACTTGCCAGTCTCTCGAGTTGATGCCTTCTTTGCTCTTCAATAGTTTTGCACTCTATAGGTTGTAAGGATCCTTTCTCTTTTTGAGGCAATTGACCCAAAGTCGTATCTATTTGCATTTTTTCCGCTTTTGACTCTTTACTCATAATTCCTTCTAGCTCTTTACTCATAATTATTTCTCCTACTGAAAATTATACCTCGCTAAACCTTTGTCGTTAAATATTTAGCTTAAATGATAAAATATCGCTTCAAGGGGAAATATTATGGCAAAAAAACGCTATAGAGTAGAAACAGATAGTTTAGGTGAAGTAAAAATTCCTTTTAATGCTCTTTGGGGTCCTCAAACACAGAGAGCAGTTGATAATTTTCCTGTCAGCGGAATTACTTTCAATTTCCCTTTTAGTAGAACTTTTATCGTGGCCATGGGGCTTATAAAAGATGCTGCCGCTAGAGCAAATAAGAATTTAAAACTTTTAGATGCGACAAGATCAAGGGCAATAATAAGGGCTTCCAAGGAAGTTTGGTCAGGACAACACGACAATCAATTTCCCGTAGATATTTTTCAGACTGGTTCCGGTACCAGCACTAACATGAATGCCAATGAGGTTATAGGAAGACTAGCAAGTAAATATAGTGGCGTGGAAGTGGATCCTAATGACCATGTCAACATGAGTCAGAGTAGCAATGATGTTATACCCACCGCTATAAATATAAGTTGTCATTGCGACCTTGAGCATCTCCTTCTGCCCGCACTAACAGGCTTAATCAAAGCTATTGGTGAGAAAGCTAAAAAACTTGAAGGAGTAACGAAAACTGGTCGCACACATTTAATGGATGCTATGCCAATAGATATGAGTCAGGAATTAAATGCTTGGAAATCACAACTAGAGTCTTCACAAGAGTCACTTTTAGCGGTAACGGACAAGCTTCTGTTTCTTCCACAAGGAGGAACTGCTGTCGGAACTGGTATTAACGCACATCCTAGGTTTTCAAAAGAGTTCGCTAAAGAGGTTTCAAAATTAGGCAAAATAAAAGCAAAACCCAGCAATGATTTCTTTCACAGTCTTAGTGCTCAAGATACTTCTCTTCAAATTTCTGGGGAGTTGAGAAACTTAGCTACTATATTAATAAAAATAAGCAATGATCTCAGATGGATGAATAGTGGCCCCTTAACGGGACTTGGTGAAATAGAGCTCAAAGCCTTACAGCCTGGTAGCAGCATCATGCCCGGAAAGGTAAATCCAGTTATTCCTGAATCAGTTTTAATGGTTTGTGCCGATGTTATTGGAAACGATACCACGGTCGCAATTGCCGCTCAATCAGGCAATTTTCAGCTCAATGTTATGCTGCCTGTGATTGCTTACAATGTTTTGAAAAGTATAAATATCCTTTCTGGAGCCTTAACCATTCTTTCCGACAAAGCAATAAAAACATTCAAAGTTAACAATAAGAAGATAGCTGATAACCTCAAAAGAAATCCAATACTTGTAACCGCATTAAATCCAGTCATTGGATATGCTAAAGCCGCTGAAATAGCAAAAAAGGCATATCGAGAGGGCAGGCCAATTTTGGATGTGGCTTTAGAAGAGACTAACTTATCACGTAGAAAGTTAGAAAAGATTTTAGACCCAGCAAATCTTACGAAAGGAGGAATAAAGAAATAATGGAGAGTCTAACATCTCAGAAATGTGTAGCTTGCCAAGCAGACGCGCCTAAAGTAACAGATGATGAGTTGGTTGAATTTATAAAAGAGATTCCAGACTGGGAACCTTTAACCGAAGATTCAATTTTAAAGCTTAGAAGGGTTTTTAATTTTGATGATTATGCTCAAGCTGTTAGGTTCAGTAATCAAGTAGCTGATCTTGCCGAACAGGAAGACCATCACCCAGCCATTTTGTTCGAATGGGGAAAAGTACAAGTTACATGGTGGACTCATAAGATTCTGGGTCTACATAAGAACGATTTTATTGCTGCTGCCAAGACAGACAGACTTCTAAACCAATAGTTCAATAGATTTACAATCTGCTTCTTTCTTTTAAGATTTACTTCATTTAGTATTGCTCACTCAAAAAAGTAAGGATACATATTCAACTAGTATGGAAGTAGTAAAAGAACAACCTCAATGGTTCAAAGACGCCCTAGCAGTAGACCACAGAGATGATTTTGTACAAGTCTCAGGGGCTAAAATCCATTTCATGGAGTGGGGTAG
>DTSY01000120.1:0-2176 GCA_012965075.1 Gammaproteobacteria bacterium | reverse complement strand
GAAGAATTGGTCCAAAGATTCAGATTGATGCCGCCGCAAGAATGTCAGAATCAATATCTGCTGGACTTTATAGCAGAGAAATCTGTAAGAAAAACAGACCAGGGATGGAGTTGGACCTTCGATCCCTCTACCTACGACAACTTAGAAGTAGGGAATGATCAACATGAAACTATTAATCAACTAGATTGTCCGGTTTCTTTTATTTATGGGGAAAACACAATGGAATTTGATACCGGTAATTCCATTGAAGAGATGAAGGAATTGCTTCCTGAAGGTTCTTCAGTTGTTGCTTTGGCAGATGCTCAACATCATTTGATGTTAGACAAGCCACTAGAATTTGTAGAAGAATTAGATAAGTTGATCCAAGGTTTCTTTTAACCGTCCTCAGTAATGGCTGGTATTTTTAAGAACCAGATAACTATGCTAGCTATAACCAGTAACGAGCAAAGAAAAAGAAAAGCATTTTGATAATTCCCATAAGCATCAAACATTAGTGCAGCCATAGGGGTTCCGCTAACTTGAAAAAGTGAAATAAAGGGCTGAGCAGTACCTCTTGAGAAGCCAAAACTTTTTTGAGTGTAGATCTTATTAAAGAGTATATTGCTCATAGGTAGGGCAGCGCCTCCTCCAAATCCAAACAATGCAATGATAAAAGAAAGTTGATTCGGGCTCTGACTAACCAATATAAGCAGAGTTCCCACTAGCTGAATTACAAGAGAAATTGTGACTGCCAATCTGGCATCCATTTTATTTTCAACTAACCATCCAAAAAAAAGCTTACTAATCATTGCCGGCACTGCGTACATACTAAAAATCCAAGCCGCGCTTTCTGCCCAACCCCTTTCAGAAGCATAAAAGGTAATATGGGCGAGCACTGCCATCATGGCACAAAATTGCATAGCGAATACAAAAGAAAGTACCCAGAAATTCCTATCCCGCAATAACTGTTTTAGGGTCCAATCTACTCCTTGAGTTTCACTAGCTACCTGTCCATCATCATTTAATGTTTTTCCATCAGGCCACTGGTCTACGTCTTCAGGGTGATCTATTACCAACAATCTAAATAAAGGCGCATTAACGATTAAAGTAAATAAACCATAATATAAGTAGGCCTCTCTCCAACCCAAGCCCAGATCAATGAGAAGGTAGTTTGTTAGGTTGGGCATAACTAAACCTGAAAAAGAAACCCCCAGAGCTGCTATACCTAAAGCCCTTCCGGTGTATTCACGAAACCATCTGGAAACAAGTTTCGAAACAGACAAGTTACCCATCAAGGAAGCTCCAAGTGCTATGGGAAGAACAAAAATCACTATGAAGGCTGTATAGCTGTTAACAAAATACAATGAAATTAAAGATAATCCATAAACAAACGAACCAATAATTAATACTGATCTAATCGAATAGGTATCCAATAATTTTCCAACGACTGGCATGGTGATAGCAGAAATAAGCATGAAACCGGGTATGGTAAGGGTAGCCAAGAATCTGGAAAGTTCCATTTCCTCAGCCAGGACAAGTTGAATAACCGGGTAAGATTGAAATGCGAAACCTACCACACAAAAATCTGCAAACATAGCAATAGTGACCATGCGCCACCCAAAAAAAGAAGTTTTTTTAGAAGAGCCTTCCATGAATTGATTTTTTCTTAGTGTAGCTTAATTATAATTTTTTTATTGATTTTCTTTTCTTTCTGTATAATTTGAAGATGTTGCGGATAGTAGACCAAGCCCTTACCTTTGATGACGTCCTGCTTCTGCCCGAACACTCAGAAATACTCCCTAAAGATGCTGATTTAAAGACTAGCCTCACCAGTCAGATAAGTCTCAATATTCCATTGTTGTCAGCAGCAATGGACACAGTTACTGAGTCTAGAATGAGTATTGCCTTAGGGGAACTAGGAGGTATAGGTATTATTCATAAAAACCTTTCATCTAAAGATCAATCCAATGAAGTCAGGAAAGTAAAAAAATATGAAAGCGGAGTTGTCAGAGACCCCATAACCATAAGATCAGATAACAAAGTCGGTGAATTAATACAGTTAACACAGGAATTAAATATTTCAGGAATGCCTGTAGTTGACGGCGAGAATCTTGTTGGCATTGTTACCAGTAGAGATTTTAGAAATGAACAGGATTTGAGCGCCAATGTTTCTCAAATTATGACCCCCAAAGATAAA
>DTSY01000119.1 GCA_012965075.1 Gammaproteobacteria bacterium | reverse complement strand
TTTTGGGGGCGAACTGGATTCGACGGCAGTTACAAACCCACGAGTGCATGTCGAGAAGGTAGTAATTCTCGTAAATCAACTACTACAAACATGTTAGTTGGCGAAAACGCAGACTACGCTTTAGCAGCTTAAATTGCTAACTGTTTTAACTTGGTGTCCGTGCCATTGTTACGACAGACGACTTCACGGACTGCGGACGTTGTAGTTCTCATATACAACTTCTTAAGTAAACATGAGATCGTTAGATAAGCCCTGTTCATCGGGCCCTATCAAACTAAATTAATAGATGAAACTAAACATGTAGATCTTATGGCAGAGTACTGGTGGACGCGGGTTCAATTCCCGCCGCCTCCACCATTATTCTTATATACTGATAATATGAAAAAAGTAGCTAAGTGGATTGGATTATCAGTTTTAGCAATCTTAGTTTTTCTTATCTATAGCGGGACTTATCTTGATATTCCCCGTGAAGAATTAGAATCCAGATATGCTATCGGAGCATCTCAGTTTCTGAACTTAGATGATGGATCCAGAATCCACTATCGTGATGAGGGCAATGATGAGGGACCTGTTATTGTCTTGTTGCATGGATTTAATGCTTCATTATTCAACTTTGAAAGATTGGTACCTTTGCTTGCTGAAGACTTTAGACTTGTCAGTCTAGACCTACCTGCTTTTGGACTCACAGGTGCTGTCCCTTCTGGAGAATACACAATTGAAAATTTTAAGGAAACGGTATCTGAATTAACTCATTACCTTGATATAGAAAAATTCTCTATCGCTGGTAACTCTATGGGTGGTCATGTGGCTTGGAGGTATGCCCTTGAATACCCAGATCAAATAGAAGGGTTAATACTAATAGCCGCAGGTGGTGTGTCTGGAGGAGAACAAACCATGGATGACTCTCCAATAGTTTGGAAACTAATGGATTCCAGTTTAGCTCGAAAAATTCTTCTTTTTTTCACTCCAAAATTTTTTGCTGAACAAGGGCTACAAACAGCTGTAGCAGATCCAAAATTAGTTACTGAGGAGTTGGTAAGTCAATTTCATGAATTGGCTTTATTAAAAGGATCTCGTGAAGCCATACTGTCCATGATTACTGGCGATAGGCGTAGTAGCAGTGGTCCTGAGATATTTAATCAAATTAGTGCACCTACTTTAGTTATTCACGGTGAAGAGGATAACTTAATCCAAGTAGAGAGCTCGAAGTATTTTGAAGAGAATATTCCTAATGTAGAGGTAAAGATTTATTCTAATATAGGTCACTTACCAATGTACGAAGATCCTGAAAGGACCGCGAAAGATATTAAAGATTTTATTGATAACATAAGATGACAACTACTATCCAGTACGTAAATGTATATGTAAGTAACCTTGCTGAATCTGTAAATTTTTTTAAAGATAAAGTTGGATTGAAATTGGAGTTTAAAGATGAAGAATTTGGATACGCCTCGTTTGCCTGCGGGCCCATTAGGATGGGTGTAGCGGCCATTCCTCCTTCTGAGCAGGTCAAAGAAGAAGGAATGCTTATGGTTGGGAGGCAAACAGGCATAGGGTTTTGCACAGATGATTTGGAAATTACATACAAAGAGTTGATAAAAAATGGAGTCGAATTCACTATGACCCCTACCCACCAGCCTTGGGGGGGATTTATGGCTATGTTCAAAGATCCTGATGGCAATACCTTTTACTTAGATCAGCCTAATGTAGTTCATTCAG
>DTSY01000118.1 GCA_012965075.1 Gammaproteobacteria bacterium | reverse complement strand
TCTGAAACTATAACTCTCCCTTTTTCACACGGAGAAATGAAGATTAAAGAAAGGGTGGATTTGGGAAAGACGCTTAAAGAGAAGAATTACGATCAAGCTATAGTGTTACCAAACTCACTTAAATCTTCTTTGGTTCCTTATTTTGGCGAAATACCTCTAAGAACAGGGTGGAGAGGTGAGATGAGGTATTTTCTAATCAATGATATGAGAATTTTAGATAAAAAGATTTTCCCCCGAATGGTTGATAGGTTTGTGGCTTTAGCTTTTAAGAAGAATGAAAATCTTCCATCTTCTATTCCTTATCCAAGTCTTAAGGTTGAAGAAGAAAATCTGGATTCATTAAGAGTTAATTTCGGAATTGATTCAATTTCACCCTTAATTTGTCTTTGTCCTGGAGCGGAATTCGGACCAGCCAAAAGATGGCCGACAAATTATTATTCAGAAGTAGCCAACGAGTATTTAAAGAAAAATTGGCAAGTTATTCTTTTAGGATCAGAAAATGATATCCCCGTGGGCGAAGAAATAAAAAAGAATATCAACAAAGAGTTCGGTTTTTTGAACTTAATAGGCCAAACCAAGTTAGTGGATACGATTGATATTCTTTCCAGCTCAAACCTAGTATTAACTAATGATTCCGGATTAATGCATATCGCAGCTTCAGTAAATGTTAATTTGATTGCTCTTTACGGACCCACTTCACCTCAATTCACTCCTCCTTTAAGCAATAAAGCTGTTGTAATAAAAAAGCATGAAGGTTACACCAAAGTCAGGCATGGAAGTCTAGAGGACGGTTACCATCAAGGACTAAAAGATATTAAGCCGGAGGAAGTACTTAGTGCCTTGCTTGAATTCGAAGCTTAAAAGTAATTAAAATTTACATCCCTTTTTTTCTAAAAGAAAATTCATAAGTTCTTTGGCTAATATTAAAAAGCTCAAAACCCAAGTTACTTAATGTGCTAATTGCGTCTACTGTTTTAGAAATCGGAATGCCTTTATACATATGATGAAATTCAATCAGAATCTGATTAATGGCTACTCTATTTTTCGGTAAAGCCTCGATCACTTCGTATTCTGCTCCTTCAATATCCATTTTTAGTAAATCTACTTCTTTATGGTTGAGCTCGGAGGCAATGGTATCAATATCCTTTACAGGAGCTCTTACGACATTATTAGTATCTCCGTATCTGTCTATGGGGGAAAAGTGGGTAGAAGAGGCTTTAGATGGAGGAAAAAAATCCATATGACCATTTTCTGCGGATAGACCGAATGGATGGAAAATAAAGTGCTTTGGCAGTTGCTGGTTTTTAACCCATTCAATGCTTCTTGGAGTTGGATCGAACGCATGAACTGTTGCTCCAAAGGAGTTAATTAATTCAAGATCAAAATCTATATTGGAGCCAACCCCAACTGAGTAGATTACACTTTCCTTGTTGAGTAAGGATTCATCAACTACCCAACCATGATCTCCGCCATAAAGACTTGAAGTTTTGCAGCTTACAGGTTCAATTCCTAGTTGCTTCAACTTGTGAAGACGAAATCTTTGTTTACTTTTAGTAAATATTGACATTAGACAACCATATTAGCTTAACCTTTAAAACAGATGAATATCTCTAATACAGGATAAAATAATAATTAAAAGGGTAATTGCTTGAAAGAGACTATTTTTTTAAATAAAGAGTTGGAGAGTTTATTCTTGTCTGGAGATCCTTTTCTTGTTGC
>DTSY01000117.1 GCA_012965075.1 Gammaproteobacteria bacterium | reverse complement strand
AAAAAAGCTAGTCAAAAGGAAACAAAAACAAAAAAAGAATCCGAGAAAAAATAATGTCTAAAGTTTGTCAGGTTACAGGTAAAAAACCCCTAAAAGGGAATAATGTTTCTCATGCTAAGAACAGAACCAGAAGAACGTTTGAACCAAATTTACATAAACATAAGTTTTGGATTGAATCTGAGAAGAGGTATGTGAGCTTAACTGTTTCAGCCAAAGGGATGAGAATAATTGATAAAAAGGGCATTGATAAGGTCCTTTCAGAAATTAGATCAAGAGGCAATAAGATATGAGAGAGATAATTAAGCTAGTTTCTACAGCCGGAACAGGACATTTTTATACAACCCACAAAAATAGATCTACTACGCCGGACAAAATTGAGATTAAAAAATTTGATCCTGTTGCCCGAAAGCATGTAGTTTATAAAGAAGAAAAAATTAAGTAATTCCTGCAGCTTCTTTTATTAACTTTTTCTTTAAAATCTGACTTTCAGAAGCTGTTTTAAAGGCAAGATTTCTGGCTAATTTGATCCAGGGGTCTGATGTTTCGAACCCTTGTTTAAATAACTCCATCATTGTAGCCATTGTTAAATTAGGAATTTTTCTAGATCTTTCATAATCTTTAAGGACTTTATCAGACCCTATATCAACTCCACTTCTTCTAGCTTTTATAAGCTTACTGGCTAAGCTAGTTACATCTGACAAGCCTAAGTTTAATCCTTGCCCAGCCAGAGGATGAAAAGAATGTGCAGCGTCACCCACCAAAGCCACCCTTTCAGAAACATAATTTTTGGAGTGTAATTGATTAAGAGGAAATGAACTTATGTCTGTTTTCAACTCTATTTTTCCTAAAATTAACTCTGTCTTTTCTTCCAGTTCTTTTATAAATCCTTTTTTACTTAAATTTGAAAGTTTGTCTGAGTAATTAAGTTCAGCTGACCATACCAGAGAAATATTAGCTCCTTCAAAAGAATCGAAAGGCAGGAGGGCTATTGGACCTGTTGGAGTAAATACTTGCCAAGCAGTGTGATCATGAGGCTTTTCGGTTTTTAATACTGCCACAAAACCCTTTTGGTTGTAGCTCCAAGTTCTAGTTTTTATTCGTGCAATCTTTCTTAAAGTTGAATTAAGCCCATCAGCTCCTATTAATAATTTTGAAGTAATCTTGTCACCATTCGAACAAGAGATGACTACTTCTTTATCATTTACTTTAACTTCAGATAACTCAGTTTCTTGCTTAAGACTGATATTATTAGAATCCTCAATTATCTTTTTAAGGTATTCTAAAATTAAATTATTGGAGACAACGTAACCCAACTCTTCCCTTTCTATCTCTTGGGCCAAGAATTCAAGGGGTGAACTACCCTTAGAATCCCAAACAAACATGCGGTTAAAGGGTGTGCCTGTCTTTTTAAGCTCACTCCAGATACCTAGTTCATCAAAGAGATCGATAGAAGATAAATTTAAAGCTACTGTCCTGCCTTCTAACCTGGAGGTTTTAGCTAAATCTAGAGGACTGTCTCGATCAAGTAATATTACTTTTATTCCTTGCTTGGCTAATGAACACGCTAAAGATGAACCTACAGTTCCCGCACCGACTAAAGTAACTTCAGCGTCCACTTATGATCTTAAGCTTTCTATATCTTGAATATCTCGGGGAGCGTTTGCGCTGAGGACCTCATTGCCGTTTTCAGTTACCAGCAGATCATCTTCTATTCTTATTCCTATCCCTAGCCACTTTTCTTCAACATCTTCAAGAGAATCCAGGATATAGATCCCTGGTTCTATAGTTAGGACCATTCCTGGTTCAAGATCTCTCCACTGTCCATTTTTCTTATAGTTTCCTACGTCATGTACGTCCATACCCAACCAGTGCCCTATTCTGTGCATATAAAACTTGGAATATTCGCCCTTCTTGATAATTTCATTAGCTTTTCCTTTCAGCAATCCCAAATCAATTAATCCTTCAGTAATGACTTTTACTGAAGTATCTTGGGCTCTAATCCATGGATTTCCAGGCTTTATTTCAGCTGAAGCTTGTTTGTGCGCTTCTAAAACTATTTCATAGATCTTTTTTTGTTCCACTGTGAATTTTTTTCCTACCGGAAAAGTTCTAGTTACATCAGAAGCATAATGTTCATATTCACAGCCGGCATCAACTAAGACAAGATCTCCATCTGCCAATTCTGAGTTATTCTCGTTGTAATGAAGAATACAAGAATTGTTCCCACCTCCCACAATAGAATTATAAGCAGGGAATCTTGCTCCTCCTTTTATAAATGTATGAAGGTACTCGGCCTCCAACTGATATTCATACATACCAGGAGTAACATTTGTCATAGCACGAATGTGAGCTTCACAAGTAATCTCTCCTGCTTTCCTCATCAGTAAAAGTTCTTCTTCATCCTTTAGTAACCTTAATTCATCTAACAACGAATCTAATGAGAGCAAATTCTCAGGTACTTCTGAGCCTTGTCTTGTGTTAGCTCTGATTTGATCTAACCATTTGTTCAACCCGACATTAATTCCATTGGGAGAACTCATAGAGTAGTAAATATTTCTAGCTCCTTCAAGGAGGCTAGGCATTACTTCGTCAACGAGAGAAATACTGTATGCTTCATCAGCCCCATGAACTTCCTTTGCACCACCCTGACCAGACCTAAAGCCGTCCCACTGTTCCCTTAAAGGGTCTCTGTCTCTACAGAAAATAACATATTTTCTTTTTTTGGCTGATGGCCTGATGACCAATAATGATTCAGGTTCATTAAATCCTGAGAGATAATAAAAGTTACTGTCTTGTCTAAACGGAAAATCAGCATCTGAGTTCCTAGACTTGATGCTTGAAGAAGCTACCAGAATAACGGAATCGTCTAATAATAGTTTAGACAAGTTTTCTCTTCTTAATGAAAAATCAATTCCTTTGGCTGTCATAATCTTTTCTCTTTTTTATCCTACCAAGTGAGATCCTGCTGGCAAGAAAAACTCTTCAACTGTAAACTAAAATTACTAAGGGAACGAAATGTCAGATAAAGAATTTTTGGACTTAGAGGTTCAAGTTAAGAGCCTCATTAAGCTTAGTCAACAGTTGAAAGAGTCCAATGTTCATTTACTTAAAAAGAATAAAGAGTTGTCTATTAAAGAACAAACACTTTCTGAAACTCTTACTTCTTCAGCAAAAAAAATTGAGAAGCTTATAAAAGCCCTTAAGAAAGAAAGTTAATAAACTCAATGGAAAAGAACATTACAAAAGTAAAAATTTTAGGTCAGGAATATAAAATTTCCTGTCAACCCGAAGAAAGCGATGAAGTAAAAGATGCTGCTAAGTTTTTTGATAAAAGGTTAAAAGAAATCAAGGAAAATACTAAGCTTGATGAGTCCCAGGCAGCCATTATCACTGGCCTCAACATAACGAATGACTACCTGAAAGACCTTTCGTCTCCTAAACAGTCAGTTGCATTAAAATCTGGATTAAAAACCTTGACTCTGCAAGTAGAGAAACAGTTAGAAAGTTTGTCAAAATTAGATTCTTAATACGTTATACTTTATTTCGCTTCCTGGTCTATTCGATAGCTGGTGGGACCCTCGAGCCGATATTGAATAATTAGGAGATTTTGGAAAGTCTTGTTGAGCACACCTTTCTTAGGGAGCCTGATAGGCCGACGAAATCACCGCCCTGAATCTCACGGTTCAGGGCCGCATCGGCAACGGTATTCTGGGAAGCACCTTCTGCATGACTTACAAGACTTCTCTAAGAAAAGAAAAAATCCGAGAAAGGAACCTAATATCTCAAAACGAGATGGACCAGGTTGAAAAAAAAACAGCCTCATTGTTTATGGACATGTTTTCAGAGCTTAAAATTAAGAAAGTTTCAATTTACATCCCTGTCCATAATGAAGTACCTACTAAGAGAATTATTCAACTTATTATTGGCTCAAAAACTGAATGCTATTTACCTGTTATCGACCAGGACTTAAACAACAAGAAGATGAAATTTGCTGAATTTAATCATGAAACTGCTTTGGTAAAAAATAAATTTAATATCTCAGAACCTATAAGTAGAACTTTTGAGAATGTCTTACAATTAGAATTAGTAGTTATGCCTTTGGTTGCCTTTGATAACGAAGGCTTTAGGTTGGGTATGGGAAAGGGGTATTACGATTTTACCTTTGGTTCCTCTGAGATAAATAGAAAACCATTATTTTGGGGTCTATCCTATGATTTCCAAAAAACAGATAGTTGTTACCCCGAAGAACATGATTTAAAAATGGAAGCTGTGATTTGTCCTTCGGGAGTCAGAAAGTTTACTTAATCATTCAAGGAAGGATAAATAAGCTGAGTTCTTAGATTCATTCCAAAATGGAAAACCTGTCTTAACAAGGTGTTTGGTTAATTTTTCTGTTTCTTTTGGATTAGCTTGAAAACCTACTAATACCCTTCCATAAGCAGAACCTTGGTTTCTATAATGAAACAAAGTTATATTCCATTTGTCTCCTAACAAATTTAAGAAATCCATCAGCGCTCCGGGTCTTTCCGGGAACTCAATTCTAAATACCTTTTCCCCGTAAGAAATAATGTTTTTTGGAGCCCTGCCTCCTACCATGTGCTTGACGTGCAATTTAGCCATTTCATTATCTGATAAATCTTTAGGGGAATAACCTTTCTTGCGTAAATCTTTTATAAATCTACTTTTTTCTTTTATTCCCTCGTTTATTCTGCATGCGACAAAAATGTTTGCTTCTTTTTCATCATCAATTCGATAATTAAATTCTGTAATCATCCTTTTACCTAGATCCTTACAAAATTGTCTGAAACTGCCTTTTTCTTCTAGAATGCAGACACTTAGAAGAACTTCCTTCTTCTCTCCCAACTGTACTCGTTCGACTATATGAGAAAGACGATCAAAGTTAATGTTTGCACCCGAATTAATAGCTACTAGATTCTTATTCTTCCAGCCTTTACTTTTAGTCAATTTCTTTAAGCCCGCCAAGGATAAAGCCCCTGCAGGTTCAGATATTGTTCTAGTCTCGTGAAAAATATCTTCTATAGCTGCACAAATCTCATCGACAGATACTGTAACTACTTCATCTACCCATTCATTAATTATAGGAAAAGTAACTTTACCAACCTGTTTCACGGCTACCCCATCTACAAAAAGCCCTACTTGTTTTAAAGTTACTCTCCGATTTGCTTTAATAGCTTCATAAAGTCCAGCTGCTTCTTCAGGCTCTACTCCAATAATTTTTACATCTGGCCTTAGGTTTTTAATATAAGCCCCTATACCTGCTAGCAGGCCCCCGCCCCCAACAGGAACAAATACAGCATCTAGATCCTTACCAGCTTGATCTAGAATCTCTTTTCCTATGGTTCCTTGTCCAGCAATAACATCTGGGTCGTCATAAGGATGCACGAAAGCATAGTTTGGTTTTTTTGATAACTTAATAGCATGTTCATAAGCTTCATCATAAGTATCCCCTACAAGAATAACTTGAGCGCCTAGATTTTTAACCGCACTTACCTTAATACTGGGAGTTGTTACCGGCATCACAATGGATGCTTTGAGCCTGAGTTTTTTTGCGGAGTAAGCAACTCCTTGTGCATGATTACCTGCAGAAGCAGTTATCACCCTTTCTACTTTACCCAACTTTTTAAGATGTGAAATCTTGTTATACGCCCCTCTTAATTTAAAAGAAAATATTGGCTGAAGATCCTCGCGTTTTAAAAAGATATTATTCTTTGTTTCTTTTGATAGATGGCCTGCAGGAGACAAAGGTGTAATATCTGCTACATCGTAAACACTGCTCTCTACTATTTTTTTTAAGTATTTTTTAGATTTAGCAAATGTCATTTTTTATTTACCTCCCCATTTCAAGGGAGCGCAATTATACTTAGCAAGAAATTATTTGCACAAGAAAATCTAAAATAATGGATAAAGAGAGAAAAAAGAAGCTTTCCGCTGAAAAAGCTTATGAAATCATAAAAAAAGATTTAAACAGAGATACTGTCTTAGGAATTGGAACAGGAACTACTACAAATTGCTTCATCGAGATAATAAAAAACGAGAAATTAGATGTGAAAGGTGCTGTCTGTAGTTCAGAATCTTCAAAAGAATTTCTAAGTAGCTCTAATATTAAAATTCTAAGTCTTAATGATGTTCATCAGATAGATTTTTATATTGATGGGGCTGATGAATTTAACAGTAGAAGGGAATTAATTAAGGGAGGCGGAGGGGCCTTAACAAAAGAAAAGATCTTAGCGCATTCCTCGGAAACATTTATTTGTATAGTTGATGATTCAAAATATTCAGATTTACTAGGCAAATTTCCTATTCCAATTGAGGTAATAGAACTGGCTAGAAGTGCTATCTCTAGAGAAATGATGAGGATGGGTGGAAGGCCAGTTTATAGAAATAATTTTGTTACTGATAATGGTAATCAAATTATAGATGTCCATCATCTAGATTTAAAGATTCCTTATGAAACTGAACAGTTGATCAATAATATCCCTGGAGTTGTTGAGAACGGTATTTTTTCTTCAAGGAAGGCAGATATCATCCTACAATCTTCTGATGATGGAGTGGAAGTAATAAATTAGTAAATCTTATTTTAAAAGGCTATTCTAGTAAGTAAGCGTTTACTTCTAGAGAAGTATTTTGATAGATTTAACTAACTCTGAATTATCAGGTTCTACTTTCTGATTAAAATGTTTTACTTCTCCATTCCTAGAAATTAAATATTTATTGAAATTCCATTCAGGCTCAATACCAGTTCTTTTTATAAGACCTTTATAAAAATTGTTAGCCTTTTTTCCTTTAACCGAAGAGGTAGCAAACATTGGAAATGTTATCCCATATTTTGTATTACAAAATTCTTTAAATTAGTGCTTACTTCTAGAGAAGTATTTTTATAGATTTAACTAACTCTGAATCATCGGGTTCTACTTTCTGATTAAAATGTTTTACTTCTCCATTCCTAGAAATTAAATATT
>DTSY01000116.1 GCA_012965075.1 Gammaproteobacteria bacterium | reverse complement strand
ATTACCCTTATGAAATTATTAGATATTTTTTGTTATCCAGTCACTACAGAAGCCCGGTAAATTACTCAGAAGCATCTTTAGAAGAGGCCAAAGCCGCTTTAGACAGACTTTATACCTCTATCCATGATGTAGACATATCCGAAGGGGTGGCAGCTAAGGGCCCACATACCGAACAATTTCAACAAGCTATGGATGACGATTTTAATGTACCCGAAGCCCTGGCAGTCTTATTTGATCTGGCGAAAGCAGTTAATATAGCGAAAGAGAATGGGGATCAAGAAAGGACAAGATTATTGGTTAATGAATTAATCCATTTATCTAAACCTTTGGGCTTACTTCAGCAAGATCCTGAAATATTCCTTAAGTCTGGAGTTAATGTGAATGAATCTGAGATCGAAGCCCTTATAGATAAAAGAGAAAAAGCAAGAGACAGCGGAGATTATTCAGCGGCTGACGGGATAAGGGATCAATTATTCGAGCAAAATATAATTTTAGAAGACTCTAAAGAAGGAACCTTCTGGAGAAGAAGATAGTTAAATAGTTAGGCTTTTAGCTACGTATCTGCAGTAGCTACAATCATCAGCAGCTTTTGGTGGCTCCTCTGCTAAAAGACAATACTTAAGGTCCAGTAGTGTGGGCTCAACCCATTGATCATTTCCTATATATGGAATTAATTTAACTTTGAATTCCAATTTATTATCAAACTCTGCTTTATCTTTTATCCCATTGCAGTAAACAAAATAGGCCGTATCCGATACATCAAAGGAGTTTCCTCTAAACAGCCATTGATAAAACTCTACTTGTCGTTTGTAACTAATTTGCCAATCAGCATCCAGCGTAACTTCGCCTTTTTTTGAAGTTGCCTTATAGTCTACAACTATCAGTTGATTAGTTTTTTTGTCTATCCATACGTCATCGATTCCGCCTCTGAGGATTAGATTGGTAGGCTCGTGATATCTCTTTACACCGTGTCTAAGAGATTCTCTCCATTTATCCAGATCAGGATGTTCATAAGGAATGGCATTTAAATTGTTCTCTGATTGTATAGGGTGAGGCTCTTGTTTTTTTCTGTAGTTATCAAATTCATTTTTTAAAAGTTCATCCACCGCATTGTTTAGGTTGAACGGAAAAGTTGAAGGCCTGGCTATTCCGAGTCTATTTGTTAAATAAAAACACCGAGCGCATTCAATGAAGTTGTCCACTCTAGATCTACTTAGAACAAAAGGTTCATCGGTAGTTGGGTTAAAAAGTCTAGAAGCCATCTCTGTCTATTTTAGGATCCTTAATTATAAGCTCCTTGCAATTTGGCTCCCCGAGCTGGGCTCGAACCAGCGACCCAATGATTAACAGTCATTTGCTCTACCAACTGAGCTATCGGGGAATAGGTTAATTATAACTACTTCAAAGCTTATAATAAATTTCTAATAAAGCTTATGTCTAAAGAACTCAAAGTTATTTCAGATTTTGATCCTGCTGGAGATCAGCCTAAGGCCATTAAAGAATTAGTTGAGGGAATTAATAGTGGGCTCCTTAATCAAACCTTGTTAGGGGTTACTGGATCGGGTAAGACTTTTGCAATGGCAAAGGTCATTGAAGAACTTCAGCGACCGGCCATCATCATGGCTCACAATAAGACTTTGGCTGCACAGCTGTACGGAGAGTTCAAAGAATTCTTACCCAATAATGCCGTTGAATACTTCGTTTCTTATTATGATTATTATCAA
>DTSY01000115.1 GCA_012965075.1 Gammaproteobacteria bacterium | reverse complement strand
GGATCACAAAAAACTTTACCAAATTACAATGTGATGGGCCTAGCCAAAGCTAGTTTGGAAGCTAGTGTAAGATTTTTGGCTACTTCATTAGGCCAAGAAGGCCACAGAGTTAATGCAATCTCAGCAGGCCCTATTAAAACTCTAGCTGCTTCTGGAGTTAAAAACTTTAGAAAAATGCTTTCCTATAACGCCAGCAGAGCTCCTTTAGGCAGAAACGTATCTACTGAAGAAGTCGGAAATGCTGCAACGTTCTTGGCTTCAGACCTAGCGAGTGGAATCACGGGTGAAACTCTTTATGTTGATGCTGGCTTTAATATTACCGCTATGGGATCTTTAGAAGATTCTAATTAATTAATACAGAAGCAGAATCTTGCATGCTTATTTGCAAATCAACTAGCTCAGATTCAGATCTCTCCTCTAAAAAGAAACTTTCTAAAGAGTCCTTTTGGTCATCTGCGACTTCGTTATTTAAGTAAGTAACTTTATCTAATCGGAAAATTAAGGTGTCCCCATTGGTTAGAGATACTGAAGAATAAGACCTGCCTATATTGGATTTAGGTTCATTAAATATCTCAGCCAAAACATTTTGGGTAAATAAGGATGAATCCCGACTTACAGACTTATAAGACTCTACTTTTAATTCGTTTTCTTTTGATACTTCCTCTAGGGAAGCTCCTCCATCCATTTTGCCCACCATGCTTCTTTCCAGTAGATTCATCTTTTCTCTGATTAAATTATTTGTAAGAAGACTCTTTGCTTCCTCTTTTACACTTTGAAAGTCTTTGGTTTTCTTTGCCTGGAAACCTTCCAGTTCAAAAACAATTCCGTATTGGTTATTTATCTCTATTAGTTCACTTATGTTGCCTTCCTTTACTGAAGAATCATCGAATATGGAGTTCAATAAACTTTTCTCTTTAAACAACCCTTCCGCCTCACCTTTCGAAAAGAAGTCTTTCGTTTTTAATTGCATATTTAATTCTGCTGCTAAAGCTTCTAAATTATCAGCGGTGTAGGTTAATTCAGCTGCTAATTCTATTGAATCTATATATTCCAAATTAGCTGCTTCTTCTACTAAACTTTGCTTTATCCCTTCTTTCTTTGATTCGTATTCTTCTGGAATGGGAGTTTGAATATTTGTTAGTTTTAATAAATGGATACTTGTTTCCAATAAAATTGGATTGCTAACTTGCTCTTCTTCCATATTTTCTAAGGCTATTTCAAATTCTTCCGGGAAGGCATTCCCGTCGCTTACTCCTAATGACCCACCTGAGTTCTTAGTTCCTTCATCATCAGAAAATTCATTGACCAATTCTTGAAAATCATTCCCTTTCTCTATTTTTTTCTTTATCTCCTCGGCTAACAACAAAGCTTCTTCTTCATTCCTTTCTTCAGAAATATTTAACATTAAGTGGGAAGCAGATCGCCTTGATGTTGAGTCAAAGGAATCTAAATAGGCTTGGTACTCTTTCTTAATTACCACTTCATCTATCAATTGTTTTTCTTCAAGATCTTTTAGCGATATCTCTATAAAATTAACTTTAGCTTTTTCTTCCGATTGAAAAAAAGAAGAGTTTTCTTCAAAAAAATTTAAAACCTCTTCATCAGCTAACTTAATACTTCCTTCTATTTCTGCTTGATTAATTTTTGTGAAGGTTACATCTCTGGTCTGATTGGCCAGTTTGATATTTTGATTTAGCTCTTTTGAGGTTATAAAAGAACTGGCTCCTAAACCCATCCTCCAATAATTTATCGCTATGTCGTCACTGATACTCTCTATATATTTACCTGGCAAAAATCCATTCTGTCGGGCAAATGTATTTACTTTTCCCAAGCTAAATTGGCCGTTGTCTTGAAAAATTTCATTCTTTGAGAGCAGTTTATAAGCAGTTAAATCTAAAACTTCAATTTGGTTTTGTTTAAGAAAATCTAAAATTAATGCGTCAGTTATTAATGAATTTAATGCCAAAGATTTTAGCGTTTCTTCTTCAACTGTGAAATCTGGATCTTCGAATCTTTGAGCGAGAATTGATTGGACTCTAGCCATTTCAAGATCCAAATCGTATAAATCAATTTTTTCTCCATTTACAGAAGCAATGATGTTGACGTCACTATTGGAGAACATAGTTCCCCATCCAAAGAACATAGCAAATGTTACGGCAATTGCTCCTACTATGATCTTAGAAAAAGTACCAGTTAGATTGTCCCTAATAGTTTTGATTCCAGCCATTATTTCGTCTGAAAAAAAAGCGCGCCAATTAGGCGCGCTCTAATTTTTCTTTAAGTTCTTTTTTAAAGACTTTCTTTTAATGCTTTACCTGCTTTAAAACCGACTGATTTTGAAGCATTGATATGTATAGCAGCTCCTGTCTGAGGGTTACGACCCATTCTTGCTGCTCTATGACGAACACTAAAGGTTCCAAAACCTACAAGAGAAACATTGTCTCCTCCGGAAAGGCTGCCTCCAATGGCACTTAAAGTTGCATCCACCGCTCTACCGGCATCAGCTTTAGAAACATCGGCTGTTGAGGCTACCGAATCTATTAATTGTGCTTTATTCACGTTTATCTCCTAGAATCTATTAAGCGAAGTCTGAAATACACAGACTGGTTCTAGTGATTAAAACTCCCCTAATATATGTTGTCAAGCAGGTTTTAACTAAATATTAGTGAGTCCCTATCGACTTTTTTGAAGATTGTTTCTTTTTTGTAGAAACTTTTTGGGGTATTTCTTCTTCTTTTTCCCAGGGGACCGGTTGTCGTGTTAATACTAAATTGAGCACTTCATCTATCCACTTCACCGGTTTAATTTCAAGCTCATCTTTAATATTGTCAGGTACTTCCTTCAAATCTCTGACATTACCTTGAGGTATTAATACCGTTTTAATTCCGCCTCTTCTTGCAGCCAGTAGCTTCTCTTTCAGTCCACCTATCTTTAAAACTTCTCCTCTCAGAGTTATTTCTCCAGTCATTGCGACATCTGCCCGCACTGGAATCTTTGATAGAACTGAGGCGACTGCAGTACACATTCCAATTCCTGCACTGGGTCCATCTTTAGGCGTGGCTCCGTCAGGAACATGTATGTGCACATCTGTGTTTTCATAAAAGCTTGGATCTATACCCAAGGACTCTGCCCTTGAACGAACAACGGACATAGCAGCCTGAATTGATTCTTGCATTACATCACCCAAGGAACCAGTTTTTATTATCTTGCCTTTGCCATCAAAACTCGCTGCTTCCAAAGTCAATAGCTCTCCCCCAACTTGAGTCCAAGCTAATCCTGTAACTTGACCTATTCTGTCTATTTCAGCTGTTTCACCATATTCAAATTTTCTAACCCCGCAAAAATCTTCAAGCAAATTTGGTTTTAGATTTAACTTCCTTGGCTTCTTTTTATCAGAATTATTTTTCACTAATTTTCTGCATATTTTAGAAATTGCTCTTTCCAGAGCCCTAACTCCTGCTTCTCTGGTAAAGTATCTTATTAGGTCCTTTATCGAATCTTCAGTAATCTTTAATTCAGTTTCTTTAACCCCATTATTCTTCATTTGTTTAGGGATTAAATATTGATCAGCAATATTTACTTTCTCGTCTTCTGTATAGCCCGGCAGTCTAATTATCTCCATACGATCTAGTAAAGCTGGAGGGATATTCATGCTATTCGCTGTGCACACAAACATCACATTAGACAAGTCATAATCAACTTCAAGATAATGATCATTAAAGGTATGGTTCTGTTCAGGGTCCAGCACTTCCAGTAAGGCTGAAGCAGGGTCACCCCTAAAGTCCATTCCCATCTTGTCCACTTCATCCAGTAGAAACAGAGGATTTTTTACTCCAGATTTAGACAGCTTTTGAAGAATCCTTCCGGGCATAGATCCGATATAAGTTCTCCTATGCCCCCTGATTTCAGCTTCATCTCTAACACCACCTAAAGACATTCTAATAAACTTCCTATTTGTTGCTCTGGCAATTGATTCACCCAAAGAAGTCTTCCCAACTCCTGGAGGGCCAACTAAACATATAACAGGTCCTTTTAGTTTTTTTACTCTCTTCTGTACTGCTAAGTATTCGAGTATTCGTTCTTTTACTTCCTCTAAACCATAATGATCTGCATTCAAGACCTTGCTTGCCTTCTTAAGATCAGTTTGGATCTTGCTTTCTTTCTTCCAGGGAATGCTAACTATCCAATCTATATAACCTCTTACAACAGAAGCCTCAGCAGACATGGGAGACATCATTTTATATTTTTGTAATTCATTAAGAGCCTTTTGTTCAGCTTCCTTAGACATACCGGCTTCTAGAATTTGTTTTTCCAAAACTGCTGCTTCTTCCGAATCATCCAGTTCTCCTAGCTCCCTTTTTAGAGCTTTCATCTGCTCGTTCAAATAGTACTCTTTCTGGCTTTTCTCCATTTGTTTCTTAACCCGCCCTCTTATCTTTTTCTCAACTTTTGTTAAATCTAATTGAGAAGCTAAATGAGAAAGAATCTTTTCAGCTCTTTCTTTTAAAGAAAAAGTCTCAAGAATGTCTTGTTTTTCTTTTAATCCTACAGATAAATGACCTACCAGAGTGTCTGAAAGCTTACTTAAAGAATCAATAGAATTTACCGTACTCAAAACTTCAGGAGTAGCCTTCCTCGTTAGCTTTACATACTCTTGAAAGTTCTTCCTTAGACTTGGTACATACTTTTTTAATTCTTGAGTTTCTTCTTCCTCATCGAGAGGGCTAACGTTAGCTGCGTAGTAATCTTTATAGTCTTTTATTTCAATAAGCTTTGCTCTTTGAAAGCCTTCAACCAAGACTTTTACCGTTCCATCAGGAAGTTTTATCAATTGTAAAATGGTAGCAATAGTCCCAACCTCATAAATGTCTTTCTTTTTAGGATCATCCTTTTGAGGATCCTTCTGCGCTACTAGCATGATTTGTTTGTCAGCTGCCATTGAGGCCTGTAAAGCTACTATAGATTTTTCTCTTCCTACAAATAGGGGTGTAACAACTGAAGGAAAAATGACTACATCCCTCAAAGTTAGGAGTGGTAAATTTTCAGTTCTTGGAGTAGTCATAATTAGTCTGATTTATTAAATAATTAACCGCTTTTTTTCTCTTTTGCTTTCTCATAAACCAATAGAGGTTCACTGTCACCCTCTATAACAGATGCATCTACTACTACTTTTTGTAAATTTGTTTCAGACGGAACTTTATACATAGTTTCCATTAGAATTCTTTCTATAATAGACCTTAGTCCCCTAGCTCCTGTTTTTCTTTCCATTGCTTTCTTTGCTATCTCATGTAGGGCTTCTTCTCTGATATCAAGCTCTACCCCTTCCATTTCAAAAAGACGTTTAAACTGTTTTGTTAAAGCATTTTTAGGTTGAGTCAATATCTTAACTAAGGACTCTTCATCTAGTTCTTTGAGAGTAGAAGTAACAGGAAGTCTGCCTACAAACTCTGGGATTAAACCATACTTCATTAAATCTTCGGGTTGGACCTGACTGATTAGTTCATCGGACTTTCCTATTTGGTTTATAGAAGTAACCGTAGCTCCAAAACCTATTCCGGTTTCTTCGCATCTATGCCTGATAATGTTTTCTAGGCCAGAAAAAGCGCCTCCACAAATAAAAAGAATATTCGAAGTATCAACTTGTAAAAACTCTTGCTGAGGATGCTTTCTACCACCCTGAGGCGGAACTGAGGCTACTGTTCCTTCAATCAGTTTTAAAAGAGCTTGTTGCACTCCTTCTCCAGAAACATCTCTTGTAATAGAAGGATTGTCCGATTTTCTTGCAATTTTATCTATTTCATCTATGTACACGATACCAAGCTGGGCTCTTTCAATATCGTAATCGCATTTTTGAAGTAATTTTTGGATAATATTCTCGACGTCTTCACCAACATACCCTGCCTCAGTTAGAGTAGTTGCATCTGCAATTGTAAAAGGGACATCTAACAACCTAGCTAAGGTTTGAGCTAACAAAGTTTTCCCTGATCCTGTAGGTCCCAATAATAAAATATTACTTTTCGTAAGCTCTACCTCGTCTTGGTCATTCTGCTTAGATTCTTCTCTAAGTCTTTTATAGTGATTGTAGACAGCTACAGAAAGATTCTTTTTAGCGTCCTCTTGACCGATGACATATTGATCCAAAATTTCTTTAATTTCCTTTGGTACGAGAAAGCTTTCTTCTTCAGTTGTATCAGCTGCTTCATTTATCTCTTCTTTAATGATGTCATTACAAAGATCAATGCACTCGTTACAAATATATACAGATGGACCGGCTATTAACTTTCTAACCTCATCTTGGTTCTTACCACAAAAAGAACAAAAAAGTAGCTTCTCCTTATTATTACCTGTTTTCTCAGTCATAAATTCCTCTAAGATCTAGTCTGCATTAAGCTGTCAATTAAGCCATATTTAACCGCTTCTTCCGGTGACATGAAATTATCTCTATCACTATCTGCTGTTATTTTATCTATCTTTTGTCCCGTATGAGTGGAAAGAATCTTGTTTAATTTTTCTTTAATGGAAAGTATTTCTTGTGCGTGTATTTCTATATCACTAGCTTGTCCCTGAAAACCCCCCATCACTTGATGGATTAAAACCCTAGAATTTGGCAAAGCATGCCTTTTACCTTTAGCTCCTCCAGCTAATAGAACTGCACCCATGCTAGCTGCTTGACCAACACACAGTGTACTTACATCAGGTTTTATAAACTGCATAGTGTCATATATTGAAAGCCCAGAAGTTACAGAACCGCCTGGAGAGTTAATGTATAGAGATATATCTTTATCAGGATTTTCTGCTTCCAAGAAAAGCAATTGTGCTACCACTAAATTGGCTTCTATATCTTCTATAGGGCCAGTCAAAAAGATTACCCTCTCTTTAAGTAATCTAGAATAAATGTCATAGGCTCTTTCGCCCCTAGGGGTTTGTTCAACCACCATGGGGACTAATTGATTGGTAGATCTACTGTCTTTTGTACTACTCATACCTATTATTTAATACTATTTTGGGTTAAAGGTTAAAAAATCAAGTTAATTATGTCCTGTGACACATTCTTCATAAGTTAGTTCCT
>DTSY01000114.1 GCA_012965075.1 Gammaproteobacteria bacterium | reverse complement strand
AAGAACAAAGAACTACTTCATGGATGCCTTTTAAGTCTCTTTCAG
Organism: Gammaproteobacteria bacterium; assembly: GCA_012965075.1. Classification (GTDB taxonomy): domain Bacteria; phylum Pseudomonadota; class Gammaproteobacteria; order Magnimaribacterales; family Magnimaribacteraceae; genus AEGEAN-183. Next base: position 1,702 of record DTSY01000114.1, on the reverse strand, counting down.
ATGGTTTAAACGTTGAGAAAGATCTCACAATAGAGGGGCTTCCTAGACCAGAACGAGTTTTTTTTACCCTAAAAAAAATAGTTTTTAGAAAATAAATCAATATTGAATTAATAAAATGTTGATTAAGAAAAGTGCTCTTTAGGCCCCCTTTTTTCTGTCTAGGAATCTGAGTAATCTTGTCTGGTGCCAATCCACCGATCGATTAAAACTCTGGCCTGTGTCTCATTATTTTTAGCAATGGCGAATGCTTCTTGTTGTGCGGATTCAAGAAGATCTACGTCTCTGATTGGATTGGCTATCTTTAAATTCATCAAACCGGATTGTCTTAAGCCGTGAATATCACCCCCGCCACGAAGTTCAAGGTCTTTCTCGGCAATGACGAAACCATCGTTGGTTTCTTCCATGGTTTTGATTCTTTCTTGAGCTAGGGGAGACAAGGGTTCTTTGTAAAGCAGTAGACAATGAGAGTCTGTATCCGCTTTTCGCCCAACCCTTCCTCTGAGTTGATGAAGTTGGGCTAAACCCAGTCTTTCAGGGTTCTCTATAATCATCAATGTGGCTTCGGGAACATCTACACCTACCTCAATTACAGTGGTACACACCAACAACTGTATTTCACCTTTTCTAAATTTATTAATGATCTTGTCCTTTTCTTCTTTCTTAAGTCGGCCGTGGACTAAACCTACTTTAATTTTGGGAATCTGATGGCTTATCTCTTTGTATAGTTCTTCTGCAGCTTGTGCTTCTAGCTCATCCGAATCTTCTATGAGGGTACAAACCCAAAAGGCTCTTTGCCCTTCAAGACAAACTTTTTCTATGCGGTTAATAACCTTTTCTCTCATGGAGTTGGGTCTTGAACTTGTTTCCACAGGGCGTCTACCAGGGGGTAGTTCATCGATTACTGAAGTATCTAAGGCGCCATACACTGTCATGGAGAGGGTCCTTGGAATTGGAGTTGCAGTCATAATAAGTTGGTGAGGACTTCGTTCCTTGCTTCCTCCTTTTTCCAGTAAAGAAAATCTTTGATGCACACCAAATCTATGTTGTTCATCGATGATTGTTAGCCCTATGGCTCGAAAAATTACACTCTTTTGAAAAAGTGTATGCGTCCCAATCATTATTTTTGTAGTGCCTTTTTCCAGGTCTTCCAATATTCTTTTTCTCTCTTTTGCTTTGGTTGATCCCAATAAAAGGTCAACTTTAATGCCTAATTTGGAGAACCAGTTTGATACATTCATATAATGTTGTTCTGCCAGAATCTCGGTTGGGCACATCAAGGCAGTTTGTAAACCATTTTGACTTGCTTGCAATGCTGCAAGAGCGGCAACAACGGTTTTTCCTGAGCCCACATCCCCCTGTAACAACCTACGCATGGGAATTTCTTTGTTAAAGTCTGATTTAATCTCTTTCCAAACTCTTTCTTGGGCACCAGTAAGGTTGAATCCAAGAGAATTCATGAATTTATCTTCTTTACTGGAAGGGGACTTCATTAATGGAGCTTTTCTTGATTCTGTTTCTCTTTTCAGCATTCCTGAGCACAAGATATGGGCCACCAACTCTTCTTTAATTAATTTTCTTTGAGCTGGATGTTGACCTGAAGTGAGTAATTCCAAATTTGTCTCTGTAGGAGGATTATGAATAAAAGTGAGAGCACTCAATAAATCTTCAAAATTATCTCCGTTATCTTTTTCCCAGTATTCTT
>DTSY01000113.1 GCA_012965075.1 Gammaproteobacteria bacterium | reverse complement strand
ATCTCTTCTGGGGCTCCTTCTTCTTTTGCTTTTTTAGGAACTTCAGCCTTAACAACCTCAGGTTCTTTTATAAGGTCTTCTTTGTTTTGATCTTTAGGGTTTCCTTTTTTTCCAAAACGCTTTTCAAATCTCTCTACTCGACCTCCAGTATCAACGAGTTTTTGTTTACCTGTGTAGAAAGGGTGGCATGCAGAACAGACATCAAGGTTTATGTCTTCTTTTAGAGTAGACTTAATTACAATCACGTTTCCGCAACTACAAGTAGCCTTAATTTCTGTGTATTCCGGGTGTATTTCCTGTCTCATATCTAATCTTCTTTCCATAAATTAGAGCGCGCACTATACCAGACCAAATCAACAAGGCAAATTCAAAGAAATCTTTAGAAAACAGACTAAAATAGTTGTATGCCAGGAGATTTAATAGATGTTCTAGTTCCAGTTCCTTTACTAGAGAAGTTCACTTATAAGGTACCTAAGGGGAATCAGAAAAGAAAATTAAAAAGAGGTGTAAGGTTAAAGGTCCCATTTGGAAATAGAATACTTATTGGGATTTTTTGGAATTATTCTGATTCCTCAAAACCTAAAAGGGCTAGCTACAAATTTATTAAAGAAATCCTAGATGAAGATGCTCTTTTGGATAAGGCCCTTCTAGATCTAGCTGACTGGTCTTCACGCTATTATCACTATCCTCTTGGTGAAGTGATCACTTATTTTTTCCCACCTTCTTTAAGGAAAGGTAAAGAGGCCAAGTTTAAGGAATCAACTTACTGGAAAGTTACAGACAAGGGTGACTTTTTTGATCTATCTGAATTAAAAAGAGCTCCTAGTCAGAGAGAAGGGTTAGTACTTTTAAGAGAAAAGGGAGATTTGTCTCAAAAATCCCTGAGGGCTTATGGAATATCATCAGTCACATTAAATAATCTTTATAAAAAAGAACTGATCCAAAAGATTAGCTTGGAACAACTACCAGTAAATTCTCATCGAATAGAGGCAATAGACAAAAAAAAATTAACATCAGAACAAAATATATCTGTTCAGGCTATTTCTGGAGAATTTGGTAACGACAAAACGTTTTTACTCAATGGAGTGACGGGAAGTGGAAAAACAGAAGTGTATTTGAGATGCATAAGAAAATTAGTAGACCAAGGAAAACAGGCCTTAGTATTAATTCCTGAAATTGGTTTAGCCCCTCAAGCTGAAAGAAGATTTAAAGAACTATTTGGAGATAGAGTGGCCTCTTTCCACTCCGCTAAAAATGAAAGAGAACGACTTGATGTTTGGTTGGGAGCCCAAAGAGGCCTCTATGACATCGTAATAGGTACAAGATCTAGCGTTTTCATTCCTATGAAAAATTTAGGAATGATAGTTGTGGATGAGGAGCACGATGCTTCTTTTAAACAGACCGAAAGGTTTAGATACTCAGCAAGAGATATAGCGCTATACAGGGCAAAGTTAAGCAAAATACCTACGCTCCTTGCTTCAGCTACGCCCTCAGTAGAAAGTATGAGCAACGCCTTGAATGGCAAGTATCAATTACTCACCCTGAAGCAGAGAGCCACAGGAGCTGATCTACCTTCTTTTGTTCCTTTAGATCTAAAGGGGAAGGCATTAAAAGAAGGTTTTTCAGAACAGCTTTTGGAAGAGATAGGGAGTGAATTGAATAATAATAATCAAGTTTTAATTTTCTTAAATAGAAGGGGTTTTGCCTGTTCTATGATTTGTAAATCTTGTGGCTGGATTTCTCATTGTGATCGGTGTGATGCGCATATGACTGTGCATTCAAATCCCTCTCACCTGCAATGCCATCATTGTGAGCACAAGAAACCTTTGTATACAATTTGCCCATCTTGTCAGCATAATGAATTCGAGTCATATGGCCTTGGAACTGAAAGAATTGAAGACTTTTTGAAGAAGAAATTTAGGCAATTTCCTGTTTTACGAATAGACAGTGATTCAACTAGGCAAAAGGATTCTTTTAAAAATTATTTAAAAATAATTGATGAAGGCAAGCCTTTAATACTAGTTGGAACCCAGATGTTAGCTAAAGGACATCATTTTCCAGAAGTAACTCTGGTCGGAATTCTAGATGCTGACTCAGGAATATTCAGCGCTGATTTCAGAGGCAGTGAAAGAGTAGCTCAGTTAATTACTCAGGTTTCTGGGAGGGCAGGTAGAGAGAAAAAACCAGGAAAAGTCATTCTACAAACTTATTGTCAAGAGCATCCTCAAATAGAGGAGTTACTAAAGGGTGATTACGAAACTTTCATTAAAAAAATTATAGAAGACAGGGCTTCTACTAAATCCCCACCTTTTAGTTTTCATGTTAAATTACAAGCTGAATCATTTAACGGGTTGCTGTCGAGAGATTTTTTGAGTTCTTGTTTAGATTATTTAAATAAATCTCAACTCATGAACAAAGACATTAAAACCGTAGGCCCTTTACCGTCACTGATGGAAAAAAAATCTGGCGTATACAGATGGGAGGTCAGTCTTTTCTCTTCAAGCAGGAAATCCTTACACAGCCTTACTGACCATCTTCAGTCTTTCTTATATTTACCTAAACAAACTAGAAAAGTTAGATGGTCAATAGACGTAGATCCAATTTCTACAATGTAGAATTAGGTTAATTAAGGCCAGTCAATTCCAAACTGATTTGCCAAAGCTTTTCTGCATCTTCTTTACTCTCAGCCGCCTTGGTTATTGGAGCTTTTTTACAGTCTATAAAGTACTCTCCAGAGGTACTTGAAACTTCTTCAGATGAGCACAAATAGATTGAAGTCTCAGCGCCTTTATCACTTGTCTTTCCTATGAAAGGAGAGACCCATTTGATGAGGCGAGCTAGAAAAGGTCTATTCTGATTTTGAGTACCTATCGAAGTTGATACAAAACCTGGATGGAGACAATTAGCAGTTAACCCTCTATCCTGATACAGAGAAGAAAGCTTCTTAGTAAAAAGAATATTTGCTAGTTTTGATTGCCCATAAGCAGTAAACATTTTGAATTCTTTTTCTGATTGGAGATCATCAAAATTAATTGATTTGAGGAAACGATGGGCATCAGAAGAAACGTTAACTACTCTTTTAACACTGCTTCTCAAGACTTCGTCAATCAATAAATTGGTCAATAAAAAATATGCCAGATGATTAACGGCAAAAACTTCCTCTAGACCATCTTCCGTTACCCTTCTCTCAGTATTCATGATGCCTGCGTTGTTGAGCAGAACATCTATAGGTACATTTAAATATCTATATTCTTCAGCTGCTTTTTTTATCTGCTTAAGGGAGGATAGGTCTCCTATGATTACATGAGGAGCTTTACCAGATATTTCATTGATTTCTTCCCTTAATTCTTCTGCCTTATCAGCGTTTCTGGCGATAAAAAAGATATTCGCTCCCATCTTACTTAACGCCAGAGCTGTGGACCTTCCAATGCCACTAGTAGCTCCTGTGATTAGGCAATTTTTTCCTTCTACTAAACTCATTTAAAATCTCATTTTTAATTTAGTTATTATCTCTAATCCCCTGGCCGGTCTTCACACCTTTCCAAAGGAGTTTATTGCCTTTTGCTTGTACAAATGAGTACTCAGCAACAATTTTATTCTCTCTTTCTTCAAGTTCTAGCTTTAAGAAACCAGGTGTTTCAACATTGAATTTACCTTCAGGTTGTTTGTCAGGAGAGCCTCCCGGCAGACTACCTGTTCCAGAGATTAGCTGTCTAGTACCTTTTCTTTCTCCTTCATCAGCAAGGACATGATTGTGTCCAGCAATATAAAGGTCAAAGCTACCAAAAATATTTGTTTCAAGAAACCTTGAGAGCTGTGGAGTTGCCTTTTTCCGATCTCCTGAACTAAACAGGGGATGGTGTGCCACAGCTATAGATAAATCACATGAGTTATTTACTTGCTCTTTTTTTAAACTTAACCAGTTAGCTTGTCCCCTTCTTTTATAAAAGAGATAAAGCTTGTCAAAAATTGTCGTGTCTAGTGCAAAAATACATAATCTACCGTAATTTTTTAAGTAATAATTATTTGGATAGACAATTAGAGAATTACTTTCTGCTATCTCTATATAAGATCTGGGTTCTTTTTTGTAATCATGATTTCCTAGAGTAAGAAAAAAAGGAATTCGCTTATCAAATACTTTTTTAAAGGGATCTAAGAAGTTTGTTATAAATCTTGGGTCATCTTTTGTTGAGATCCCATCTGGATATATTATGTCTCCAGTGTGCCAAATAACACTGCAGTCAGAATTTGCGAGTGCTTCAGCTACTTCTTTTTGTATTTCAGTAACGTTTCCAGTATCTCCTACAAAACAGAAGGTTGAATCCTGACTAACTTTAATTTCTTCTGAATAAACCTGGAAAGTGGATATTAATAAAAGAAAAGATAGAACAAAAAAAGAGTTATTTCTAAATCCTATTTGTCTCTTCATTCTCTTAATTACAAGTCTATAGAATCTTTTGATTTAATTTCAAGGGTCCTTTCTTCTTCATTGTTTTCTGAATGATTGAGTATTATTTCTATATCAGGATCAGGCAGAAAGGAAATCATCTTTTCGGGCCATTCTATTATGGATACTCCATTGTTAGTATCGAGATATTCCTGAATCCCTATATTGCTTAATTCTTTTGGATGAGAAATTTGATAGAAGTCAAAATGAAATATTGAGAAACCTGAGATTTCGTAAGTTTCTACAAGGTTGTATGTTGGGCTCTTAACAACACCTTTATGCCCTAAACCCCTCAGAATGCCCTTGCATAAAGTTGTTTTTCCTGCCCCTAGTTCACCGATAAGAAAGATTAAGAAAGGATAGGAATTATTTTTTTTTGAAATGAAATTTGATATTTTCTTTCCAATATCTATGGTCTCTAGATCTCCATGAGAAATCAAAGTGGATGAGTTCATTCTTTATCTTAGAAAATATCTTACGTTACGAATTACATCTGTGGGTGTGATTGTCATCCCAAGTTCAAGAGAAGCAATATCCGCGGATTTTGAATGAAGATCCACTGCTACCTCTGTCGCCTCAACCAAGCCAAGGCCTTGAGATAAAAAACTTCCTATTAAGCCAGCCAACACATCTCCCATCCCTCCTTTTGCCATACCTGGATTTCCTGCTTCACAAACCCCTATTCTTTGCTTTCCACTCCTTTTATAACAAACTAAGGAACCAGACCCCTTAAGAACACTCACAGATCCAAATTTCTTTTCTAGGGCAGTTACAGATTTAAATCTGTCTTCTTGTATCTTGTTAACCTCTTTATTAACCAATCTAGCAGCTTCTCCTGGGTGAGGGGTTATAACCATTTTTCTTGGAATACCTGATTTAAGCTTTAACTTTGTAAGAAGGTTTAGTCCATCCGCATCAAGAACAACAGGTAAGTTTCTTTTTTTTGCTTCCATAAAGGTTCTTTGTAACATCTGCTCTGACCAAGCTGATTGACCTAATCCAGGACCTAAAACTACTACTGTAGATTTAGCCAGAATTTCTTCTACATCCTGTCCAGACTCAATCCCATTTACCATAAGTTCAGGGCAGGAAGATAAAGCAGCCTCGACATGAATACTTCTTGTGGCCAGACTTACTAGGCCTGCACCCGAGAAAACAGCAGCCTTAGATGCGAGGATAGCAGCTCCCCCAAAGCCCTTGTCGCCGCCTATAACTAATACATGACCAAAATCTCCTTTATGTGCATCTCCCTTTCTATTTTTTAATTTGAGAAGGCTTTTCTCCGTATTTAAAAGATAGCAATTTGTTTTGATTTGACTCTTGAGTGAAGAAGAAATTCCTAGGTCATCGAACACCACATTTCCAGACGCGGTTCTTCCAGTTGAAGTGAAGCAACCTCTCTTTCTACCCACGAAAGTAGCAGTTACATCAGCCTGAATGTGGACTCCAAGGTTAATTCCCGTGTTCGAACAAATACCAGAGGGAATGTCTACTGAGAGAACAGGTATATTTGTAGATTTTTTATTAATCTCAAGGATGAGCTTAGATAAGTTAGACCTTACATTCCCCTTGATGCCTATACCCAAAAGGGCGTCTACAATTACTGAGTCTTTTAAAGATTTCTTTTTAAAAGCCGCAATAGAGATTCTCTTAACTTTTGATTCCAAAGCAAGCTTAAAGGCTTTTCTGGAGGCCCCTGATATTTTATTTGACGGGGATGCTTGAATTATAAATGACTCTAACCCCATTTCTTTGGCTAGATGAGATATTAAGTAACCATCACCTGCATTATTTCCTTTACCACAAAAAACAAAGACTTTTTTGGTATTGGGCCAATTGTTTAGCAAAACATTAAAAGAGAATTCAGAGGCTTTTTGCATTAAAGTGAAAGCAGGGACTTTCTGACTTCTTATGGCTAGGCTATCCAGCTTTTTTGTTTCTTGAGATGTGTATAAATTCATGGTCATCTTTTTGTTACCTAATTATAGCCTCTTCAAACTTTCTCTAATAAACTGCTTTGACTTTAACAACTATTTATTAGACTAATTTTTATTTATGAGTGATTTTATAATCAAGTTAGAACCTGAGGATGAGTTTAACCACAGTCCTGATTCTTCAAGTAATTACAATGAAAGCATGTATTTCAATGTTTTTGACCATGATACCAAAATGGGAGGATGGTTTAGATTGGGCAATAGACCCAATGAGGGCTATGCTGAAATGACCTGTTGCCTTTATCTTCCGGATGGAAGAATAGGCTTCATGTTTGGTAGACCGAGAATAAAAAACAATGATGAATTTAATGCAGGCGGAATGGTTTTCAAGGTTTTGGAACCCTTTAAGAAATTAACTATCTCATATAGTGGAAAGATTCTTATTCTGGATGATCCAAAACAAATGGTTGATCCCGGCAAGGCTTTTAAATCCAATCCAACTATAAATTGTGATGTTCAGGTAGAAATTCTTGGGATTTCTCCAATGTTTGGTGGAGAAACAATAAGAAAAGATGGAGCTACTTTGGACACAGACCCCGAGAAGAGTTTTTCTAAAGCTCACTATGAGCAACACACCTCTGGAAAAGGATCAATTAAAGTTGGAGATGAAGAGTGGAAGATTCAAGGATATGGATTGAGAGACAAGAGTTGGGGACCTAGGTATTGGCAAGCGATAGAGTGGTA
>DTSY01000112.1 GCA_012965075.1 Gammaproteobacteria bacterium | reverse complement strand
GGTGGATTTTATGAGAATATCCCTAGAATTTTAAATAATGATTCAAAAGCAAACATCAATTTTATTGAAAAAGAATGGCCAGCTTATGAACTTTTTGATTGGATAAAGTCTAAAGGAAACATTCAGCAAAAGGAGATGTTATCCACTTTTAATTGTGGCATTGGTATGGTTTTAGCCGTTACAGAGAGTGATGCCAAGAGTGCATTGCATCTATTAAATGGGCTAAACCTGGTTTCAAAAGTAATTGGTAAAGTAGAACCTAAGAAAGCTAAAGATAACTCTATACACATAAAACTCAATTAAATGGCAGCTTTTTCTTTCGCGGTACTTATTTCAGGTAATGGGTCAAATCTCCAAGCTATGATTGACGCTATAGAAAAAGAAAATATTTCAGGGAAGATCTGTTGTGTTTTAAGCGATAAAGAAAATGCTTATGGCTTAAAAAGAGCTTCAAGAGCAAAGATACCCATTGAAGTCGTCAGTAATAAAGATTTTGAAACAAGAGAAGACTTTGATACTGAGTTGGTAAAAGTTTTATCTACCTATAAACCTGATTTGATTGTTCTCGCCGGTTTTATGAGAATCTTAAGCCCAAAATTTATAAATGCTTTTACCGAAAAAATACTTAACATACACCCTTCTCTACTGCCTAAATACCCCGGCTTAAACACTCACGAAAGAGTCTTGGAATCTTCCGATAAGATTCATGGAATTACTGTGCATTTTGTAGACGAAAGTTTAGATGGAGGTCCAATATGTGCCCAATCTTCAATTCAAATTAATACTTCTTCAGTTAAAGAGCTCGAAGAGGAGATACACAAACTTGAGTACGAATTATATCCCAAGGTCGTAAGTTGGTTTGGAGAAGGCTTGTTAAAGTTATCTAATGGAAAAGTTTACTTCGAAAACAGCGAACTGAAAATTGGAGGAATAGATGAGAATTAAAGTTCTGTTTATTTTATTTATATCTTTTTCTTTCAATTTGATAGGAGAAAATTTAATAGAATTGAGACCTTCTAAAGCTACCTTGACTATGAAAACTGGAGATATGGAGGTTTGGCTTGAGAAAAAGGGAAACAATACTTGGGAAATGGGATCTTTCGTAGATGGTGGCAGAATCTTTGAAAGAGAAGAAATTTCTGTCTTCGAGTTAAACCAGAATTCTATAATCCCTCTGGATCATAAAGTCAGGATGAAAATACTTTTTAAAAAAATTAGAGCCTCTGCTCACTTTGATTGGGAAAACCTTAAAGTTGATTTTGAAGAAGGAAGAAATAAAGGTTCTATCAAGCTTGTGGATGGGACATTAGGCCCTGCTACGGCACAACTCAAAATGAGATTGGATTTAAGGTCACTAGACATTAATTTCCTTCCTGAAAAGATTAAATATTTTGTTTATTATAGAGGTGAGATAAAAGAGAGAACCTACCTTTTAAAGGGATTTGAAGATACAGAAACACCCCTTGGAACGTTTAATACTTTAAAAGTTGAAAGAGAGTTTCTTCCTAAAGAAGACAGAGAACAAATATATTGGTTTGCTCCTGAGCTAGACTTTTCAATAGTAAGAATCCTTGATACTAACAACGGAAGAACATCAGATCTTTTATTAAAGAGTCAAGAATTTGTTGATTAAGTTTTAGGAAGGGTTACTCCTTTTTGCCCCTGATACTTTCCGTCCCGATCTTTGTAACTGGTTTCACATTCTTCATCCGACTCTAAAAATATCATTTGTGCCACTCCCTCGTTTGCATAAATTTTTGCCGGTAAACTGG
>DTSY01000111.1 GCA_012965075.1 Gammaproteobacteria bacterium | reverse complement strand
GAAATGATTCAAATAAATCTGGTTTGTAGTCAATTCCTTCTCCTAGTAAAGTTTTAGACCACATCACATCAGGCCATATGTAATACAGAGCTGAATCTAACATTGATATGGGCAAGTATTGTCCTTCTCCAGTTCTTTCTCTGTGTAACAAAGCAGTACTTATAGACTGAGCTGCTGTTAAACCAGTCACTTTGTCGAAAACAATGGTTTTGTAATATTCAGGATTCTCAGAATCTTGTGAAGCTGCAGCACCCGCGGTTGCTTGTATTAACGGATCATAAACTCTTCGATTAATGTAAGGGCCTGATTGTCCGTAACCGGAAATTGATGTGTAAATAATATTAGAATTTATTTTCTTAATACTTTCATAATCCAAACCTAATTTTTTTACTACACCTGGCCTGTAATTCTCGATAAGAACATCAGCTGTTGCTAATAAGTTCTTTAATATTTCAAAATCCTTAGCTTCTTTAAAATCTAGTACCACTGATCTTTTATTCCTATTTAGCACTGAGAACATTGCAGCCATGCCTGATCTAGTGGTCCCCATAAACCTAGCAAGATCTCCAATACCAGGTGGTTCAACTTTAACAACATCAGCACCTTGATCGGCTAACATCATTCCTGCAAACGGACCTGAGACCGTGGAAGTCAATTCAACTACTCTATAACCTTCTAATGGACCTGACATTGCTCTCCTCTCTTTAAATAACTTCTGTCTTATAATAAAACAAGCCTTATGTCTAAAGAACAGTTTTTTGATATTGGAGTTAATTTAACTCATCCTTCTTTTGTTAAAGATCTTGATAATGTTATTGAGGAAGCAATTGATGTAGGTGTTACTCGCATGTGTGTTACTGGCAGTGACTTGGAAGAAAGTATTTCTGCTTATCAATTAGCCCTATCTCTTTCTGATATTCTCATCAGTACAGCAGGCATACATCCGCATCAAGCAAAAGAATTTAGCTCCAATTATTTCTCCGAAATAAAAGACCTTTTAAAAAAAGAAAATGTTAAAGCTATTGGAGAAACGGGCTTAGATTTCTACAGAAATTTTTCTACTGAAGAAGAACAAAAGAAAAGTTTTGAAGCTCATATAGAGGCTTCCATTGAACTTCAGCAGCCTCTATTTCTTCATGTCCGAGATGCACATAAAACCTTTATGGAAATGCTTAAGCCGGTTAAAGAAAAGCTACCGGCTACTGTAGTGCATTGTTTTACAGGCACTAAAGAAGAGTTAAGTGAGTATATAGAAATGGGTTTCTACATCGGCATTACAGGATGGATATGTGATGAGAGAAGAGGAACTCATTTAAAAGACTTAATTAATCTTATTCCTTTAGATAAAATAATGATTGAAACAGATGCCCCTTACTTAATTCCAAGAGTTTCTAAATTAAAAAATTCACAAAGAAATGAACCCAAATTTTTACCTCTCATTGCTAATGAGGTTGTTAAAAGTAGTAAAGCAGGTAAAAAATTAATTATATCTTCTATATTATTGAATAGTTTAAGATTTTTTGGTTTAGATTAAGATAAATTCTTTGACGTTTTGGGACGTAAAAGGCCAACAAAGATCTTGATTATCCTTTAAAAGAACTGGAATCTTATTCCAATACTTGTTGTGTATTTGTCTTGTTGTATAGATATCTTTTTCAATTAAAGAAAATCCAGTTAAATGAAGAGAGTTTAATAACTCTTTTGCTTCTTCACATAAAGGACAGTCTTCGCCTGTGATGAGTATTATTTCCTTCAAGCTACAGCGCCAGAAGTCTTTAAAGTATTGATATCTTCATCTGAAAAGCCAATTGAAGTTAACACCTCATCAGTGTGCTCTCCTACAATAGAGGGAGAAGAAACTACTTCAGATTCAGTTCTAGAAAACCTGGGAGCTGGTGCAGGTTGGGTAACCCCTTCTAAATCTATAAAAGTTTTACGTTCTATGTTGTGGGGATGTTTGGGAGCTTCAGACATATCCAGAACAGGAGCAAAACAGACATCTGTGCCTTCCATCAATTCACACCATTCATCTCTGGTTTTATCTAGGATTATTTTTTTGATGGCTTCTTTTTGTTCAGGCCATGAATCTCTTGACATTTGTTTACCAAAAATTGATTCATCCAACTCCGCGATTTGACATAGCAAGGCATAAAATTGAGGTTCAATTGAACCAAGAGAAATAAATTTTCCATCCTTACATTCATAAGTATCATAAAAATGAGAGCCTCCATCGAGAAGATTGCTACCCATTGAAGTTTTCCACATACCTGAAGAGTACATGGAGTAGATCATGGTCATCAGTAATGCAGAACCATCTGTCATGGCTGCATCCACAACTTGACCTTTTTTTGATTCTTTTGACTCTAACAGAGCAGCCAATAAACCTAGTGCTAATAACATTCCACCGCCACCAAAATCTCCAATAAGATTTAGAGGAGGAACTGGTGGAGAGCCTGGTCTGCCTATGGCTGCCAAAGCGCCAGTTAAAGAAATATAGTTAATATCATGTCCAGCAGCATTAGCTAAAGGTCCTTCTTGACCCCAGCCTGTCATCCTTCCAAAAACAATTCTTTCATTTCTCTCTAAACATACGTCAGGGCCTAATCCTAATCTCTCCATAACCCCTGGCCTGAAGCCTTCAAATATAGCGTCTGCTGTTTCAACAAGTTTTAAAACTACTTCCACCCCTTCCTCTGATTTCAAATCAACTGCAATTGACTTTTTTCCTCTGTTGGCAGCGTCTTGTTTAGACCCTGTACCAATCGCAGAAGCCCTATCAACTCTAATAATTTCTACGCCCAGGTCAGCCAAGACCATTCCACAGAATGGACCAGGTCCAATTCCTGCCATCTCTATTATTTTTAAACCTTTTAATGGTCCCATAATTTTCCTCCTTAAGATTCTTCTTTACCCAAGGGCTTAAGAATTATCAGTAACTGGGGCAATAACGTTAAAGCTCCCATTAAAGCCATGAACATTGCCAACGAGACAAATAATCCAAAGTAAACAGTTGGGTTAAAGTTTGAAGTAACTAAAACTAAAAATCCAATAATTATTGTAGCTGAAGTATAAAACATTGCCCTTCCAATGGTGTTATGGCTATTTCTCATCGAAACTTCATAATTTGATGTTTTCTTAAACTCGAGCTTAAACCTGTGAATGTAATGAATAGTATTATCGACTGCCATTCCAATGCTTATAGCGGCTACCGTTATTGTCATAATATCTAGGGGTACTTTCATCCAGCCCATGGTTCCAAGAACTACCGATGCAGCTAAAAGGTTAGGAATCATCCCTATCACAGCCAAATAAAAGGATCTGAATAGAACAACAAACATAATCAGTATTACTACAAAAACAACACCCAAGGTTCCTATCTGAGAGCTGAATAAACTTTGGAGCATGTTGTTATACAGAACTGCTAAACCTGTTAAGCGATATTCTTCTTTTTTAAAACCAAACTCGTTCTCTAAAGTGTTTTCTATTTCTTGAAGTAACTCATTTCTCTTTAGAGTTTTGCTGGTCTCAAGTACTCTGGTTGAAATCCTAACTTGATTTTCATCTTCACTGATATATGAACTCAATAAAGTCTCTTTTATATCTTCAGGGAGAAGATTCTTAACAAGCGCTAAATCTAATTCTGAAACTGGCTCTCCATCTTTTAACTCTTCAGCTATCTTAATGCCGCTGGCAACAGACAAAACTTTGCCCACTTCTGGTAAAGAATCCATGTAATCATGTACGGCTTCCAGTCTTTTTATATTAATGATGTTCCACCAATATCCATTGGTTGAAGTTTCATCGAAATCATCTTCGAAATCATCTTCGAAATCTGACTCTTCTTTAAAATAATCTTTAGGTGCTTCCAGAACTATATCTAATGTAGCTGTGCCTCCCAATTTGAGGTCAAGTAACTCCATTCCCTGATATATTTCGGTAGATTCTTTGAAGTAGTCTATAAATCTGTTTTCTACAGTCAGTTTACTTATTCCGAGTATAGAAAAAATTAATAACAAAGAACTTAAAGTTATGACTACTTTTCCATTCTTAGACGCGAAAGAAGCAAAATGAAGTGTTAAGCCTTTACTAAAGTCTTTTTTAGAATCAGAGCTTAATTTATTTATTAAAGACATTATTGAAGGTAGGGCAGTAAAAGTAAAAATAAAAGCAAATAAGATTCCCACAACCATCATTTTTCCAAATTCAATTACAGGTTTAATGTCGCTTATAGAAAGTGAAGCAAACGCAACCATAGTGGTTAAGGCAGTATAGAGACAGGGTTTAAACATCTCTTGAATGGTTAAAGAAACTAGTTCATCTTGATTTAAAGTATGCTCTCTACTAGCTATCTCTTGATACCTAACAATGATGTGAATTGATAGAGATATTGAGATAATTAATAGGAGCGCAATAAAATTTGATGAAACAACAGTAACCCGCCAGTCCACTAGTCCCAAAAAACCTATAACAAATAAACCGACTATCCCACTACATGAAAGTGGAAGAATTACCCATCTCAACTTCCTGAAGACAATACTTAAAGTAAAAATAAAAATTAAGAAAACACCTACACCAAAATAATTTAGGTCACTCTTAACAAAACTCATCATATCCGAAGCAATCATAGCTGTGCCTCCAAGATACCAAGATCCGTCATCCGAAGAGTCATTGAGGATTTCTCTTACTTCTCTTACCAGTTTGTCCCTGTCTTTGGCTTCCTGATTATTTAAAGAACTTATTAAAGAATTTACTTGATTAAGCTGTTCTTCAATATCGTCTTCGCTACCATCAATTAACTGTTGTCTTAACTTATAGCGTTTTTGTATTGCTTCATCGTATTCAATATTTTCATGTAAGTTCAATTGCAAGGCTGTTGTTTGCCCATCTTTACTGACCAGTAATTCTGTGTACAGAGGACTGTCTTGAAACTCTTGCTTGGCTAGATTGAGATCCACTCCTTCGTCTTCAATGGTCTTTAGGTTATCTGCGAGCTCACGCATAGACATCTTAGGGCTAAAAAGCAAAGGTACATCAAGATAACTTAATACATTGGCAACCCCCTCCAGATTCTCAAGTCGATCAGCAGTGGTTCTTACATTCTTTATACTTTCTGGATCAAATAAAGGTTTCTTTGGGGTAAAAAGAACCACTAAAAAATCTGTTGTTGAATATTCTTTGCTGATCTGACGGTAATACTTTAAATCTTCGTCATTTTCTAAAACCAAAGAATCTGAAGAGGCCTCGAGTTTAAAGTTGGGGATATTCAAAGCTGAGATTATTAGCAATCCTAGGACAACGCTTAAAACCAAGATTGGTTTACCAGAAATAATTGAAGCAAAAGTATGGAGAGTTTTTCTTGGCATTGGTTAAATTTATTTCCTTGCGGATTTCCCCATATGCTTCAAGCCTTTAGACTCAGCCAATTCAATTTGTTTTTGTCTTTGAGCAAATCTAGTTTTATCCTCATCAGAAGAGGTGTCATAACAATAAGGACAAGATACACCTTTCTTATATTTTTTAGAACTAATGTCTTCATTAGAAATAGGTCTTCTGCATCCAAAACATTGTTCAAAATTTCCTTCTTCTAAGTCAGGATTCACCGAAACTCTCTCATCAAAAACAAAACACTCTCCTTTCCACAGTTGATCTTCTTTATTAACTTTATCAAAGTAATTAAGAACACCTCCATTGAGCAGATAAACCTCTTCGAAGCCTTCACTCATAAAAAAGGAAGATGCTATTTCACATCTAATTCCGCCTGTGCAGAACATAGCAATCTTTTTGTTTTTGAAGACCTCTTTATTGTTTTGAATGTATTCAGGAAGATCAGTGAAATGTTTTGTTTCAGGTATTAATGAATTCTTAAAAGAACCGATACGAGTTTCATATTCGTTTCTAACATCCAGCACTATTGCCTCAGGATCTTCTAGTAAATCATTCCAATCTTTTGGTTCAACATGATTTCCTTTTAAATCAAAAATATCGAAATTGCCTTCCAAGGGAAGTAATTTGTCTTTGATCCGCACTTTTAATCTTTTAAAGGGAGTTTTGAAAGACTCTGACCAGGTAGGCTTCAGTCCTTTGATAAGGAAAGTATCATTCAATATAGATATAAGCTTTTCTAACCCTTTTCTATTACCTGCCAAGGTAGTGTTAATCCCCTGAGTTGTAGCAAAGAAGGTACCCGAAAGATTTTCTTTAAAAGCTATTCTTTCAACTTCTCTTTTAAGCTTATGCACATTCTGTATTGAAACAACCTTGTAGAAGGTAACTACCGTTACTGAACTCATTGCTTTTAGTCGCTAGATTCTTGAGAACTTCCGCCTTCACACTCGGGCGAGGCGTGAGTTTCTTCATTCCTTTCTTCCCATTCACCGGCTGTAAAAGTGTGCAAAGTAATTGCGTGAATAGGCCCAGCAAGTTCCTCTTCTATTAACTTGTATATAGCTTGATGGCGCTTAACAAGATTTAGGCCCTCAAAAACTTCGGATACTGCAATAACCCTTACATGGGATTCTGCACCCGGCTCAACATTGTGCATAAAACTTTCATTGATTACTTCAAGATGAGAAGGATCCAAGCTCTCTTTTAGAACTGATTCAATTTTTGTACAAGCAGACATTATCAAGAAAAATTATCTATAAGGTTAATTTTAGTTACTTTCTAGGTTAAGTAAAAATTTTTTACGTCTTATACCGCCCCCAAAGCCCCCTAACCCTGTTGAAGAGACCACCCTGTGACAAGGTATGACTATCGGTATTTTGTTAGCCCCACAAGCACTTCCTACTGCTCTGTATGCTTTTGGTTTACCTATTTTTGTAGCAAGTTCTTTGTAAGTTAAAACCTTTCCGTATTTAATAGTTTTCATATTCTTAAAGACTAATTTCTGAAAATCAGTTCCCCCAATTTGAATTTTAAAGGTGAAGGAATCTCTTTTCTTAGAGAAATATTGAGTTAACTCCTCTATCTCAACTTTGAATCTTTCTTTTTCTGGCTTACCCCTAACACTAAGTCCTTTCAGGCCTTGTAAGCTTAATTCAATTAGGCATGAATCATCGGCAAGTAACCCTAATCTACCCAAAGGAGTGTTCAGGTTGGTCTCATATAACAAGCTAATCACCTTTCCAGACTTTAGTGTCTGGATTGGCAATGTTTTCTTCGTGTTTGTTCCTACTTAAAGAATAACCTCTAACCATTATCAAAGCTGAAC
>DTSY01000110.1 GCA_012965075.1 Gammaproteobacteria bacterium | reverse complement strand
GCATGAAGTAAAAGAGGAGGGCAGCATAATTTATCTATGGCTTCAGAGCTGTTTTCAAACCCAGAGGCATAAATCTTACTGATAAATTCTTTGGCCTCTTTATTGCCTCTTTCGGCAGCTAATAAAAAATAGGTTTCTGACAAGGTCAAATTTTTTGGCACCTCACCCCCTTTTGCATAGAGAATAGCTAGATTATAGGGGGCTTTTGAATGCCCCTGCTTATTAGCTTCTTGAAACCAATAGACGCTTTTTTCCATATCCACATGAATACCAAGGCCAAGTGAATAATTTACGCCTGTATTGTATTGGCTAACTGTAATTCCCTGAGTTGCATAAGAAAGGTCGTAGACAAATTCTTTTTTCTCTCTTTCAGAATCAGGAGCCAGACCCTGAGAGGCAAGAGCTACCAAAAAAAACAAAAGTTTTAAGCTTTTCAAAATCTAATTCAAAAGGTTTTATTCCATGCTGACGACAACCTTTCCTAACACTTTTCTGTCTTCTAAAGTTTTTATCGCCTCTCCTGCTCTTTCTAAGGGATAGGCTTCGCTTACGAAGGGATTGATTTTTCCGTCAACATGCATTTGAAACAGCTCTGCGAAATTTTTCTTGTTAATTTCCCTGTCCAAGCCAGCAAACTGTCCCCAAAACACTCCAATTATTTGGCATTCTTTTAATAGAGTGAGATTGAGTGGCATTTTAGGTATACCAGCTGTGAAGCCTATAACTAAGTATCTGCCATGTCTTTTTATGGCCCTTAAAGACGGTTCAGCATAGTCCCCCCCAACGATGTCATAAATTACATCCACTCCTCCTCCAGATATTTCTTTAATGTCATTTGAGAACTTCTTTTGGGCATCCCTATCCATTTCTCTTGGATAAAGTATTCCCTCGTCTGCACCCTCTTTTTTACACAGTTCTAATTTATCTTCAGAAGATACACCGGCTATTACCTTGGCGCCCATGGCCTTAGCCACCTGGACAGCAGTTATACCGAGTCCACCACCGGCACCCAAAATTAGAATGGTTTCATCTGGTTTAAGTTCAGCTCTCTGTTTAAGCCCATGAATAGTTGTTCCATAGTTAAGCGGGAATCCCGCAGCTATTTGAAAGTCCATTGTTTCGGGTAAAGGCATTAGCTGGGGCTCAAAAAAGGCACCTTTTTCAGCTAAACCCCCTGAGCCGACATTTCCCATTACCCTATCGCCCTCTTTAAATTGGGAGACCCCACTTCCTACTGAAGAGACTATCCCTGAAATTTCACTACCCGGACTGAAAGGAAATGGCGGTTTAAATTGATAGAGTCCTTGAACAATTAGGACATCTGGAAAGCTTATTCCTGTAGCCTTTATATCTACAACCACTTGGCCATCACCAGCTACAGGGTCGGGTAACTCTTCTATTCCGTGAGACTCTATGGGCCCAAATTCTTTACAAACAAATGCTTTCATTTAAATGTTCTCCTTAATTACATCTTTATCATGATACGTTACTAATAAGTTTAATAAGGTCAAGAAACTTTATTCAAGAATTCAGTCAAATACTCTTCAAACGGAAGACTTTTCTCTGATTCTATCTTTTTTTGCCGTTCTTTCGACAGGGAAGTCTCTTTCTTAAATTCTTCCTCTGTGGAGCTATTATAGTTCTCAAAAAAAGTGGCGTTACTCTTCGCTATTTCCATGCACAACTCTTCATGCGAGAGGTTGTCTCTGATTAATCTTTCTATTAGCCTCCCGCTTGGGGTTAAATTTAGGTCTTCAATTTTTTCTTTTTGTATTTGCAAAGACTCTTTCCAAAGATTATTTTTTT
>DTSY01000109.1 GCA_012965075.1 Gammaproteobacteria bacterium | reverse complement strand
ACAATTGTTATTCTAGACACGTAGCTCAGTTTGGTTAGAGTACCACCTTGACATGGTGGGGGTCGTCGGTTCAAGTCCGACCGTGTCTACCACTCTCTTTATCACTATCCAGCATTGTATTTATCTTTAATTAGTGTCTTAATAAATGAAGCGCTATAAGTTTATATGAATCAGAATTACAGAAATAAGGAGAAAAAATGGCAGGAAAAATAGCAAAATATGTAACAGTTGGTACAAACGATTTAAACAAGGCTAAAGAATTTTATGACAAATTATTTGAAGAGCTGGGAGCTAGAAGCTTTGCTCCTAACGACAGAAGCTTTTTTTATACATTAAAAGATGATGATACGGTCTTTGCCATTTTTGTTCCTTACGATGGTAATCAGGCTACTGTGGGCAATGGAAATATGACTGGTATTACTTTAGATTCTACCGAAGAGGTAGATGCTATGTACGCCAAGGCAATTGAACTAGGGGCCGCTGATGAAGGTGAGCCAGGTGAAAGAGTCCCAACATTTTATGGGGCTTACGTTAGAGACTTAGATGGCAACAAACTTGTCTTTTGTAAGATGGGCTAACCCAGACTACTTTATAGCTGTAACTAACCAGGTAGCACTAGGAAACATCAGGCCTTTCGCTGAGTAGTATGGAGAAAAGGCTTCGATTGCAGAATTTATAATTTCTGTTTTTTCTTGCTCCGTGGAGTCTTTTAGCATTCCGCTTACTACCGGATTAATTGATATATAGTCTTTGACAGAGTCAGAAAGACTTCTTCCTGAAAACATATTCACTTCAGCTTCATGTCCTTCAATCATTATATTTTGAAAATTACTTTCTTCTAGAATTGAAGATACATACTCTGATTCCATAAATGCGAATGGACTAGGGCTTCTAGGCGGTGGTGAAGGCAGATCTACATATTTTTTTACTGCTTCGATAAATAGAGATTGCCAGGGATTAAGCGCAGGTGATTGCCAACAAACAAAAGACAAGGAAGCTCCAGTAATTAAACTTTTATTTATATTACAAAAAGCAGCTACGGGGTCTTCAAAAAACATTACCCCAAACCTAGAAAAGGCAGCCGAATAAACTTCTTCTCCCATGTCATCTGTTTGCACATCTACGCAATTAAAAGAGGCATTACTTATAGACATTTCATTTGCTGATTCCTTGGCTCTTTTTAGCATAGGCTCAGAAATATCTAATCCAGTGACCTGTCCATCAGGAGAAATTCTTTTTGCTATATTAAGAGTTGTATGACCGCACCCACAGCCAATGTCGAGAACGTTCTCCCCTTCATTAAGATTGAGTTTATTCAGTGCGGCTTCACCGAGTGGACTTAACATAGTGTCCATGGCATTTTGACGTTCGACCCAAATATCTCCGCCTTTTCCTGACCAGAAATCCCTTTGATTTTTATTAACTTCCGACATTAGATTAATTCCTTTTAGGTTAGTATTAAAACAACAACTCTAAAAACTTTATAATGGTAACCTAATTTAACCCTGTATAAATAATGACCTTAGTAAATAGATCTATCCTGGATATTATAGGAAATACACCTATGCTTAAGCTTTCTGCTTTCGATACTGGACCATGTGAGCTTTTTGTAAAACTTGAGAATCACAATCCGGGAGGTTCAATTAAAGACAGGATAGGTTTATCCATCATAGAAGAAGCTGAGAAGTCAGGAGTCTTAAAACCAGGAGGAACCATCATAGAAGCGACAGCGGGAAATACAGGTATAGGATTAGCCTTAGTTGCTGCTATTAAGGGGTATAAGTTAATACTTGTCATCCCCGATAAGATGAGCAGAGAAA
>DTSY01000108.1 GCA_012965075.1 Gammaproteobacteria bacterium | reverse complement strand
AAATAATGCTGTTGGAAGCTTTTTTGAGTTTTCTTGGGCTTGGCGTTCAGGCCCCAATGAGCTCTTGGGGGCTTCTTATAAGAGATGGTGCCGTGTCGATGGAAGAGTACTGGTGGTTATTAGTATTCCCATCTCTGGCTTTTTCATTAACACTGTTTTCCCTTAATTTCATAGGCGATGGATTAAGGGATGCTTTAGATCCTAGAACAGGTCCAAATTAGAACTAACTACCTACTCCTGCTTCAAGATTAATTTTTAGAACTTGGCCCGGATAAATTATCTCCGGACTTTTAAGCTCATTCCACTTTTGTAGATCTTGGACTTTAATACCAAATCTTGAGCTTATTCTAGATAATGTATCTCCAGACTTAACTGGGTAAAGCATAGTTCTAGTTTTTTTGTTGGGTGTTTTACCTCTAACTCTTTCATACTTAGAAAATAATTTAATTTTTTGTCCAATTTGTAAAGGCCTTGTTAAGCTTAAATCATTCCATAAAGAGATATCTTGAATGGTCACTCTAAATTTTCTTGATATTCCCCAAAAAGTATCTCCTTTCACAACTTCATAAGTTCTTGCTTTTGGAACAAATGTTTTTGCCCAAGCAGGGCCTCTGGGTACCATGATTTCTTGACCAGCGTAAATGAGGTCATTATCCATCTGGTTAATTTCCTTTAAGACTGCAACCTCAATACTGTATTTTTTGGCTATTCTAGTAAGAGTGTCACCTCTATTTATTTTATATCTATCCCATTGAACAAGTTCTACTTCATCAAGAGAAGAAAGTTGGATAAGAAACCTATCAGACACTCCGGTAGGGAGTAGTAAATAATGAGGACCACTAGGATCTGTAGCCCACTGGCTAAAGCCTGGATTCAATTCATATACGGCTTCAGGAGTCATGCCAGCTAGGTCGGCTGCCTGCATAATATCTATTTGTCCTGGAGTTTTTATTTTCGTGAAATAAGGCCTGTTAGCTATAGATGGTAATGTCACACTAAATAAAGAAGGGTCTTTAATAAGTTCACTTAAGACCAATAATTTAGGAACATAAGCAGAAGACACCGGTGGTAATCTTAAAGACCAAAGGTCAGTAGCCATGCCTTTTCTTTTATTTTCCTTGATAGCTCTATTTATTCTTGAGGGGCCAGCGTGGTACGCGGCTATAGCCAATAACCAATCATTATCAAATTTTTGATGTAAATAGATTAGGAAATTAAAGGCCGCTTCTGTAGATGCAATTACATCTCTCTTTCCGTCATACCACCAATTAGTTTTCAATCCCCACTCCCTTCCTGTAGCAGGAAGAAATTGCCACATTCCAGTGGCGCCATAGAGGGATTGAGCATAAGGGTCAAATTCACTCTCCACAAAGGGTAGTAAAGCTAATTCAACAGGGATACCTAATTCTTCAGCTCTTTTCACAGTATGGAATAAATAACGCTGTCCCGATTTACTTAGTCTATTTACCGCATGTTGATTGCTTATAAATCTTTTTCTGTATCTATCTATATCCTCATAATCATCTGGGATTTTAAAACTGAGGTCTTTTCTTATTCTATCCCAAAGATCAAATGGCTCACTATCTATAACGACCTCCACAACTTTTGGAGCTGCATCAGCAATATCATCGTCTTCAGCAAGAATTAGATTTTTTGATTCAAGGTTTACACAAGCAATCAGCAAGCAAAAAGTAAGAATAAAAATCCTGTTACCCATGTTTTTCTCTTTATAAACTATCTTTCATGAAAAAATTATGCCAAATGTATACTACAATTAAGTATAAGACCATATGAACCGCATAGAAATTTTCACTGACGGGGCTTGTAGAGGCAATC
>DTSY01000107.1:21009-26619 GCA_012965075.1 Gammaproteobacteria bacterium | reverse complement strand
AATAGCCCGAACCCCACACAGTCAATCTTGTCATTACCTGGTCAATATAATCAGCCGTTTGTTCTCCCGGCCTTATTCCTGGTAGGTAAGCACCCGACCTTCTTAAATTCTCGGAAATATCTTTCGAATCAAACTGAAGAGCAGTATAAAAGAAGCAGAAAAAAGCAATCAAAATTGAGAATAAAATAACGTATAAAGGCTGACCTGGACCTAGAGCTAGAGCTATTTCTTGAAGCCATTCAAACCCTTGCCCTTGACCAAACCAGGTTGAGGCCGAAGCAGGAAACAGTAATAAACTACTAGCAAATATCGCTGGGATAACTCCTGCTTGATTAATCTTCATAGGGAGGTAAGAAGTTTGTCCTTGTACCATTTTTCTTCCCTGCTGCCTTCTAGCATAATTTACTGTAACTCGTCTCTGCCCTCTCTCAACCCATACTATGAAAGCAACAGCGACTACAGCTACTAATGCTATAGATAACAAAAGAAGCAGGTTTATATCTCCTTGTCTGGCACCCTCAAATGCTTGACCTATTGCTCGAGGTAATCCTGCTACAATACTTGAGAAAATTATAATAGAAATACCATTTCCTATTCCTCTCTCTGTAACTAATTCTCCTAGCCACATTAAAAAAACTGTTCCGGTTACTAAAGAAACAACTGCTATAAGCTGGAAAATAGGTCCTGGATCTAATGCCAAACCTTGATTCTGTAGCCCAAGTGCCAAACCAGTAGCTTGTAGCAATGCTAATGCTACTGTTCCGTATCTAACATAAGCCGTTCGCAATCTTCTTCCTTCCTCTCCTTCTTCTCTAAATCTTTTTTTCAAAGAAGGATTTGTTCCTTCCATTAAACTCATTATTATCGATGAAGTTATGTAAGGCATAATGTTCAAAGCCATAATGCTCATTCTCTCTAGTGCTCCACCAGAAAACATATTAAATAAATCTAATATAGTTCCTTGGCCTTGCTGGAATATAGAAGCTAATTTATCTGGATCTATGCCTGGTACAGGTATGTGAGTGCCAATTCTGTAGACAATGACAGCAAATAGAACAAACCTCAACCTCTTCCAAAGCTCTGAAAGGCCTTTTGTTTGTTGACCTGTAAGATTAGCAGACATAATTAAACCTCGATTTTCCCTCCAGCACTTTCTATCAGACCTTTAACAGAAGTAGTTGTATTTATTCCCTTTAAATTCAACTTGGGGCAAGACTCTGTATCTTTAATGACCTTAACCTTAGAAGTATTTTGATTAATTAAATCCTCTTCTTTTAAAACTTGAATATTAATCTCTTTTTTATCTAACTTTATGAGAGTACTTAATCTTATTTCTTCAGAGAATCTACTCTTCCTTGAAAAGAACCCATACTTGGGAATCCTTTTTTGCAGTGGCATTTGCCCGCCTTCAAAGCCTGCACGGACCCCTCCTCCAGATCTTGAACCTTGACCTTTGTGTCCTCTTCCGCTAGTTTTTCCTAGGCCACTTCCAGGTCCTCTACCTCTTCTCTTCCGCTTACTTGTTCTTGAAGAAAGGCTCTTCTGGGGAATCAAATTATTTAATTTTAAGGTATACAATTTCATAATCAGTCTTATTATTTTTTATTCCTTAACTTCCAGTAAATGTTTTGCTTTATTGATCATCCCTCTGTTCTGGTCTGTATCTTTTACAAAAACTACTTGTCCTAATTTAGACAATCCCAAGCCCTTGATGGAATTTCTTTGATAGCTCTTAGAGCCTATTAAGCTCTTAATCAATTTCACTTCTATCTCAGTTGTACTCATTTATTCCACTTCTTTCCAATTCTTTGGGTGACGCCCTTCGGTGATTCCATTTCTTTAAGAGCTTTTAAAGTTGCCTGTACTACATTTAACGGTGTTGTAGAACCGTAACATTTAGCTAAAACATCTTGAACGCCTGCTAATTCTAGTACCGCCCTCATGGCCCCTCCAGCAATAACTCCTGTTCCTGGAGCTGCGGGTTTCATAAAAATAATTGAAGATCCATGCTTTGCCTTTACAGGATAATGGATAGTATTTCCCTTCAACTCTATAGAAACCATATTTCTCCTGGCATTATCAAGAGCTTTTTGAATTGCTATAGGTACCTCACGGGCTTTACCTCTGCCATAACCTACTTTTCCATTACCGTCTCCAACTACGGTAACAGCGGTAAAACCAAAGACTCTTCCTCCTTTGACTACCTTTGCAACTCGATTTACTTGCACAAGTTTTTCTTCAAGAACCTCTGAACTTAGGTTGTCTGTTACTACATTTTTTTCCATTTCTAATCCTTACCTAAAAAGATAATCCAGCTTCTCTAGCAGCCGTGGCTAAGGCCTTTACTCTTCCATGAAACTTGTATCCAGACCTATCAAAAGCAACTTGTTTTATGCCTTTCTCCAAAGCTCTTTCTGCTATAAGCCTTCCCACTTTTGAAGCAGTGTCAATATTTCCATTGTTCGGCCCTTTAACTTCTGATTCATTTGAAGAGGCTGAGGTTACAACTTCAGATCCATCATTAAGCATTACTTGTGCATAAATATGCATACTTGATCTAAAAACTGTTAGCCTATGGATATCCTTGAATTTAATTTTAGATCTAGTTTTTCTAGCTCTTCTTAACCTTGATATATTCTTCTTACTCATTTTTATGCTTTCTTAGACTCTTTTCTTCTAATTCTTTCATTACTGTACCTAACCCCTTTTCCTTTATAAGGTTCTGGAGGTCTAAAACTTCTTATTTCTGCTGCGACTTGACCAATCTTTTGTTTGTCGGCTGATTTCAAAACTATCTCGGTTTGGCTAGGAACCTCAGCTGAAACAGCTTCAGGTAGTTCATAAACTACTGGATGGGAGAATCCTAAACTTAATTCTAATTTATTACCTGATAATTTAGCTCTATAACCAACGCCATTAATCTCTAATTTTTTCTCAAAACCAACTGAAACACCCTCTATTATATTTTTTGTAAGCGCCCTCATAGTGCCAGTTAAAGCAAGCGTCTGAGGTAATTCATTGGATGGGGAAAAAGAGATTTTTTCATCATCAATTAAAAGCTCAACATCAGAGTGCACGTTTAATACAAGTTCTCCCAATTTACCTTTTGCTAAAATTGATTTGTCCTTACAAGATAAAGACACTTCAGAGGGTATATTGATTGGTTTTAAAA
Source organism: Gammaproteobacteria bacterium (assembly GCA_012965075.1). GTDB lineage: Bacteria > Pseudomonadota > Gammaproteobacteria > Magnimaribacterales > Magnimaribacteraceae > AEGEAN-183. Next base: position 23,447 of record DTSY01000107.1, on the reverse strand, counting down.
AAGTCTTAGCCATAAAATTAAAATACTGAACAAAGTAACTCACCACCTAAACCAGCTTCCCTAGCTTGCTTGTCTGTCATTAATCCTTTACTAGTAGATACAACTGCAATACCCAAACCTCCATTAATTGAAGGTAAATCTTTCTTTCCTACATACTCTCTTAATCCTGGTTTACTTAGTCTCTTTATTTCTCTGATTACTGGTTTTCCTTCATAGTATTTAAGAAGGATTGAAACTTCAGGTTTTTTTCCTTCCTCTACAGTTATTGAATCAATATAACCTTCTCTAACCAACAATTCTAAAAGAGCTATTTTTTTTGAAGACGAAGAAACAATAAATTCTGGCTTTCTTCTAGCCTGAGCGTTTCTAATTCCTGTTAAAAGGTTTGAGATAGGATCTTGCATACTCATACTAACTACCAACTAGATTTAACTAATCCCGGAATATCTCCTTTCATAGCTAATTCTCTTAACTTATTTCTCCCAAGACCAAATTTCCTATAAACAGCATGGGGCCTGCCAGTTATTGCACATCGCCTTTGCTTTCTAATAGGGTTAGCATCTCTAGGTAGTTTTTGTAATTTAACCTGAGCTTGAGCCCTCTCTTCATCTGAAGTATTAGGATTTTTAATCATCTCTTTCAGTTCTGCCCTCTTCTTTGAATAACGAATAACGGTCTTCTCTCTTTTTCTTTCTCTTGCAATCATTGATGCTTTTGCCATATCTACCTCTAATCTTTAAATGGAAAATTCATAGCTCTTAATAATAATTCTCCTTCTTGGTCACTATTAGCAGATGTTGTAATTGAGATATCCATTCCTCGTATCTTGTCTACTTTGTCATAATCAATTTCGGGAAAAATAATATGTTCTTTTACCCCTAGAGAATAGTTACCTTGTCCATCAAATGAACTAATATCAAGTCCTCTAAAATCTCTTTCTCTAGGTATAGCAATGCCCAATAATCTCTGTAGAAATTCAAACATCCTATCGCCTCTAAGAGTCACTTTACATCCAATGGGCATGCCTTCTCTTATCTTAAAATTAGCTACTGATTTTCTAACCTTAGTTATCAAGGGTTTCTGGCCACTTATTAAAGCTAAATCTTCGACAGCATTTTCAAGAATTTTCTTATCAATAAGAACTTCTCCTACTCCCATATTTATAGTTACCTTTGTAATTTTTGGTACTCCCATATCAGTTGTTAAACCCATAACCTGTTTCAGTTCTGGCAATACCTTATCTGAATAATGTTTTTTTAAAGAAATCATCTACTTGATATCCTTACCTGAAGATTTATAAACTCTTGTTCTTTTACCTTCTTCAGAGACATTTATAGCAACCTTGTCCGCTTTTTTAGAAGAAGGGTTAAAAATGGTAATATTTGAAAGATCTATCAAAGATTCTTTCTCAACTATTCCCCCTTGTACGCCTGCTTGAGGATTAGGTTTAGTGTGTTTTTTCACCAGATTTACTCCACTAACAAAACATTTACTATTAGGTGCTAAGGCAGAAACAGTGCCTTGCTTGCCCTTATCCCTACCAGCAATAACTATTACTTCATCTCCTTTTTTAATCTTTAACATGGTTTACAAAACCTCCGGTGCTAAAGAGATTATCCTCATAAATTCTTCACCTCTAAGCTCTCTTGAAACAGGTCCAAACACCCTTGTACCAATAGGTTGTTTCTGAGCATTTATTAGAACTGCCGCATTTTCATCAAACCTGATAGCAGAACCGTCAGAACGTCTCAATCTATTCTTTGTCCTGACCACAACAGCATCTATGACTTCACCTTTCTTTACTCTTCCTGTAGGAATGGCTTCCTTTACAGTTACCTTAATTATGTCTCCTACTTTAGCGTAACGCTTCCTAGATCCACCAAGAACCCTTATACACATAAGCTTTCTGGCACCGCTATTATCAGCTACTTCTAGATAAGTATTTTCATGAATCATTTTTATCAACCAAGATTTTTAACTCTTTTTTCTATTTCTGCTAACTTCCAGCTTTTAGTCTTGGAAAAAGGTTTACTTTCTTCAATAGTAACTATATCTCCTTCAGAACATTCATTACCCTCATCATGAGCTTGTAACTTTGTAGATCTTCTTATAATTTTCTTATAGAGAGGATGTTTAACTTTCCTTTCAATTAAAACAGTAATGGTTTTATTTCTTTTTGAACTAACAACTAACCCTGTCATCTGTCTTTTATTTTTTTCAGTCATTATTCCCTTCTTTTATAGCTTCTCTTTGAACGGTCTTTAGTTGAGCAATAGATTTTCTAATTTCTTTAATTTTATGTATCTCTTTTAACTGGCCAGAAGCAAGAGACATCTTTAAATCCAATAATTCTCTTCTCAACATTTCTTCTTCGTTTAGGGAGATTGAGGAGTCTCCTCTAATTTTAGATAAAAAAGTTTCTTTCTTAGCCATTTTTT
>DTSY01000107.1:0-20909 GCA_012965075.1 Gammaproteobacteria bacterium | reverse complement strand
TTTCTTTCTTAGCCATTTTTTAAGACCTTTTCACAAAACTAGTAGAGACAGGTATTTTTGATGAGGCCAAAGCAAAGGCTTCTCTAGCTAAGTCTTCATCCACTCCCTCCATTTCGTAAAGTATTTTTCCAGGCTTAATTGGACAAACCCAATATTCAACATTTCCTTTACCCTTTCCTTGTCTTACTTCCAGAGGTTTTTTAGTTATGGGCTTATCTGGAAAAACTCTTATCCAAATTTTTGCCCCTCTTTTTACTTTCCTTGTCATTGCTCTTCTGGCCGACTCAATCTGTCTTGAAGTTAGCATCCCACGAGAAGTAGCCTTCAGAGCAAAAGTTCCAAAACTTATAGTATTGCCACGCATTGCATTACCTGTATTTCTACCTTTCTGCTGTTTTCTATATTTAGTTCTCTTAGGTTGAAACATATTAATTCACTATTTTTCTTTTTTCTCTTTGGCCTTTTTGTCTAGAATTTCCCCTCTAAAGACCCAAGCTTTTACACCGATGATTCCATAAGTTGTTTTCGCTTCTGATTGACCATAATCAATATCTGCTCTTAGAGTATGAAGAGGAACTCTTCCTTCTTTGTGCCATTCTGCTCTGGCTATTTCAGCACCGCCTAACCTTCCAGCGACTCTAATTTTTACACCTTGAGCTCCTTGTCTCATTGCATTTTGTATTGCTCTCTTCATTGCTCTTCTGAACATAACTCTTCTTTCCAATTGCTGCGCAACATTATCGGCTAAAAGCTTTGCATCAAGATCTGGTTTCCTAATTTCTTGAATACTTAAAGTAACTGGTATACCCATCATTAATGTTATTTCTTCCCTCATACGATCAATATCTTCACCCCTTTTCCCAATTACCACACCTGGCCTTGCAGTATGAATTAAGACTCTTGCATTATCTTCTGTCCTCTCAATTTCTATTCTGCTTACTGAAGCATGGTTTAATTGTGAAAATAAGTGCTGTTTTACCTCAATGTCTTTAAGCAAATTTGCAGTATATTTAGATTTTTCAGCATACCAATGAGAGGTATGATCTTTGGTTATCCCTAATCTAAAACCTATAGGATGAACTTTTTGACCCATAATTAACTTATTTCCTCTAGTATTAATTTGATGTTACAGCTACGTTTTAAATATCTATCTGCCCTGCCTCTTGCGCGCGGTCTAATTCTTTTCATAGTAAAACTTTCATCAACTAAGATTTTTGAAATAAATAATCTATCAATGTCTAGACCTTGGTTGTGTTCAGCATTGGCAATGGCAGACTCCAAGACTTTTTTAATAATAGGGGCTGATTTTTGTAGCTCAAAGGACAGAATATCTAAAGCTTCTTCAACTTGTTTTCCACGAATTTGATTAGCTACCAGCCTAGCCTTCTGACTAGATACTCTAGCGCTTCTTAATGTTGCATTTACTTCTGTCATTTTTCTTCTTTAGGTTGACTTTCTATCCCCTGAATGAACCCTGAAAGTCCTCGTTAAAACAAATTCTCCTAATTTATGACCAACCATATCTTCTTGAATAAAGATGGGTACATGCTGCCTTCCATTATGTACAGCAATATTAAGACCCACCATTTGAGGAGTTATGAGAGACCTTCTTGACCAGGTTTTAATTGGCTTTTTATCATTCTCAGCCACTGCTTTATCTACTTTCTTCTGTAAATGTAAATCTATAAAGGGTCCTTTTCTTAATGATCTAGGCATAATTCTTTACTGGTATCTACGCCTAACTATTAGGCGATTACTTCGTTGTTTAGTTTTCCTTGTTCTGAACCCTTTTGTAGGTACACCCCAAGGAGTCACTGGATGTCTGCCCCCAGAAGTTTTTCCTTCTCCTCCACCATGAGGGTGGTCTATAGGGTTCATTGCAACACCTCTTACTTTTGGTCTTCTCCCTAACCATCTTTTTGCTCCAGCCTTCCCCACAGACCTTAAAGCATGTTCAGAATTAGAAACGGCCCCGATAGTGGCCTTACAATTAGAAAGAACTTTTCTTACTTCTCCACTACGAAGCCTTAAAGTTGTGTATCTTCCCTCAATAGCCAATATCTGAGCAGAAGAACCAGCACTTCTAGCTATTTGAGCTCCTTTTCCAGGAAACATTTCAATACAATGTACTGAAGTTCCTAATGGCATATCTGAGAGGCTTAAACAATTCCCAATCGAAATTGAAGAAGCTGATCCTGACTCTATAACATCTCCATCGTTTAAACCTTCAGGAGCAATTATGTATCTTCTTTCTCCATCTTGGTAAAGAACAAGAGCTATATTGGCAGACCTATTCGGGTCATATTCTAATCTTTCAACACGAGCTTTTATTGAATCTTTATCACGTTTAAAATCTATAACACGATAATTCTTCTTATGACCTCCTCCTCTATGCCTTGAAGTAATACGGCCTTTATTATTTCTGCCGGATTTTTGCTTTTTACTTTCTAATAATGCTTGAAAGCCCGATCCTTTATGCAGACCTTCTCTAGAAACCCAAGATCTAAATCTTCTTCCAGGTGAAGTAGGTTTAGATTTTTTTATTTGGTTTGCCATCTATTCTATTCCTACATCTATTGATTGCCCTTCTGCAAGGCTTACATAAGCTTTTTTCCAATTTGGTCTTTGCTTAATTCTGTGCCTAGAACGCTTTGCCTTCCCTTTTACCTTCAAAACTCTGACTTTATTTACCTCAACTGAGAAATATGCTTCCACAGCTTTCTTTATTTCTTTTTTTGTAGAATTAATATCTACTTTAAATGCATACTGATTACTTTGATTCATAAGATTAGTAACCTTTTCAGTAATGTGAGGCGCTTTAATGGTTTTATAGATGTCCTTTTTCATTATGAAAGTACCTCAGCTAATGAAGCGAGAGCATCTGCTGTAAACACTACTTTTTCAGCATTTATAAGGTCAACAGGATTTAATGAATTAATAGTTTGTGAACTGACGTTAAATAAATTTTTAGAAGCAATTTCAAAGTTTTGATTCCTTTCTTTAAAAACAAATACAGCATTCGAAAAACCTAACTTTGAGAGTAAGTTTTTTAATTCTGAAGTTTTGGGGGGTTCGTTAATTTCTAGGCTATCTATAACAACTAACCTTTCTTCATTAATTAATCTAGAAATTATAGATCTGAAAGCTGCTCTATACATTTTCCTATTTACCTTTTTCTTCTTTGATGGTCTAAAGACATGGGCAAAGGTAACCCCCCCTGATCTCCAAATAGGACTTCTTATCGTTCCCGCTCTGGCCCTTCCAGTGCCCTTTTGTTTCCAGGGCTTTCTTCCTCCTCCTCTTACAGCAGATCTATTCTTTTGAGCTTTAGTAATTGGATGAGAATTATGAATGTAGGTTGAAACTAACTGATGAACTAGATCAAAATTATATTTTTGAGCAAAAATAGTCTCTGGGAACTCTATTTCAGATCCTTTAGTTCCATTTTGATCTATAACTTGCATTTTCATTTTTTTATTCTGATTCAGTTTTCTCAGCTTTATTTTTAGACTTTTTTTCTTCTGGTTGGGTTTCTTCTGGTTGGGTTTCTTCGAATGGGAATTCTACATTTTCACCTCTCGCAGGCCTTAGTATCACCCGAGAGCCTGTTGAACCAGGGATAGAACCTTGAATAAGTATCAAACTATTCTCTAAATCTATGGAAATAATTTTTAAATTCTGGACAGTTACCTTTTCTGATCCCATATGACCAGACATCTTTTTTCCTTTCCAAACCCTTCCTGGGGTTTGACATTGACCTATAGATCCGGGCGCCCTATGAGATAAAGAATTACCATGAGTTGCATCTTGCATCTGAAAATTCCATCTTTTAACAGTTCCAGCAAAGCCTTTTCCTTTCGATACACCCGAAACATCTACTACTTGTCCCTCTCTAAATAATGCTAAAGATATGGCTTTTCCTATTTCTACTTTCTCAATTTCTGTGTTTTCAATAGGAAATTCCCATAAACCCTCTCCAGGATCTACAGAAGATTTTTTGAAGTGTCCTAATTCTGATTTAGTTAAGTGTTTTTCTTTTTTCCTACCTGTCGTTACTTGAACAGAACTATAACCATCATTGTCTACAGTTTTTATTTGAGTAATAGTATTAGCATCAACACTTACCACAGTTACAGGTAGAGACCTCCCTTCTTCTGTAAAGACTCGGGTCATTCCTTGTTTTTTTCCTATTAATCCTAAAGACATGATTTAAACCTCATCTAGACTGATCTGTACAAGCACCCCAGCAGATAATTCTAATTTAGTTAATGCATCCAAAGTTTTCTCTGATGGTTCCATGATATCTAGCGTTCTTTTGTGGGTTCTTATTTCGTATTGGTCGCGGGCGTCTTTATCTTTGTGAGGGGAGGTCAGGATGGTTGTTTTATGTATTTTAACCGGCAAAGGTATTGGCCCCTTAACTATAGCTCCCGTGCGTTTTACTGTTTCTACGATTTCTTTCGCAGACTTATCTATGAGCCTATGATCAAAGGCTTTTAACCTAATTCTTATGCTTTGGTTTGCCACAATCCAATTCCCACTTCATCTAAGAAGAGTTAAAAAATTTTGCCTAAAAAAAGGGCAAAACTACTATTAAAAAAGGCTCAAATCAGCAAAAATTCATGATTAGAGCCCAACCATCAAAAAAGAGCGCAAATTCTAGGTTTGTGACGCCAAAGTGTCAACATAAATATATAAAAAAACCCTTTAATGAAGGGGTTTTTAGATTAATTAAAACTAGTTATTCGTTCTTATTAATTACAGCTTCAGCAACATTGGGTGGTACTTCTGAATATTTAAGAGGTTCCATAGTAAAAGTTGCCCTTCCTTGTGTTGCTGACCGGAGATCAGTTGCATAGCCAAACATTTCTGCTAAAGGCACCTCTCCGGAAATAACCTTGCCAGAAGGACCGTCATCCATACCACCTATAACTCCTCTCCTTCTGCTTAAATCTCCAACCACATCACCCATATATTCTTCAGGGGTTACTACCTCAAGGCTCATAATGGGCTCCAATAGGACTGGATCTGCTTTCAAAGCTCCATCCTTAAAAGCCATTGAGCCCGCTACTTTGAAAGCTATTTCACTAGAATCTACATCATGAAATGAGCCGTCATAAAGCGTAACTTTAATTTTAACTAAAGGATATCCTGCTATTACCCCAGCTTCCATTTGTTCCCGACAGCCTTTATCAACAGCAGGAATAAACTCTTTAGGAATAGTGCCTCCTACTATTTTATTTACAAATTCATAATTTTCTTCATCTGATTTTAAGGGCTCCATTTTTATGTATACATGCCCGTATTGACCTCTTCCTCCTGATTGTCTTACAAATTTAGCTTCCTGTTCGACTAATTTTCTAATTGTTTCTCTATAAGCTACTTGGGGTTTTCCCATATTGGCTTCTACGTTAAATTCTCTTCTCATTCTGTCTACTAAAACATCAAGGTGAAGTTCTCCCATTCCAGAAATGATTGTTTGGCCTGACTCTTCATCTGTTCTCATCTTAAAAGAAGGGTCTTCTTGAGCTAATCTTCCTAAGGCTATGCCCATCTTTTCCTGATCTTCTTTAGTCTTTGGCTCTACTGCAACAGAAATTACTGGATCAGGAAAATTCATTTTCTCTAAAATTATCTGATTTTTTTCATCACAAAGAGTCTCTCCTGTAACAGCTTGCTTTAAACCTATAACTGCACAAATATCCCCTGCGCGGACTTCATCTATTTCTTTACGCTTATTTGAATGCATTTGAAGCATTCGCCCAATTCTTTCTTTCTTTCTTTTCAAGGGTAAAAAGACTGAATCCCCTGAGTTTAGAGTTCCAGAATAGACTCTTACAAAAGTTAGAGATCCTACATAGGGATCGGTCGCTATCTTAAAAGCAAGCCCAGAAAAAGGTTCACTATCATCTGCCTTCCTAATGCCTACTGTTCCTTTATCATCCAATACGCCTGTCACAGGTTTAACTTGATTTGGTGCAGGTAGAAAATCTATCACTGCATCTAGAAGTGTTTGCACTCCCTTATTTTTAAAAGCAGCTCCGCATAAAGTTACAACAATTTCAGAAGATAAGGTTCTTTCTCTCAGTCCTGCTTTAATATCCTCTACAGATAGATCTCCCTCTTCTAAGTATTTGTCCATAAGAGCTTCGTTTGCTTCAGCTGCTATCTCTAGCATATTTTCTCGCCATTTATTTGCTTCAGAAACTAACTCTTCAGGTATCTCTTCCAAGCTAAATGAAGTTCCCATGTCTTCTTCGCTCCAATAAATAGCCTTCATATTTATTAGGTCTATTACTCCTTTAAAATCTTCTTCTGCTCCTATAGGTAACTGAACAGGAACTGGGTTTGCACCTAACCTTGTTTTCATTTGATCAACAACTTTTAAGAAATCTGCACCTGCTCTGTCCATTTTGTTTACAAATGCTAATCTCGGAACTTCATATCTATTTGCTTGGCGCCACACAGTTTCAGACTGAGGCTCAACTCCAGAACTAGCGCAAAAGACAACAATGGCCCCATCTAAAACTCTAAGTGATCTTTCCACCTCAATAGTAAAATCAACGTGACCAGGGGTATCTATGATGTTAATTCTATGTTCAGTAAATTGCTGACTTGACCCTTTCCAAAAGCAAGTTGTTGCAGCGGAAGTAATAGTAATTCCTCTTTCCTGTTCTTGCTCCATCCAGTCCATTACGGCTGCTCCGTCATGAACTTCGCCTATCTTATGGGATATTCCTGTATAAAAGAGAACTCGCTCTGTAGTAGTGGTTTTACCAGCATCTACGTGAGCTATAATACCGATATTCCTGTAGAGTTCTAATGGAGTAGATCTTGCCATTTTTTAAATATGTTGTTTAACAGTTAAAATCTAAAATGCGAAAAAGCTCTGTTCGCTTCTGCCATTCTGTGAGTATCTTCTTTTTTCTTAATTGCTTCTCCCTTTCCTTCAGAGGCATCGATCAACTCATTGGCTAGTCTTAAAGTCATAGTTTTTTCAGATCTTGATCTAGCACTGCTTACAAGCCAACGCATGGCTAACGCTTGGCGTCTTGAAGTTCTAACTTCCAAGGGTATTTGATAAGTCGCACCCCCTACTCTTCTTGCTTTTACTTCCACCACAGGACCTACCTCTTCAAGAGCTTTCTCAAAAACTTCTACAGGTTCTTTTTTAGATTTGTTTTCAATCTCTGATAGAGCTCCATAGACAATACCTTCTGCAATGGATTTCTTGCCATTTTTCATAATCTGATTCATGAATTTGGCCACCTTTAAATTCCCATATTTAGGATCAGGTAATATTTTTCTCTTAGGGGCTGCTTTTCTTCTAGACATTATTTTCTCTATTTAGATTTCTTAGCGCCATATTTTGATCTTCTCTGTTTTCTATCATCTACACCGGCAGTATCTAGGGTACCTCTTATAGTGTGATATCTAACTCCGGGCAAATCTTTAACCCTTCCTCCTCTGATAAGAACAACAGAATGCTCTTGAAGATTATGTCCTTCTCCTCCTATGTAAGAAATCACTTCAAAGCCAGAAGTTAATCTAACTTTACAAACTTTTCTTAATGCTGAGTTAGGTTTCTTAGGTGTTGTAGTATAAACCCTAGTACAAACACCTCTCTTTTGAGGAGAGCCTTTTAAAGCAGGCACATCAGTCTTAAGCTTCTTCCTTTTTCTTGGCTTCCTAATAAGTTGATTGACTGTAGACATCTTTTATAAATTGTAGAATTTAAGGTCGCGCATTTTAATTATTGGTTTTATCCGCGTCAATGAATTACTCAACTTCTTGTTCACTTAACGCTTGACTTAGGGCTTCCTCGAGATCAATTGAATCCGGATCATCCACTTCTATCTTTTCTTCTCTCATCATAGCGAGGCCAGTACCAGCAGGTATTAAACGGCCTACTACTACATTTTCTTTAAGGCCCCTGAGGTTATCTTTTCTTCCAGTCGTTGCAGCTTCAGTTAACACTCTAGTTGTTTCCTGAAAAGAAGCAGCTGAAATAAATGAATCAGTAGCAAGAGAAGCTTTAGTTATTCCTAATAATATTCTTTTATATTTGATTTTTGCTTTTTTATCCTTAGAAAGTTCTTTGTTTGTTTCCTTTACCTTAGATAATTCAGCTTGTTCTCCTGCTATGAAGTCTGAATCACCTGCGTTAGTTATCTCAACTTTCTTTAACATTTGCTTCAAGATGACTTCAATATGCTTCTCATTAATGGTTACACCTTGAAGCCTATAAACTTCTTGTATTCCACTTACGACATATTCTGTAAGTTCTTCAAGACTTCGTAATTCCAAAATGTCATGAGGGCTCAAAGCACCATCTGAAACAATGTCACCCTTTTCTATTCTCTCTCCTTCAAATACATTTATATGTCTGGTCTTAGGTATTAGTCTTACACACTCATTTCCTGATTCATCAGTAATAATTAATCTTTCTTTACCTTTAGTAGGTTTACCCCAAGTTACTACTCCACTTTCTTGAGCTAGGATTGCTGGCTCTTTGGGTTTTCTAGCTTCAAACAAATCAGCAACTCTAGGTAGACCACCCGTAATATCTTTAGTTTTTGCGGACTCTTGTGAAACTCTAGCTATTACACTTCCCAACTCAATGTCTTGCCCATCATTTAAGCCAATGAACGCATTGCCTGGAAGAGTATAAATGGCAGGAGCTTCTGATTCTGGAATAGTTTTCTCTTTTCCTCTGGCATCCACTATATGTATAGAAGGTTTCTTTTCTTGAGCTTCACCTTTAGCTCTTTCAGTTAAATCAATAATTTCTATATTAGAAAGACCAGTAAGATCATCAGTTTTTAGTCTAGCTGTTATTCCTTCATCTATATCAACAAACTTAGCTTTACCTCCTACCTCAGCAATAATAGGTCTAGTCAAGGGGTCCCATTTAGCTAGAATATCTCCTTGTTTAATTTTTGATCCGTTTGAAAAATTAAGAGTTGTTCCGTATGGAATCTTGTATCTTTCAATTGTTCTTCCTTCTTTATCTTCAACGCTTAATTCTGAAGACTGGGATAAAACAACAAAGGTATTATCCTTTCTTTTAATTGTTCTACCATCATAGATAATCTTACCATCTATGCCTGCCTCAACATTGTCTTCAGCTGAAGTTCCAGAAGCTGCTCCACCTATATGAAAAGTTCTCATTGTTAGCTGGGTACCAGGCTCACCTATAGATTGTGCCGCAACTATTCCTACTGCTTCTCCTATATTTGATGGATGGCCTCTTCCAAGGTCCCTTCCGTAGCATTTAGAACAAACACCATAAACAGTTTCACAATGGATAGCTGACCTTACTTTTAATTCATAGACACCAAGATCATCAAATTTTTCGATCAAATCTTCGTCAATATACGTACCTTTTTTTATTAAGATTTTTTTGTTATCTGGCCCTAAAAAATTTTTGGAAACTGTTCTGCCTAAAACTCTATCTCCTAAAGGAACTATTACCTCACCTCCATCAATAATAGGTCTCATAACTATGCCAGTAGAAGTTTTGCAATCATCCTCACTAATAACTAGATCTTGAGCTACGTCAACCAGTCTTCTGGTTAAATACCCAGAGTTTGCTGTTTTAAGTGCCGTATCAGCTAACCCCTTTCTAGCTCCATGAGTTGAAATAAAGTATTGTTGGGCTGTAAGACCTTCTCTAAAATTTGCAGTAATAGGAGTTTCTATAATTGATCCGTCAGGCTTTGCCATTAATCCCCTCATCCCAGCTAGTTGTCTTATCTGAGCTGGAGAACCCCTAGCCCCAGAATCTGCAAACATGAAAACAGAATTAAAAGAATCTGTGGTAACAAGATTTCCCTCTGAATCTTTTACTTCTTCAGTAGAAATATTATCCATCATTGCTTTAGCTATCATCTCGTTTGCTCTTGACCAGATATCAATGACTTTGTTGTATTTTTCTCCTTTGGTGACAAGGCCTGAAGCAAATTGAGCCTCAATATCTTTGACTTCATTTTCAGCTTCAATTACATATTTTTCTTTCTCTTCAGGAATAACAAAATCATCTATACATAAAGAAGCTCCTGACTTCGTAGAGAACTGATAACCCATGTACATTAATCTATCTGCAAATATTACAGTCTTCTTTAAACCAGATTTTCTATAACAAACATCTATAAGACTTGAGATTGTCTTGCTGTCCAGAGTCTTATTAACTAAATTAAAAGGCATTCCTTCAGGCAGCAATTCATATAATAAAGTTCTTCCAAGGGTTGTTTCTATTATTTCTGTTTTTTCATCAGGAAGATTGTTAGGTTTTAGTCTAACTTTAATTTTTGCATGAAGATCTACAGCATTTAACTGAAAAGCTCTATTTGCCTCTGCAGGAGAAGATAAAATTTGACCTTCTCCTTTTGCGTTTATCTTCTCTCTTGTCATGTAATAAATGCCTAGAACCACATCTTGTGAAGGATCAATTATTGGCTTTCCATTTGCTGGAGAAAGAACATTGTTCGTAGACATCATGAGCGCTCTACATTCAAGTTGAGCTTCTAATGTGAGCGGCACATGAACTGCCATTTGGTCGCCATCAAAATCAGCGTTATAAGCCTTACAGACTAAAGGGTGTAGTTGTATAGCTTTACCTTCAATCAAAACAGGCTCAAAAGCTTGAATTCCTAATCTATGCAAGGTGGGGGCTCTGTTTAATAATACTGGATGTTCTCTAATTACTTCTGCAAGAATATCCCAAACTTCTGGCTCTTCTCTTTCTACCATCTTCTTAGCTAATTTGATGGTACTTGCCAACTCGAGTTGTTGTAGCTTTCCAAATACAAAAGGCTTAAAAAGCTCTAAAGCCATCTTTTTAGGAAGGCCGCATTGATGTAGCTTAAGAGTGGGGCCGACAACTATTACAGATCTTCCTGAATAGTCTACCCTTTTCCCTAAAAGGTTTTGTCTAAATCTTCCTTGTTTTCCTTTAATCATGTCAGCTAAGGATTTAAGCGGCCTTTTATTGGAACCAGTAACTGCCCTACCCCTTCTGCCATTATCAAGAAGAGCATCAACGGATTCTTGCAACATTCTTTTTTCATTTCTAGTGATTATGTCAGGAGCATTAAGATCTAGTAGTCTCTTGAGCCTGTTGTTTCTATTAATTACCCTTCTATAAAGGTCATTTAAATCTGAAGTTGCAAATCTTCCTCCTTCTAAAGGAACTAAAGGCCTTAAATCAGGGGGTAGAACTGGTAAGACTTCCATTACCATCCATTCAGGCTTATTACCTGAATCTTTAAAAGATTTTAATAGTTTTAGTCTTTTAGTAAGTTTCTTTAATTTCGCCTCTGATTTTGTATTTGGAATTTCTTCTTGAAGTCTTAAAATTTCGGAATCTAAATCAAGGTCTCTCAATAAGTTTTGGACAGATTCTGCTCCCATTCCAGCACCAAATTCATCACCCCATTGCTCTAATGATTCATAATATTCTTCATCTGAAAGTAATTGACATGGTTCTAAATCTGTCATGCCAGGGTCGGTCACGATAAAGGACTCGAAATAAAGAACTCTCTCTAAATCTCTTAAGGTTAAATCTAAAGCCAAAGCTATCCTAGAAGGCAGTGATTTCAAGAACCAAATATGAGCTACAGGTGCTGCTAATTCTATATGACCCATTCTTTCTCTTCTAACCTTGGATAAAGTGACTTCTACACCACATTTCTCACAAACCACTCCTCTGTGCTTCATTCTTTTGTATTTCCCACAAATACATTCATAGTCTTTTATAGGACCAAATATTTTGGAACAAAATAACCCGTCTCTTTCAGGTTTGAAAGTTCTGTAGTTTATAGTTTCAGGTTTTTTTACTTCACCGTAAGACCAGGATCTAATTTGTTGAGGAGAAGCAAGTCCAGCTTTAATGCTATTGTATTCAATTCCATGACCTTGATCCCTTAACACATTAATTAAATCTCTCATTTTGCTCTCCTACTTCTTCTCTACTGACTCAAGTTCTAAATCAATACCCAAGGATCTAATTTCCTTGGTTAATACATTAAAAGATTCTGGAATACCAGCATCCATCTCAAAATTTCCATCTACAAGATTCTTATAAACTCTTGTCCTTCCTATTACATCATCAGACTTAACTGTTAACATCTCTTGAAGAGTATGGGCGGCTCCGTAAGCTTCCAAAGCCCATACTTCCATTTCACCAAATCTTTGTCCTCCAAACTGGGCTTTACCACCCAGAGGCTGTTGAGTTACCAAACTATAACTTCCAGTAGATCTAGCATGCATCTTGTCTTCAACAAGATGATTTAACTTAAGTATGTACATGTAGCCTAAGGTTACAGGTCTATCAAACTCCTCTCCTGTTCTACCATCAAAGAGTTTACATTGACCACTTAAAGGTAATCCTGCTAACTCAAGCATATCTTTTACTTCAGATTCTTTAGCTCCGTCAAATGCAGGAGTAGCCATTGGAACTCCATTTCTTAAATTTCCTGCCAGCTCTTGAATTTCTTTGTCATCAAGAGAATCTAGATTCTTATTGGTATCGTTTCCATAAATCTTGTTTAATAAAGATCTGATTTCTGAAACCTTACGACCTTCATCAATTAAATCCTTTATTTTTGAGCCAAGTTCTTTAGCAGCCCAACCCAGATGGGTCTCCAAAACTTGACCAACATTCATTCTAGAAGGCACCCCAAGAGGATTGAGCACTATATCAACTGGCTCACCATTTTCATCATAAGGCATATCTTCCATAGGCATAATTACAGAAATCACTCCTTTATTTCCATGCCTGCCTGCTAACTTATCTCCTGGTTGGACTCTTCTTTTGATTGCTAAATAAACCTTAACAATTTTTAAGACACCTGGAGCTAAGTCATCTCCACCAGATACCTTAGATTTCTTTTCTTTAAAAATCTCTTTAAGATTTTCTCTATACTCATTAAGATTTAATTCAATCTGCTTAAGTTGTTTATTTATAGCCTCATTCTGAAAACGGATCTTGAACCAGTCATTTTTAGGTATCGCATCTAAATGATCTTTTTTAATGACTGAACCCTTAGGAATCCCTTTTGAAGATGCTACTTTTTTCCCGATTATAATATTCTCTAATCTAGAAAAGGTTGCACCTTCAATAATACTCAGTTCTTCATCTACGTCTTTTTTTATCTCTTTCAATTGAGACTCTTCAATGTCTAATGCTCTTCCATCTTTTTCTAACCCGTCTCTTGTAAAGACATGAACATCAATAATTGTTCCATCACCTCCAGAAGGCACTCTTAAAGAGCTATCCTTCACATCTGAAGCTTTTTCACCAAATATAGCTCTTAATAACTTTTCCTCAGGACTTAGTTGAGTTTCTCCTTTAGGAGTTACTTTGCCGACTAGGATATCTCCAGCCTTAACTTCAGCACCTATATAAACTATTCCAAATTCATCAAGTTTAGATAAGGCAGAGTCACCAACATTTGGAATATCCCCTGAAATTTCTTCTGCTCCTAATTTTGTATCCCTTGCTATGCAAGTAAGTTCTTGTATATGAATGCTAGTGAACTTGTCTTCACTGACAAGTCTGTCTGAAATAAGGATCGAGTCTTCAAAGTTATATCCATGCCAGGGCATGAAGGCAATTCGAACATTCTGACCCAGAGAAAGCTCACCCAAATCTACTGAAGGGCCATCAGCTAATATATCATTCTTGCTAACCTTGTCTCCTTCAGCAACTATAGGTCTTTGATTTATGCAAGTAGTCTGATTAGATCTTGTATATTTTATAATGTTATAAATATCAACCGCTGAGTCCCCAGGATTTATTTCCTTCTCATTTACCCTTACTACAATTCTGCTTGCATCAATACTTTCTACAACTCCTCCTCTTTTAGCTATAGCACAAGAGCCCGAGTCTCTTGCAACTATCCTTTCCATCCCTGTCCCTACCAAAGGTGTCTCAGTTTGGAGGGTAGGAACTGCTTGCCTCATCATATTTGATCCCATTAGAGCTCTATTTGCATCGTCATGTTCTAAAAAAGGAATAAGAGAAGCAGCAATTGAAATTATTTGTTGAGGAGACACATCCATATAATCAACTCTTTCAGGAGGCATAAGTGAAAATTCATTTTTATATCTGACAGGCACAAGTTCTTCGGTAAATCTATTAGTGTTATCTAAAAGTGCACTGGCTTGAGCAATTACATAATCTCCTTCCTCAATAGCTGACAAATAATTAAAATTATTAGTAACTTTTCCATCCTTAGCCTTCCTAAAAGGACTTTCCAAAAAACCGTATTCGTTAGTTCTTGCAAAGGCAGCTAAAGAATTTATTAACCCAATATTTGGTCCTTCCGGGGTCTCTATAGGGCACACTCTTCCATAATGAGTAGGATGTACATCTCTAACTTCAAATCCTGCTCTTTCCCTTGTAAGTCCACCTGGGCCTAAGGCAGAAACCCTTCTCTTATGAGTGATCTCAGCTAAAGGATTTACTTGATCCATAAACTGAGATAGTTGACTAGATCCAAAGAATTCTTTAATAGCAGCAGAAACAGGCTTTGCATTAATTAAATCTTGAGGCCCAAGATCATCTGTTTCAGCTGTTGTTAACCTTTCCCTAACTGCTCTTTCAACACGAATCAAACCAATTCTATATTGGTTAGAAACCATTTCACCAACTGATCTAACTCTCCTGTTACCCAGGTGATCAATGTCATCAACTTGTTCTTTTCCATTCCTTATTGCAACAAGAGTTTTTAGTGCGTCAACAATATCTTCGTTTTCGAGAACACTATTCCCCTCAATAGCTGGCCTTCCTAGTCTTTTATTAAATTTCATTCTCCCTACGTCAGAAAGATCATATCTTTCAGGATTGAAGAAAAGACTATTAAATAATGTTGTGGCAGCTTCTTTGGTAGGAGGCTCTCCAGGTCTCATCATCCTATAGATTTCAACTAGCGCCTCTATGTCATTCGTGGTTGAATCTGCCCTTAACGTATCTGCCATATAAGGTCCTGATTCCAAGTCGTTTATATAAAGAGTTTGTACTTCTTTTAAACCTAAGGTTTGTAAAGTGTTTAAAATCTCTTCATCTATTATGGAATTACATTCTATTAAGATTTCACCTGTTGTCTTATCTACTATGTCTTTAGCAAGAACAAGTCCTTCCATGCTATTTTGTTCGTATTCCAGGTGTTTTATTTTGGTACTTTCTATTTTTCTAATGTGTCTTGCGCTTATTCTTTCGCCTTTCTTAACTATCACTTCATCTCTATATGAAATATCCATGGGAGTAATTCGCCCCATTAACCTTTTAGGAATTAATTGGAGCTGATAGGTATTATTTGGTTTTATCTTAAATATTTCTGTTTCGTAGAAACTTTCTAAAATATCTTGGTTTGAAAACCCTAAGGCCTTTAGAAGAATTGATGCAAAAAGCTTTCTCCTTCTATCTATTCTTACATACACAAGATCCTTAGCATCAAACTCGAAGTCAAGCCATGAACCCCTATAAGGAATTACTCGAGCGTTGTACAAAACTTTCCCTGAAGAATGGCTTTTACCCTTATCATGATCAAAAAATAACCCTGGAGAACGATGCAACTGGGACACTACTACCCTTTCTGTTCCATTAATGACAAAGGATCCATGATCAGTCATTAATGGAGTTGTGCCCATATAAACTTTTTGAGATTTTCCCTCTTTTAATTTTCCAGTTTCTTTATCAGTAAAAAAGAGATCGCAATTTATGTGAAGAGAAGCTTCATAGGTAATTCCTTTTAACTTACACTCCCTCTCATCAAAAATAGGTTCGCCAAGCTCGTAGCTAGTACATTCCATTCTTGCAAGTCCATTATGACTCTTTATAGGAAAGATTGAATGAATGACAGACTCTAGTCCTTGGTTTTTCCTCTTTAAAGGATCGGCTTTTCTTTGAAGAAAATGCTCATAAGACTTTAATTGAGTAGCTAAAAGATTGGGTAAATCCATAACGCTTGATATCTTCTCAAAACTGCGTCTTACTCTCTTCTTCTCGGTGTATGAAAATGCCATAAGTACCTCTTTTTTTTAAAATTAAGAAAAATGATTAATTCTTATTTAAACTCTGCTTTAGCTCCTGCTTCTTCTAGCTGTTTAAAGTATTCATCTGCTTCAGTTTTAGGTATTCCTTCCTTTATGACTGAAGGAGCGCCATCAACAAGCCCCTTTGCATCCTTGAGTCCTAACCCAGTTATTGATCTAACTGCCTTAATAACATCAACTTTCTTATCTCCTACTTCCGCCAAAAGTAGATCTCCAGATGCTGCTTCAGCTTCATCTGAGCCTTCAGCTTCACCAGATGATGGCGCTGCTGCTGCAACTGCTACTGGAGCAGCCGCAGATACTCCAAATTTCTCTTCCATAGCTGAAATTAAATCAACTATATCCATTACGCTCATTTCAGAAATAGCTTCTAAAATTTCTTCTTTGCTTAATGCCATTTTATTCTCCAATAAATTTATAAAATCTAAGATTCTGCCTGTTGTTTTTGTTGCTTAACTGCCTCTAAAGTTCTAGTTAATTTGGTTGGAATTTCATTAATCAATGAAACCAACTTAACTAGAGGGGCATTTAGCAAACCTGCCAACTGAGCTATAGCTTCTTCTTTAGTAGGAAGATTTGCTATATCACTCAATCTACTTAACTCTAATAAGGTCTCCCCCATAGACAAACCCTTAACTTTGAAATTGGAATTAACTTTATTAAAGTTATTTGCCAACTTCGCTGCGCTAGCAGGATCGTCCAAAGAAAAAGCTAAGATAGTTGGACCAACTAAAAGCTCATCAAAACAAGAAAATTTGGTGTCAGTTAAAGCTCTTTTAGCTAACGTATTCCTGATAACCTTTAAATGAACAGAAGAATTTCTAGCTTCTTCTCTTAATTTAGTTAATTCAGAAACAGAGGTACCATGATAATCAGCTGCTACAGCTGAAATAGCTTTATTTGCTATTTTGTTTAACTCTTCTACTGCTACTTTCTTATCGTCAATGCGCATTGGCATCTTCTTATCCTCCTCTAACTAAAATTCTTTTAGTTAGAAAATTGGATGTAAAAACATAACTTTCGTTATGATCACTTCCATCTGCGTAGGCTTTGATAATTAAGTAAAACAAATGTTTTGCACCTACGGTCTTCGATAAATGCGAACAAACCGCACCTTACCTAAGAATTCTTTTTTAAATATATTCATTTCTAAAAACTTAATGTACCCATATCCACCTCTATACCTGCTCCCATAGTCGAGCTTAAAGATAATTTCTTAATAAATATTCCTTTAGAAGAAGCTGGCTTATTTCTTATAATATCTACTAATAAGGTCTCTATGTTTTGTTGAATCTGTTCAGAACTATAAGAAAGATCACCTATTCTTCCATGAACAATTCCGCTCTTATCAGCTCTATATCTAATTTGTCCAGCTTTTGCATTCTTAACGGCCTTCCCTATGTCTTTAGTTACAGTCCCAGTTTTAGGATTTGGCATTGTCCCTTTTGGTCCTAATATCTTTCCTAGGGGGCTCACTATCCTCATAGTTACTGGAGTTGCGATTACAACATCAAAGTCATCTTCTCCTTTTTTAATCTTCTCTGCTAAATCTTCCATACCCACAGCATCAGCCCCAGCTTCTAATGCTTCTTTTGCTTGTTCTGCCTCAGCAAAAACAGCAACCTTGCAAGTTTTTCCTGTGCCAGCAGGTAAGGAAGTTGCACTTCTTACAGTCTGATCAGATTTCGAAGCATCTATTCCTAAATTAATGGATACATCCACAGATTCTTCAAAATTTGTTTTAGGTCCAGATTTCAAGAATTGTATCGCTTCAGAAACTGAATACTTTCTTTCTTCTAGAGTACTCAAATACTCTTGCCTTTTACTTAGTTTTGCCACTAGCCTTCCACCTCGATTCCTGCGCTTCTAGCACTTCCTTCTAAGGTTCTTACAGCAGCATCCATATTAGCTGCGGTAAGGTCTGGATCCTTAATTTTAGCGATCTCTTCTAGCTGAGCTCTAGTAACTTGCCCCACTTTTAGACTGTTAGGTGTGCCACTACCCTTTTCTAATCCAGCTGCTTTCTTTATAAGTATTGATGCCGGAGTGGTCTTAACAATAAAGTCAAAAGACTTATCTTCATATACAGTTATAACTACAGGAACCGGCAATCCTTTTTCTATATCATTAGTTCTCGCATTAAAAGCATTACAGAAATCCATTAAATTTAATCCATGTTGACCTAAAGCAGGGCCCACAGGAGGACTTGGAGAGGCAGCTCCAGCAGGTACTTGTAATTTTATATAACCATTAATTTGTTTGGCCATTATGCTTTCTCTATTTGATTGAAACTCAATTCAACAGGAGTCGATCTTCCAAAAATGAGGACTGCGACCCTAACTTTACTTTTTTCATAGTTAACTTCTTCAACAACTCCACTAAAATCATTAAAAGGCCCGTCTATAACTCTGACTATTTCTCCTGGTTCAAAGGTAATTTTTGGTTTGGCAACTTCAGCTCCATGCTCCAATTGCTGCATTATTCCTTTAGCTTCTTCTTCACTTATAGGGATAGGTTTGTCTCTAGAGCCACCAATAAAACCCATTACCTTAGGTGTATCTTTGACTAGATGCCAGGTTGAATCATTTAGCTCCATCTTAACAAGCACATATCCGGGGAAAAATTTTCTTTGAATTCTTTTCTCTTGCCCTCCTCTTAATTCAACTACTTCTTCTGAAGGAACCATAATTTCACCAAAATTATCTTCCATGCTAAACCTTTCAATTCTCTCTAATAGAGCTTCGCGAACTTTGTTCTCATAACCTGAATAAGCGTGAATTACATACCATTCCATAGTCATAACTATCCCAATAAAGAAGCTGTTGCCCAACCAAATAAAGAATCGAGTCCCCAGAGAATTAAACCGGCAATTGTTATAGCTACTATTACTATTAGAGTAGTCTGAGTAGTTTCAGGTCTCGAAGGCCAAACAACCCTTCTAATTTCCGTTCTTGATTCTAGTATCAACTTTAGGCCCTCTTTACCCTCAACTGTTGTAAGCAAAATAACAGTTGATAAAGCCAAAAGAACTAGGACTCCCAACACTCTGTATAAGAGAGGTTCTAGTGAGTAATAAGAATTACCATAAACAGCTATTGCTATAAGGAATAAACCAACTGACCAACGAAAATAATTCTGCATAGTTCCTAATCTAACTTCCATTTCTCATTTCTTGCCTTCTAAGCTAGAAGCTTAAGCTGGCAGGCCAGGAGGGAATCGAACCCCCAACCTGTGGTTTTGGAGACCACCGCTCTGCCAATTGAGCTACTGGCCTACTCAATAATTTTAGAAACTACCCCAGAACCTACAGTTCGTCCGCCTTCTCTTATAGCAAAGTTCATTCCTTCTTCCATTGCTACAGGAGAAATCAGTTCTACCGATATACTTAAATCATCTCCAGGCATTACCATTTCTACATCAGCAGGTAATTCAACGGCTCCAGTTACGTCAGTGGTTCTAACATAGAATTGGGGCCTATATCCTTTAAAGAATGGCGTGTGTCTTCCACCTTCTTCTTTAGTTAATACATAGATTTGAGCTTCAAACTTTGTATGAGGAGTAATGGAACCTGGCTTAGCTAAAACCTGACCTCTCTCTACTCCATCTCTTTCAGTTCCTCTAAGAAGGATTCCAACATTTTCACCAGCTTTACCTTCGTCTAGAAGTTTTCTAAACATCTCCACGCCTGTACAAGTGGTTTTGCTTGTTTCCCTTATACCAACAATCTCTATTTCTTCATTAACCTTAACTTCACCTCTTTCAATTCTACCAGTAACTACAGTACCTCTACCTTGGATAGTGAAAATATCTTCTATGGGCATTAAGAAAGGTTTATCTAGCTCTCTTACTGGTTCTGGTATGAAAGAATCCAAAGAGTTCACAAGCTCTTTGATCTTTTCGACATTTTCGGCATCCCCCTCTAGAGCTTTCAGGGCTGAGCCTGTTATTATAGGAGTGTCATCTCCTGGGAAGCCATACTCAGTAAGAAGGTCTCTAACTTCCATTTCTACCAGTTCTATTAGCTCAGCATCATCAACTTGGTCGGCTTTGTTCAAAAATACAACTATGTGTTGTACTCCAACTTGTCTTGCGAGAAGAATATGCTCTCTTGTTTGAGGCATTGGACCATCAGCAGCACTTACGACTAGTATTGCTCCATCCATCTGAGCAGCACCAGTAATCATATTTTTTACATAGTCGGCATGACCTGGGCAATCCACATGCGCATAGTGTCTTGCATCTGAATCATACTCTACATGAGATGTGGCTATAGTAATTCCTCTTTCTTTCTCTTCAGGAGCATTATCTATACCATCAAAGTTCGTAAAGTCGGATCCAAAGGCCTCTGAGCTTACTTTTGTTAAAGCAGCTGTAAGAGTTGTCTTACCATGATCAACATGCCCAATAGTTCCTACATTTACATGAGGCTTAGTTCTTTCAAATTTTTGTTTCGCCATTTTTTATTTCCTATTCAAAAACATTTTTTTCTGGAGCTCATAACCGGACTTGAACCGGTGACCTCGTCCTTACCAAGGACGTGCTCTACCACCTGAGCTATATGAGCCAAAACCCTTATATTTATTGACTTTCAGGGTAGAAAAGAGCATTCCGAATAAACAGATAAAAATAATCTTTATAACTTGATAATTTAAAACCACAGCGAAACCCTCTAACAACCCAAAGCTCGGAGCGAGTTTATAGACCGTTTATGCCATTATTGCAAGTAATTTTCGAATATTTTGGAATCTAAATTTAAGAGCTGGTGGAGGGGGCAGGATTCGAACCTGCGAAGCACGAGGCGGCAGATTTACAGTCTGCTGGGTTTGACCGCTCCCCAACCCCTCCTTCTG
>DTSY01000106.1 GCA_012965075.1 Gammaproteobacteria bacterium | reverse complement strand
TAGTTGGTAATTTGAAATATCTTGGTCTCATAGGACTGTTGTTGGCGTCACTTGCTTATGGCAGTCAAGAAGAGGATTATCCATGGCTAGAAAGCCTGGATCCGGGGGAGGGGTATAAAGAATCTGGGACAAGATTAATCGGCTTAGATTTCGGATTGAATCCACTTGAAAGGTTTAATGGCAAAGAGAAGACCCTGTTAATATCAGTTCATGGTAGTCGAAGTGAAGGCTATGAGTGGATATACCCACTTCAAGAGCTAGACACCGAAAAGAGTGCTACTTTTTTTTATCGATGGAATGACAGTAGATGCTATTTAAATTCTGCTGAGAAGCTTAACTCCTACTTGTCTGGTGTAATGAAAAATTTTCCTGATTTAGAAAAAGTGGTACTTATTGGTCATAGCTATGGGGGGGTTTTAGTAACCTCAATGGTACAAAATTGGAATAACCACCTTCCAGCTGACATTCACTCTGTTGCTGGACCCATTGGGTCAGAATTTAACAGAGGGGGGTGTAAGTACTCTCCTCCAAAACACACCTCAGATAGGGCAGTTTTTTATCAATGGAAGACTCAACACCATTTGGATGCAGCCTTTAAAAGGCTAAAAAATGATCCCCAAAATCTAGCCTTAACAGGAAGCGTGGTAACCAGGCTGCCTGAATCTTATAGAGGAAGAAGGCTTGGGCATAACTGGTCTATAAGCTGGGTGGCTGATGAGTTGGGGCCGTTAAACTAAAGAAATGTCATCAAAAATAAACCTTATGGACTTAACTAGGAAAGAGTTAGGCGAATACTTTTTAAACCTCGGAGAAAAAGAATATAGGGCGACACAGATCATCAAATGGATGCATCAAAGAGGGGCAAGTGATATTTCTAAGATGACTGGTTTGTCTAAGAAATTAAGAGAAAACTTGAGCAAGAAATGTGAGATTCGAGCACCAGAAGTAATTTACGAAAGAGACTCTAAGGACGGCACAAGAAAGTGGGTAGTTAGTGTTGGAGAGGGGGATTTAATAGAAATGGTTTTGATACCTGAAGGCAAAAGGGCAACTCTCTGTGTTTCTTCTCAAGTAGGTTGTGCAATAGATTGCAGTTTTTGTGCTACAGGGAAACAGGGCTTCTCTAGGAACCTGACCTTGGCTGAAATTATAGGCCAGCTTTGGATAGCAGAAAATTCATTTGGCAATTCAAGAGAAAAAGGAGAAAGAAACATCACAAATGTAGTAATGATGGGAATGGGCGAGCCCTTACATAACTTCGACCCAGTGGTAAAAGCAATGGAATTGATGTTAGATGATAACGCCTATGGCCTGTCAAAAAGAAAGGTCACTTTAAGCACTTCAGGTTTAGTTCCTCAAATAGACAAGCTATCAAAGCTTACAGACGTATCGTTAACCATCTCCTTGCATGCGCCGAACGACAAATTAAGAAATGAGCTTGTCCCCGTTAATAAGAAATATCCCATAAAGGATCTTCTAAAATCAGTGAAAAACTATGTTGACCAATGTAACGATAGCCGAGTAACCACTTTCGAATATATTCTTATAGACAGGGTTAATGATTCATTAGAGCTGGCAGGAGAGCTGGCAGATCTACTTCAAGACTTCCCATGTAAAATAAATCTAATTCCTTTTAATTCATTTTCTGACTCTACTTACAAAAGGCCTTCAGGGAATAGGGTTAAAAGATTTCAAGAATTCTTAAAATTAAAAGGCTATGTAGTTACCATAAGGTCAACAAGAGGAGATGACATCATGGCCGCATGTGGTCAGCTAGTAGGAAAGGTTAATGACAGGACCGGGCGTAAAGAAAGGAAAAAAAAGAAAGAGTTAATTAAAACCAAATCAATTTAAAGG
>DTSY01000105.1 GCA_012965075.1 Gammaproteobacteria bacterium | reverse complement strand
AAGTCTCATCCTTTAGAAAGGTTTGGAACTGAAGCCAATCGTTTACTCAAAGTAATGGACGGTCAATTGTCTAAACATAAGTTCATATGTAGTAATAATTTTACGATAGCCGACATTGCTATTTATCCTTGGGTTAGGGGATGGAAATGGAGCAAAATCAATATAACTAAATACCCCCAAATTGTTGACTGGGTAGATAGGGTTAGAGCTAGGCCGGCTGTGGGAAGGGGTTTAGCCTATGGGGTACCGAAGGAAGAAATAGATCAATGGAGCGAAGAAAGGAAAGCCCGATATGCTTCATCGGGCTCAACTATTGCTTCGAACGAAAATTTAGACAGAAGTTAGTTTTTTACAAAATTCGCAATACTCATCGCTGTCTCATCGCTTACTTCTGGTAAGCCCAAGAAAATTTCAGTACCGTGGATAGACCCCATGACTTGTCGGCACTGAGCATCGACATCAGCTTCTCTCAACATTCGATAGAAGTTTACTCCCTCATCTCTTAAGGGGTCACATTCATTCACGATAATATAAGTTTTAGGAAGTCCTTTTAAGTCTTCTATAGAGGCAAAACTTGGCCAGGCAAGTGGATTTTTATTGTGATACTCCTCAATACCGTAAATAATTGCTCCAAAGGATTCGTTGGTTTCAGAATGAAGAGTTAACAATATACCCTCGTTTTCTTCCGAGGAAGGGTTTTCAGATAAAGGCCAATAACCTGCAATGTAAGGACACAAAGCATAAAGCCCCTTAATTATTCCTATATCTCCATCCTGGTTGAGTTTTAATCCCGTAGCCAAAGTCAGATTTCCTCCTCCGCTCTCACCAGCTATAACGATTTGCTCCTTATCAATATTTAAATCATCTGAATTTTCATGCACCCATTTAATTCCTGATACGCAATCATTGAGTCCCGCTGGAAATGGAGCAACTTCAGGTGCTGAAGAAGCCCACATGCAATTTCTAAAATCAACCATGGCAACTGCTACACCTTGTCTAGCTATACATCTTCCCCAAGCCGCATAAAGTTCATCAAAACATGAGCTGAGCATCATTCCTCCACCATGGATGTAGTAGATGCAAGGCAATGTTTCATCAGAGTCTGGTCTAATGTATTGAATTTTGATGGTGTTGCCATCTGGTTGAGAGGTAAATTCTTTGGTGGTTGTAACCAGACCCTCCTCAGGAACAGCTTCTTTGTAATGTGGAGAATTGTTAATCATCTGCATCACATCTTTTCCTTGTTGTGCTGCTTCAGAATTTTGTTCTTCCAGTATCTCTTCACGAGTTTTAGCAGAAGAATTCATGACGCTGTCTACGGGCATGTCTCCGAAAACAGCCTTTAATCGTTTATCTATCCTGGGATCGTCTTTGATTTTATTTGTCATCTTTATTCTCTTTATTTTCCTTTAAAAACGGGCTCTGTTTTTTCTACAAAAGCTTTGACTGCATTTCGATGATCTTCTGTTTGACCGCAGTGGATGTGATGGGTAGCTTCCAAATCTAAGCAATCATCTACTTCTCCAGACATCGCTCTGTTGAGATTCTCTTTCATATATCTGTAAGCTACTGAAGGTCCATTTGCTAGTCTCAAAGCTATCTCCATGGTTTTTTCTTCAAGCTCTTCAGGTTCGCAAACCCAATTCGTCAAACCTAAATTTAATGCTTCTTCAGCACTTACTCGGTCAGAAAGATAATAGAGCTCCCTGGCCTTAGCAGAACCAATTAGTTGAGTCATAAAGTAACTTCCCCCGTAATCACCAGAAAATCCTACCCTTGCAAATGCAGTAGTTAGAAGGGCATTGCTTGCCATAATTCTTAAATCACAAGCCAAAGCATAGGAAAGTCCTGCACCTGC
>DTSY01000104.1 GCA_012965075.1 Gammaproteobacteria bacterium | reverse complement strand
TGAAATTGAAAAGATTATTAACCAAGTATTAGAGCAAAACCAATCTCAATTAGAGCAATATAAAGCTGGAAAAGATAAATTATTTGGGTTCTTTGTTGGCCAAGTTATGAAAATTTCAAAAGGAAAAGCCAATCCCAAACAAGTTAATAAAATATTAAAAGAAAAGTTAGAAGAATAGTCTGTCTTGGAGGTGGAGATTAAGCATATTCCTAAAATCCTTTAGTATTTTTGCTCTTTCTGTCTTGGGTTTATGAACTACATGGTCAATAAAACCATAGAAACTCAATATAACTAGATCGGTTTGTCTGTCTAATACATTTGAAGTTTTTCCCGGCCACCCTCTTTTAATAACTGTTTTTATCTTACCTGTTAGAACCTTCTTATTTTGTTCTCTAAACTCTAAACATATTGGAATGAAACTACATACTTCCCAATGAAGGTCAGCGTCTGGTCCTAGATCAGAAACAAAATCTTCTAAAAATGAGTCAAAAACATTCTTAAAATCACCTGGAGTTTTAGACTTTTTTATTTTCTTATTGAGAGATTTATAGGTTTGTTTCCAATTATCCTTTTGCTGATCTAAAAAAATGCCTTCCATTGAAGCGTAAAATTTCGTTAAGTCCAAAAAATCTACATCTAGCTCCTTAGAAAGAGACAAAAGACTAAATTCATCAACCTTTTTGTTCTTTCTAAAAGACTGAATAGCTTGTTTTACTATTTTATCTTTTAACTGTTTTTCTTTATTTTTCAATCACAGTAAGAAGATATTCATCCTTGACTGTTAAAAAGGATTAAGTTCAACATGGTTTATGTGATAAACATAGTGAGAGTCTCAGCTACGTAAGCAGGTTTCTCAACACCCTCAATTTCCATGGTAATTTCAGTTTTCATTAGATACCTTCCATCCCCTTTGTCATCAACCGAAACAAGCTTACTGTGAGTTCGTATTTTTGAATCTACATTAACTGGATTGATAAACCTAACCTTATCTAGCCCGTAGTTAAATGCATGCTTTAGATTTTCTGGAGCCAAGATAGCCTGGGCAGTTAAGTGAGGAACCAAAGAAAGAGATAAAAATCCGTGGGCTATGGTGGATCCAAATAGAGGAGTAGCTTTTTCCGAATCCACATGAATAAACTGATGATCTAAAGTTACATCAGCGAACTGATTGATCCTTTCTTGATCCACTTTAAACCACTCTGAAGTCCCTATCTCTTGACCTACATAATCAACTAACTTTTCAGCTGGTACTAGTCCTATCATATTATTTTCCTGTGTTAATTAAATGTTCTTTATATTCGTCCCTCAAATTTGTTTTTAACAATTTACCCGTGGCAGTATGGGGTAGTTCAGAAACAAAAATTACATCATTTGGTAACCACCATTTTGCTACTTTATCTTCTAAAAAGGCCAATATTTCTTCTTTTGATAAATCTTTTCCTTCTACTTTGACAACTAACAAGAGAGGTCGTTCATCCCATTTTTCATGCAATACTCCAATTACACAAGCCTCTGCAACAGCAGGGTGGCCTACAGCTGCATTTTCCAGGTCTATTGAGCTTATCCATTCCCCCCCCGACTTAATGACATCTTTACTTCTATCAACAATTTCCATGGATCCTTCAGGATGAATTTTGGCTACATCCCCTGTATCGAACCATCCGTTTTTATCCAAAGAGCTCTCATTGCTTTTAAAATACCTTTCAACAATAGTAGGCCCTTTAACAAGTAAGCGGCCAAAAGCAACACCATCTTTAGGCAACTCATTGCCATCATCGTCAGCAATAGTCATTTCTACGCCAAAAAAAGCTTTTCCTTGTTTCTCTTGTAAATCATATCTACTCTCGATATCCATGTTATCCATTTCTGCTGTCCTGCTAGTAGCTGTTCCCAGAGGACTCATTTCCGTCATGCCCCACCCATGCATAAGAAAAACATTATGTTTTTCTTCAAATTCTTGAATCATTGCCCTTGGAGCAGCTGAGCCCCCTACTAAAGCAGTTGAGACTGAGTCTAGAGTCTGGTTTGTTTCGTTTAAATACTGCAACAAACCTAGCCAAACCGTAGGAACTCCCATTAAAAGATCAGGTTTTTCTAGGTCGATAAGTTCGTAAATAGAAGCTCCATCCATTAAAGGACCAGGTAAAATTAATTTAGCCCCAAACATGGCTGAAGCATATGGAATACCCCAAGCATTAACATGGAACATAGGAACCACCGGCAAAATCACTGATGAACTTGAAATCTTCCCAACATTACCTGAACTAACAATCCAAGTATGCAGAAGGGTTGATCTATGAGAATACAACACACCCTTAGGGTTACCTGTTGTTCCTGAGGTATAACAAAGACTGGAAGCTGTATTCTCATCAAAGACTGGCCAATCATATTCATTGGATTCATCGGCTATTAACTCTTCATAACAGATCACATTTTTAAGTTTCGTTTCTGGCATATGATCCTTATCAGTAAGAATTATGATTCCTTTCACGCTTTCAAGAGAGTCACTAATTGACTCGACAAGTTCTACAAAGGTTAAATCTACAAAAAGGTATTTATTTTGAGCATGATTGATAATGTAAATTAATTGTTCAGGAAAAAGTCTTGGGTTAACTGTATTTACTACACAACCTATACCTGAGACCCCAAAATACAATTCAAAGTGCCTAAATG
Source organism: Gammaproteobacteria bacterium (assembly GCA_012965075.1). Classification (GTDB taxonomy): domain Bacteria; phylum Pseudomonadota; class Gammaproteobacteria; order Magnimaribacterales; family Magnimaribacteraceae; genus AEGEAN-183. Next base: position 4,892 of record DTSY01000104.1, on the reverse strand, counting down.
TATTCCAAGCCAAAGTACCTACTACATCACCTTGCTGTAAATCAAGCTTTCCTAGCGCGTTAGCCAACTTTCTAGAACGATTTGCAGCATCTTTGAGCGTATACCTATGTATGGGCCCTTCTACACTTCTTGAAACAATTTCTGTATCTTTGTGATAGGTCTCAGCATGTTCAATTAAACCGGATATTAATAACTGGCCTTCTTGCATATTTCCTAACATTTCCTCTCCTTCTAATTATTTTTATTTCTTTCAAAAATGACTTCTAATAACGGACTAGAATATCTGTGAGCAGCCCACTCTTCAAGTACCTTTTGATCTTCTGCTCTGCGGTACTTTAAAAGAAAATTTAGATCAATGAAGAAATTCCATAGATAAGGCGCCCATTCCAACTGTAAGTTACTTTTCCAATCAATACATAATGGGACTGATAGTTCTATAAGTCCTTTTACAGCCTCTAAATCATCCAATGCTGTAACTTTATCAAAGGGACCGTTAAAGTAAGGCATAAGCTCTTCGAAGCAATCAGGGACCCCGTATTTTTTTAAAATTTCTCCTGTTGTAACTGAACCCTCAACCCGAGAAAGAATTATTGAATCCGTTATTGGTAGACCAGTAGGATTAATTCCTATTCCCCTAGGATTATTTACAGAAAATTCTCTTCCTTTGTAATCTCCGATAAATAATTTTTTGGGGCAGTAGTCATTGGCATAGTAGTTATCCCATATAATTATGGGGTTTTTTATAACTTGTTTTAAGGAGAGGATATCCACATCGTTTATTGTCTCACTAACAACTTCTTTTCCGGTCCATAGCATGGGTATGGTTTCAGGAACCTCTTTTGAAAGTGCTTTAAGATAAGACGAATCTTTTAATTCTCCTTTTGCAAACCTATTACAATAAACAGTTGGGCAGAAAATAAGAGAATCCTGATTGTCTTGGTTAATTGAGTCAGAAACGGAGTTCAGAATATCTGAATGTGTCTTGGCTAATATCTCACTTCTTTCAAAATCTACGTCATCAAAAAATATGGCAAAATATTTAAAGCCTATGTCCTTAAATTGTTTTATTTTCTTATCGATAGACTTAATTCCCTCCTTTAGATTGTCTTTTGGGCTAATAAGGGGGGATAGAGCCATATAAGTTTTTATTCCTAATTTTTCTCCTACTTCTTTAAACTTCTGAAGATCTTCTGCCTTATCTTCAGGGTAAATAGAAGACCAACTTGAACGATGGAAGGGATCTTCTTTAGGGCCATATATATAAAAATCCATAGAAAGCTCTGATAATTTATTCAAAATCAGAGTTCGATCCTGCAGACTCATCAGTCTTCCATAAAACCCTTCGATATATCCTTTATTTAACATTACATTAGCCACAAATTTTACAAACTGGATCCTTCTTTAAATTGAACCTTCTAATTTCATTATTTGCCCCATCAAATTCAATCAAACTAAAAGAAGGGAATTCTTCATCCTTCATCTATTTAAGAATTCTGGGCTTTAATGGCCCTCTTGTCTCCATTTAGGTCAAATATTTCAGAAATATTTTTAAAATTCAGCTCTTTTAAGAAAAGTTTAAGCTCTTTGGCCTGATCAGGTGAATGTTCAAGATATAAATAACCTCTTTTTTTCAAATGCCTTTTAGAAAAGGAGGCAATAGAAAATAAGTGTTCCATGCCTGTAATACCTGAAATGAGAGCATTAGGCGGTTCAAAGTTCAAACCATCAGAATGAAGCCTAATGTCACCTTCTTTAACATACGGAGGATTGCTAATTAATAAATCAAAACTATTGGGTTTAAAAGCATTCAACCAGTTGCAACATATTAGATGGATGTTTAAATTATGCTTCAATGAATTTAGCTGAGTAACTTCTAGAGCATCTTCAGAAAGGTCCGAACAATACACATTCCATTCCTTCTTTTCTTTCTTTAAAGATAAACCTATGGCTCCACTACCTGTTCCTAGATCTAAGACATTCAAATACTTCTGGTTAAAATTTAATAAAACATCCTCAACTATAATCTCAGTTTCAGGTCTAGGAACTAGGACTTTATTATTTACCTCTATATCTAAATTCCAAAACCCTTTTGTACCCAAAATATAAGCAAGTGGTTCTCCTTTATTTCTCCTTCTTATCATAGAAAGAAATTTTGTTTTATCTTTCTTTTCAAGAGTAATAGATGAAGAAAATAATTTCGACCTTTCAATGCCCAGTAAACTGCATGCCATAAATTCTAAGTCCAAAGCCTTTATATATTCGCCTCTTTCTGAAAAAGCTACAGTTTTTTTAATAAATCCTTGCACAGTTTGGGTCATATTCAGTCTTTTTCTAGGTTGGCTAATGCTTGTGCTTGATTAGCTTCAAGCAAAGCAGAAGTCATTTCTTCAATATCTCCATCAAGAAAAGAGTCTAAGTTATGAATAGAGATTTCAATCCTATGGTCAGTTATTCTGTTCTGAGGAAAATTGTAAGTTCTAATTTTTGCTGATCTATCTCCCGAACCTACCATAACTTTCCTGTTTTCAGCTTGTTGAGCTTCTTTTTTTTCTTTCTCAGAGTCTAACAATTTGGCTTTTAATAAAGTTAAAGCTTTTTCTTTGTTTTTATGTTGTGAACGTCCGTCCTGACATTCCACAACTATGCCTGATGGAATATGGGTCAATCTGACAGCTGAATCAGTTTTATTTACATGCTGTCCCCCTGCTCCGGAAGCTCTAAAAGTATCTATACGTAAATCATTCTTATCCACTTCAATTTCAGATAATTCTGATAACTCTGGAAGAACAGCCACTGAACAAGCCGAAGTATGAATTCTTCCTTGAGACTCGGTTTCTGGAACTCTTTGTACTCTATGCACCCCAGCTTCGAATTTAAGATGTTTAAACACTTCACTTCCCTCAATTCGAGTAACTAACTCCTTATAACCTCCGTGATCCCCTTCCCTAACACTAATAACTTCTATCTTCCAGTTTCTTCTTTCTGCTACTCTTGAATACATCCTGAAGAGATCACCAGAAAACAAAGCAGCTTCATCTCCTCCAGTTCCTGCTCGTATTTCCAGAAACACATTTTTAGAATCATCAGGATCTTTAGGGAGTAAAAGACTTTTCAACCCTGCTTCAATGGAATTAAGTTTAATTTTAAGATCTTCTAATTCAGATTCGGCTAATTTCTGAATATCTTTATCTTTATCTTGAGCCACCTGTGAAGCCTCTTTTATTGCTTGTTGAATTGATGAAATTTCTGTATAAGCTTCAACAACCGGAGAAAGCTCTGAATATTCTTTTGTCAAACTAATGTATCTTTTTTGATCTCGTGTTACATCAGGCTGACTTAACAATGCTTCTATTTCGCTAAATCGTTCTGCAACTTTTGATAATTTATTTAAAATACTGTCAATCATTTATTTAATTCGCAAACGTCGATAATTTTGAAGTGACTATACTCAATATAAAGATTAGAAACCTACCAGTAATATTTCTGATTACATCAGTCTTAATGAGCTGTGTGTCTTACTCTAAACTTACCCCTTCTACTCAGATTATTAATCAAAATAAGGATTTTACTATAGAGGGTAAATTTAAAATCAAAATAAACAGTATTCAAGAAACTGGGTACTTTATCCTTAAAAAACAAAATAACTTAATAAATCTAACCTTGGGAAAGAATTACCTGCTTCCTGAAAAGGAATTGAACTTCCAATATCAAGACTTAATTTTTCTATCTGAATTAATTAATCCTGAAAAACAAGGCTTTTCCTATGAGATTTTTCCTCAAAGATTAGAAGTTGGTCAGCTTATTTCAATAATATTAGGAAAAAAGGATATAAATAGGATAGATTCTTGGTTCATAGATTATCCTGAAGGTTCGCAAAAAATTACTGGATTTGAGGTTCCAACCAAAACACGCTTAGTTAACGGGGATTCTTCGATTGAATTTATTTTAAAAAAAATAACTCTGATTTAACGACTAATGAAAATTAAATCTCCAGCAAAACTGAATCTCCATTTAGAGGTAATAAAAAAAAGAACAGATGGTTTCCACGAACTTAGAACAGTTTTCCAACTGATCGATTTGTATGATGAAATTGAATTTAAATTAACTAATAAAGAAATTGATCTTGTTGAGAGCCCCTTTCCTATCAAAGATAATTTAATTCTTAAAGCAGCCCATCTTTTGAAGAAAATAACCCAAACATCTCAAGGCGTTACTATCTTCTTGGACAAAAAAATACCTATGGAAAAAGGACTTGGCGGTGGAAGTTCAAACGCAGCTACTACATTAATAGCTCTAAATAAACTATGGGGAACTCAGCTTAAAAAAGATAAGTTGATGGAAATTGGTCTTGAACTTGGTTCAGATATTCCTTTTTTTATCCATAGTAAAAACACTTGGGCTGAAGGAAGAGGAGAAATTTTTAAAGATTTAACTCTACCTGATCGATGGTTCTTATTGGCTTTCCCCAAAACGAATATTAGTACTAAAGTAGCATTCAATGACTTTAAGATCCCAAAAAATTCCCCTTTAACAAAAGAAGAATTTTTAAAGGGTTCTTCCAACAATACCTTTACTAATTGGGCTAAAGAAAAATTTCCCGAAATAAAAAATATCTTCGGTTCTTTAGAGAAATTAGGAATGCCTAAACTTTCAGGTACAGGCTCAACTCTATTTTTATCGTTCGAAACCGAGAAAGAGGCAAAGAAGGCTCTTGTGGGCTTTCCTGAAGGAATTTTAGTAAAAAGTTTAGATGATTCGCCTTTAAGACAGTTAATGGAATAAAATACGCACCCAAAATGTTGGGGTGTGGCCAAGCGGTAAGGCAGTGGCTTTTGATGCCACCATTCGCAGGTTCGAATCCTGCCACCCCAGCCAGAATTAACAGTAGAGAG
>DTSY01000103.1 GCA_012965075.1 Gammaproteobacteria bacterium | reverse complement strand
AAGGTGAATAAAAAAGATTTATATTTTCTGACAGCCCTTTAAATACTAAAAGAGCCGCAATAGCAGTGCCTAGAACGATAGATAAAACTACATAAAGTCTTTGTTTTCTTAAAGGGTGCAAATGTTATTCCTCACTAGATTGAGAATTTTCTTCTTGTATTTTTCTAATTGTTCTATAAGGCAAGTAAAAGTTAAGAAAAATAACAATAAGAAAAACCAACAAAACAAACCAAACGTATTTGCCCTGTCCATCCATAATCAATAAATCTTGAATAAATTCCATTACCCTGAAGCCTTATTATTTAAATATTTCCTAACCCAGCCAGTATTTCTTTCTCTGGTTAATATTTCTGCTCTTAAACTGTTGCATAGCAAAGAAACAAATATGAAATAAAAGCCGATAACACAAATTAAAAGTGGTAAATACATATCTGCAGTCATTGAGGGAGAGGAAGTGAGGCTGAAAGTAGAGGGCTGATGAAGTGTTTGCCACCAATCTACAGATTTCTTTATTATTGGGACAATAATTACGCCAACGACCGAAATTAGGGAAGCGGCTCTATCTCCCCTTTGTTTATTATCAATTGAAGAGTAAAGCCCTATTATTCCTACATAAAGAAAAAATAAGATTAGAGTGGATGTTAATCTAGCATCCCAAACCCACCAAGTTCCCCAGGTAGGTTTCCCCCAAACTGCACCACTGATTAAAGCAATCAAAGTAAAACTTGCTCCTAGTGGAGCTGCAGATCTCAAAAACATGCCAGCTAATTTAGCTCTCCAAATAAGACAAATAGAACCGAAAATTGCCATCATTAAATATATGGACTGTCCCAAAATTGCTGAAGGAACATGCACAAAAATTATTCTATATACATCTCCTTGTTTATAGTCAGAAGGTGCAAAGCCAATTCCCCAAACCAGCCCTATCATCAATATCAAAAAAGAAATAGGGAAAAGCCATGGCAACAATCTTGAAGCCCATTCAAAAAAGAAAGGTGGAGATCCCATGGATATTAACCATTTTTTGATTATTGAAAGATTAATCATAGTTTATAGATATGGCCTCCACTGTTGCCAAACAAAGTCCTGGGATTCCGACTGCAAGCATAGCTCCCAAGAAATAAAGATATGAAAGATAGTCCTGGTTATTAATGGCAGAAGTAATTATAGCTACTCCAAGTATTAAAATAGGGATAGAAAGCGGTAGAACAATTACTGCGCTCAATATTGCTGTCTTTCCAATCGTTAGAGCACTCCCAAAAGCACCCAGCAAGCTAAGTAACAAAGTTCCTATCAAAAGACTAACTAAAAGTGGCAAAACTAGTCCTCCTGGTAAAAATAGAAAGAAAGTACTTATTATTGAAGCCAATAATAAAGGAGCTCCAGTTACCAACCAATGCGCAAATACCTTGGCAAAAACCAATATAAAAATAGGCTCTCCGCTTAAAAGAAAATGATCTAATGTTCCATCTCTAAAGTCTTCATTGAATATACTTTCCACAGCCAATAAAGATGCCAACAAGGCCGCAACCCAAATGACTCCGGGAGAAAGAGAGCTTAAAAATGAATTCTCTGTCCCTAATGCCAAAGGAAAAAGACTTATTACTATAAGAAAAAAAACTAAAGGAATAAGGAAAGTTGCTATTTTCTTAAACGACAGAGCTAGGTCCCTCTTGAGAATGAGCTTGAACCAAAAAAACAAGGTATTTCTGTTATTCATAAATAGTCATCTAGATGAATTTCTTGTGAATCTACCTGAGAGCATTTGTGACTAGTAAAAAGAAACGAACATCCTCTTGAATTAAGTTTTTTTATCGTTTTGTGCACCAAATGAACACCCTCTTGATCTAAAGAAGCAAAAGGTTCATCTATTAAATACAACT
>DTSY01000102.1 GCA_012965075.1 Gammaproteobacteria bacterium | reverse complement strand
CAGGTGATCTGGTTCTGGACATAGGGTGTGGAGAAGGCAGGCATAGCATTGGTCTCTATGTAAACAGAGAAATAAACTCTGTGGGCGTGGATCTATCTCTTGAAGATATGCAAACGGCTAGAAGCAGGATTAAAGATTTTTCCATTTCTGATACCAATAAATCGTCGTGTGTTTTTGGAGCTGGTAGTATTCAGTGTCTTCCCTTTAAAGACAATTTGTACGATGCCGTAATCTGCTCTGAAGTTTTGGAGCATTTGGAGTCTCTTGATTCAGCTGTCTCTGAGATAGTCAGAGTTCTTAAACCCGGCGGTGTTTTAGCTGTCAGTGTTCCTAGATATCTTCCTGAACTTATATGTTGGAAATTAAGTCCAGACTATTCTAAAACTCCAGGTGGTCACGTAAGGATTTTTAAACACAAAGAACTTAGAGAGCTGATTCAAAAAGAATCAGTTTCTTATCAATCTTTTCATTGGGCTCATGCACTCCACTCTCCTTATTGGTGGCTAAAATGTATTTTTTGGAAAAATGAAGAAGAACATTGGTTGGTTAAAAAATACCATGAGTTTTTGATTTGGGATCTAATGAAGAACCCTCTAATAACGAGATTTCTTGAGATGGTATTAAAACCTTTTATTGGAAAAAGTTTAGTGATGTATTTTGTTAAGGATTAATGAAGGAAATGGATAAAATTGAATTTTATCGGGATTCCATAAATTTTATCTTGGACATTCAAGCTAGTGATGGCTCTATAACATGGGAGAAGAATGCAAAACTAGATCCGTGGGATCATGTTGAAAGTGCTATGGCTCTAGCGGTTGCAGGGGAGATAGAAGGAGCAAAAAAAGCCTATGAATGGATGCAGTCAAACCAAGAAGAAGTGGGAGGATGGTTCTCCGAATACAAATCAGGCGTTGCTTCAAAAAGAAGAATTGAAACTAATTTTGCTGCTTACATTTGTATAGGAATTTGGCATTTTTATTTAATCACTAAAGATAAAGATTTCTTAGAAGAATATTTTCCGGTTTTAGATCGAGCCATGGATTTTGTGACTTCAATGCAAACTCAATACGGTGATATTCTTTGGGCCTTAGATGAAGAAGGGTCAAGACTAGATGATTCTTTACTAACAGGAAGTAGTTCCATTTACAAAAGCTTTGAATGTTTTTATGCAATTAAAAGATTACTTAATAAGGATTTAGGTAATTTAGAAGGTAATATGAGTTCTTTAAAAAAAGCTATTAATGAAAAGCCTGAAAGATTTGATAGAGGTTGGAAAAGCAAAGATAGGTACAGCATGGATTGGTATTATCCAATTCTTACTGGAGTAATTTCTGGTGAAGGAGCAAAAGAAAGGTTCAAAAAAAGGGAACAAGAATTTATTGTTGAAGGCTTGGGGTGCAAATGTGTGGTCGAAGAACCTTGGGTAACAATAGCTGAAAGTTCTGAATTAGTCATGGCTTTAGCTTCTTTAGGACAAATAAATAGAGCAAAAGAGATATTTTCTTGGTTACATCAGTGGAAAGATCCTGAAGATAATCTTTATTGGACTGGGTATGTGTACCCTGATAAAGCCTTTTGGCCAATTGAGAAACCGACTTGGACTGCAGCCGCAGTGTTGCTAGCAGCAGATACTTTGTATAAATTTACTGATGCAAGTGAATTATTTTTAAAAGATTGGAGTAAATAGCATGGAAAAATTACAAAGACCGAACAATATTCATCATCAGGCATTTTTATGCCGAGATGCTGAACAAACCAGATGGTTTTACGAAGACATCATGGGGTTTAAGCTCGTTGCGGCGTTGGATTTTGAATCCTCACCAGGCTCGGGTGAGCCCCTGGAATATATGCACCTATTCTTTGAGATGGGCAATGGAGACCACATAGCTTTTTTTGACAT
>DTSY01000101.1 GCA_012965075.1 Gammaproteobacteria bacterium | reverse complement strand
CATCCGAGTAGCCGCTAACTGCAAAGCACAGTAGAAAGAGGATAAGAAGGCTTTTTTTAATAGGGTTCATTTGTTTAATCATGTAGTTTTTATACACCAGCTCAGAAGTTTTTGCCAGAAATGGCAAAAAGAATAAAATGGATGCATCAGGACTAAAGGTCTTATTCATTTATTAATTTAGGAGAAACTGAATGACTGCAATAACAAAGGAAGAAAAACAAGATTTTCTGGCTGGTTTACACGTAGGTGTTTTATCTCTCAGCGATAACCCTAAAGGTCCACTGACTATTCCTATTTGGTATGACTATGAACCGGGTGGAGAACTTTGGTTTATTACTGACCCCAATTCTCTCAAAGGAAAATTACTAAAAGTAGGGGTGCGCCTGAGTTTAATGTCTCAATCTGAAGAACCTCCCTATAAATATGTCAGTGTTGAAGGGCCAGTTGTATCTATTGATGAATCGACTGAGGATGACTTGCTTGCCATGGCAGTGCGTTATCTTGGGGAAGATGGAGGTAAGCAATATGCGGAAAACAGTAATACCTCAGGCGGCATCATAGTTCGAGTAAAACCAGAACGTTGGTTGAGTGTAGACTACGGAAAAGGTTAAGGAATAAGCTTTAAACTGTTGAAAGTATTTCAGCGAGTCCAATTGCTTCTCTAAAATAAAAGACCACAAGAACGGCAATACATAAAATAGCAAAAACCACGAGCGCACTAATTGCTCTCGGCGGATTGTCAGGTAATTCAACCGTTTTGTTGTTGGCTTTTAGGTAATCAGAATAAAGATTACACAAAGATAAGAGGTATATTGGTCTTAAAAAAAACATGATTAACCCTACTGCAAAACAAATTGGAACTGCCATGTAAAAATAAAACATCGCTATGTTGTTTCCCATCCCAGTGCCGTCATCCAAATACATCATTAGAGGTATTCCCGCGCCATAAGCCAAAATACCTAATATCCAACAGTAACCTGAATAAGCTGCTCTTAACTTGACGATTTCTTTTGTATGCTGTCTAACAAACGCAATTGACTCTTTGCCTGATTCAATCATACCTTTGCCAAGAACCATGCTTGGTAAAACCCCCGCTATGCCAACCTTCCAAGCGTAGTAAAGCGCTTCTTCATATAATTTTTGGGCTGGTGATCTTCTATCGTTATCACGGGGAAGTCGACTCATAATTTGCCTGACAGTAATCCAACCATCGGTCCAATGAAATGCCCAGAGAGGCCAAGCATTAGGCAAACTAAGTTTGAGACACATGGCAACGGTTGATGCCCTGCCTTGTTTATGCAGAAAATGAGTCACGCCCATGCAGCCCGAAAAAATACCAATAGGAAAAGCTGCTACACCCACACACACAAAAGCCCAAACGATTAGAGCATAGTCTATCGGTCCTGCACCGTCTTGATTTGAGAGTGCTTCCCACACGTCCGGCGGAATCCAAAAAAGCATTTGCGTCCACAACAAATACGCAATCGCAACAGCCAACCACTGCATCCCACCAAAAAAGAAAATTTCTTTTTCTTTTAATCCTAAAGACAGAGCGTACCCAGCCTTGGAAGTAAAGTCAGAATATTCGGTCTCTTGGTTCGCTAATTTCTTTTGTAGGTCTGGAAGAGCAGCCAATTCTCTCCGTACGCTAAGCAGGGGTTTCATGACATCAGGCACCCAAGGGTCCATATCTTTTTTATCTTTTTCCGTAAGCTCAGCAATTGTTTCCGGCTTCTCGGGTTCAGGTATATTGGTGGTTTCAGGTTCACCGCTGGTAATAGACTTGGCTATTGACCAAGGCCCTGGCTTTCTATCTTCTTCTGGCATAATCCCTTATTTTGCTAATCTTACTGCTTCTTTGTTTCTTCTAAATGTTTCTTGAGGTAAGTCATAAAAGGAGT
>DTSY01000100.1 GCA_012965075.1 Gammaproteobacteria bacterium | reverse complement strand
TCAATTGGTAGGTCTGACTAACAATTACATATCCGTAACGGCTAAGGATTCTTTTACAAAAGCAATTACTGAACTTGACTGGTCTGATGATCTTCAAAAAAACTCTGAAATACTTGATTTATGCATTAAAAATTTTAAAGAGATGCCTCTTTCAAAAGAAGGATTTCCTGAATCTCAACTTGAATCCAGGTTGGAATCAGTTCAAGCATTAATGAGTGCAGATAACCTTGTAGACATATCAAAAAACATACTGACCAACTCTACTCCAGATGAATGGTTCAAAAGGGGTATTAAAGGACTAGTAAACGGATGCCCTACTTCTGCTCATATCATCTGGGAACAATGTAATTTTGAAAAAAGTAAAAATTTGAAAGAAGTATTTAAATTTGAATTAGATCTGGCAATACAGATTACCAGACATCCAGATTTTACTGAGGGTATTAGGGCTGTCATCATAGAAAAGGATAATCAACCTCAATGGAGTTATGCTGACATTAATAACCTTCCAAGAAAATGGATAGAAGAGCATCTGGAACCAGCTTGGAATAAAAACCCTCTTGATGACTTAGAAAATTAAAAAGGAAAAGTAGTATGAAAAAAATAGGTTTTATAGGTTTAGGTAATATGGGTGAGCCTATGGCTACCAACCTTGTGAAAGCAGGATTTGATGTAATTGGATTTGATTTAATAAAAGAGGCTAAAAAGAAAGCTGAACAAAATGGAGTACAAATAGCTAAGGATGCAGCTTCCACTGTAAAAAATGTAGATATCCTTATAAGCATGCTGCCATCGAGCAAGAATGTAGAATCATTATATCTGGGAGAAGATGGGCTATTGTCTAAATTAGATCCTTCCATATTGATAATTGATTGCTCAACTATTGCTCCTGACACAGCCAGAAAAGTGGCTAACCAAGCTAAAGTTTTAGGTCTTTCTATGATTGATGCCCCTGTATCAGGTGGTGTTGTAGGTGCTCAAGAAGCCACGCTCACATTCATAGTTGGAGGCACAACAGAGAATGTAGAAAAAGCTAAGCCCTTGTTAGAAAATATGGGCAAAAATATTTTTCATGCAGGAGGTATTGGAGCCGGTCAAGTTGCAAAAGTTTGTAATAATATGTTGCTAGCCATTCACATGTGCGGCACTGCTGAAGCATTAGCTTTGGGAGTAAAAAATGATTTAGACCCAAGTGTTCTTTCAGAGATTATGCGAAAAAGCTCAGGGGGAAATTGGTCTCTAGAAGTTTATAACCCTTACCCAGGAGTAATGGACGGTGTCCCAGCAAGCAGAAATTACGAAGGGGGCTTCCTTAATAAACTTATGTTTAAAGACTTGGGTTTAGCAAAGGAAGCTTCAGATAGTTCTAATTCTGAGACGCCAATGGGTGATCTAGCAAGACAGCTCTATCAAGAATTAATTGAACAGGGCTTGGGGAATCTAGATTTTTCAAGCATTCAAAAGAAATATCTAGATTTATCCTCCTAAGTAACTCCTCAGCCTCTATCTACTGGTATTTTAGCTCCTGTTATATAACTAGCTTGATCTAACCATAAGAGCAAAGAAGTGAGGGCAGCTTCTGTTACAGTAGAATAACTTACGATCATTATTCAGTTAACTACACTGTTAATATCGCTTAATAATTTAAATAGGAGGATACAAAAATTAAAGTTTTTTATATATCTCTCCTAATAGCTATTTTTCACAATAGCGGATTCGCTGAACCAGTTCTTAATGAGTCTAATATTGAGAATGGAAAGATCAACTATGAAAATAATTGTGCTGAATGTCATGGTTATAAACTCCAAGGAACCGCTCATGGATCAAGTTTATCTGACGAGAATTTCTTTAATAATTTAGGACAAAGTGAAAAAAAACTTTATCAAGAAATAATATCAACAATGCCGCCTGGAAAAATTGGAATTATACAAAAAGAAG
>DTSY01000099.1 GCA_012965075.1 Gammaproteobacteria bacterium | reverse complement strand
TTTTAACACATGGTTTTTCGGCTACATCAAAGATGTGGTACGGCCAAATTGAATCTCTATCTGAACATTATCGTTTAGTAATATGGGATATGCGTGGTCACGGATTCTCCGATTATCCCGATGATATTAGCCTTTATAATGAACAAGAAACTGTTGCTGACATCTTTTTTATTTTGGATGAGCTTGGAGTCAAAGAAGCAACTATTGGAGGGATGTCGTTAGGCGGTTATATGTCTTTGGCATTTTATAGACAATATCCAGATAGAGTTAACTCATTACTTATAATTGATACAGGACCGGGATTCAAGAATGAGACTGCAAGAAAAGGATGGAATGATTATGCATTATCTACTGCAGAAAAATTTGAACAAACCGGTTTGGAAAGTCTTATCGGAAGAAGTAAAGAAATGGATCCAAAAAATCATTCTAACGCGAAAGGTTTATCTCTTGCAGCAAGGGGAATGCTCACACAGCATGACGACAGAATCATCAATTCTTTACCTGAAATATCTGTACCATCCCTAATTATTGTGGGAGAACATGATAAAGATTTTTTGGCGGCAGCTGATTATATGGAGAGGAAGATAAAAGGTTCTAAAAAAGTGGTTATCCCTGATGCTGGACATGCCGTTAATATAGATCAACCAGAAATTTTTAATCAGACACTAAATAAATTTTTGAAGGGTTTTTCTGCATTTTGATTAGTATATCCCTAGCATTAAACATTAAAGACAAAATGGATTATGTCTCCATCTTTAACTTTGTAATCTGACCCTTCTGTTCTTAACTTGCCAGCCGATCTTGCTCCATTTTCACCTCTATTTTTTATAAAGTCTTCGTAAGATATTGTCTCAGCTTTTATAAAACCTTTTTCAAAGTCAGAATGGATCTCACCTGCCGCTTGCGAAGCTGTAGATCCTTTCTTAATAGTCCAGGCTCTTAATTTTTTAGCGTCAGTAGTAAAGAAAGTTAGAAGATTCAACATCTCATAACTTTCTCTTATTAGTCTGTTTAAACCAGGTTCGTTCATGCCCATCTCTTTAAGAATGCCCAAACGTTCTTCTTGATCTAATTCAGCCACCTCAGATTCTATTTGATTACATAAGGGAAGAACTTTCACCTCTTCATTTTCAGCATAATCTTCAAGCCTTTTTAAAAGATTATTATTATTGTCTGTTTCAGCAACATTTGCTAAAAAGATGCAAGGTTTCATGGTAATTAATTGCAGGTCTTTTAAGTAAGCATTATTTTCAGAAGAAAAAGACGAATTTCTGCATAAAATTCCTCTGTTCATTTCTTCTTCTATAGTTTCTAGTCTTGAATGTTGAGCTAAAGCCTCCTTATCTCCTGACTTGGCTGATCGTTCAAGCTTTAATTTTGCCTTTGATACGGTCTCTAGATCAGCTAATATCAATTCTGTTTCAACTACTTCTAGGTCTGCAACAGGATTTATTTGTCCATGCACATGCGTTATATCGTCGTTCTTAAAACATCTAATCACGTGAACGATAGCTTGAGTTTCTCTGATATGAGATAAAAACTGGTTACCTAGACCTTCTCCTTCGTTGGCTCCCTTTACTAGACCTGCAATGTCTATAAATTCTGTTGTAGCTGGAATAATAGAATTAGGACTAATAATTTTGGAAATTAATTCTAGTCTTTCATCAGGCACAGCGACTATACCTCTATTGGGTTCTATGGTAGTAAAAGGAAAATTTTGAGCTTCTATTCCAGCTGAGGTCAGAGCATTAAACAATGTAGACTTACCTACATTGGGTAATCCAATGATTCCACATTTTAAACTCATCTTAGACTAATTTAAGTGTGTAACTCCAGCATGGCTTTTTGCCAATTACCTTGAAAGATTAAGTTCATTATGTCCAAAGTACTCTCAAAAGAAGTATCCAATATAGCTCTTTCCTTTTTATTTACTTTGCCTAAAA
>DTSY01000098.1 GCA_012965075.1 Gammaproteobacteria bacterium | reverse complement strand
CAGACTTAGAAGAAGGTGGGCAAGGATTTGCTTTTTCTTCAGGAATGGCTGCTACAGCTACAGTTTTAGAGATATTAGATTCCGGCGATCACGTTATTAGTATGGATGACTTGTATGGAGGAACCTATAGGTTGTTTGAGAACGTTAGAAAAAGATCTTCAGGATTGGATTTTTCTTATAGTAATCTAACTTCCTTAGATAATTTAGAGTCTTCTTTAAAATCTAACTCTAAAATGATTTGGGTCGAATCTCCTTCAAACCCTCTCCTTAAAGTTGTTGATCTGAAGAAAGTCAGTGAGTTTGGTAAAAAACACAATTTAATAACAGTTTGTGATAATACTTTTTGTTCTTCTTACGTCCAGAAGCCTCTTAGTCTGGGTTTTGATATTGTGCTTCATTCTGCTACCAAATATCTAAACGGTCATTCTGATGTTATTGGCGGTATTGTTGTGTGTTCTGAAGAGAGAAAGGATTTATCTGAAGAAATGGCCTTTTTATCTAACTCTATAGGTTCAATAATGAGTCCTTTTGACAGTTTTTTAGTGCTTAGAAGCCTTAAAACTTTAGCTGTAAGAATGGAAAAGCACTGCGAAAATGCTTTTAAGATAGCTAATTTTCTTGAAGGCCATGAAGCCATTGCAAAGATCTATTATCCAGGTTTAGCCAGTCACCCAAATCATGATGTAGCTAAAAAGCAAATGAATGGATTTGGAGGAATGATCACCGTGGTTTTAAAAGGTGGATTAAAAAGTGCGACTACTTTTTTGGAAAGAACCAAGTTGTTTGCTTTGGCTGAAAGTTTAGGTGGCGTTGAAAGTCTGATTGAACTTCCTGGAAAAATGACACATGCTTCTGTTCCTGAAGATTTAAGGAAAGAATTAGGGATAGAAGAAGGATTGGTCAGATTATCAGTTGGAATTGAATCGGTTGAGGATCTTTTAGATGATCTGGATCAGGCCCTTAATGGCCTTTAGAGGTATGCCAGTTCACTGTTCTAGAAGTTTTATGGATTTGATCAGCTACTCCTAAAACCAAACTAAATAAGGCCATTCTTATCACTAATCCGTTATCTGCTTGTCTGAATATAGCGAGGTTTGGGTTCTCGTAAAGATCTGAATCAAGTTCATTTGCTTCCTTTCTAGAATCCCTCGGTAGAGGGTGCATTATTACAGTGTTGGGTTCACAATTGGCAGTATATATCTCTTTATTTAAGCTCAATAACCCTTTATATTTTTTGGCATCAGATTTATCTTTAAATCTCTCTTCTTGAATTCTCGTCATATAGATTATGTCTACTTCCGTTATACCATCTTCAAGATTTTCAGATTGAGTTATTTTTATCCCTGCTTTGGTAAGAAGATCCATATAAGAATTAGGCAGCTTTAGTTCTTTAGGGGAAATTAAGTTGATGGTCACGCCTTCGTATAGGCAAAGAATCTTGCTAAGAGAGTGAACTGCTCTACCAAATTTTAAATCTCCAACTAAGGTTATCCTGAGGCCATCTATAGTTTTCTTTTTAGCTTCAAGCTCTTTTTTTATTGTATATAGATCAAGAAGTGCTTGGGTGGGGTGTTCATTGGAACCATCACCACCGTTTATAACAGGTACTCGGCTTGCTTTAGAAAAATATTTTACTGAGTCTTCGTCAGGGTGACGCATGACAATAAGGTCACTGTAACTACTCAATACCTGAGCAGTATCTATTAAAGATTCACCTTTTACCAAAGAGGAAGTTCCAACCTCAGTGGTTTCTCTAACTGCTCCTCCCAAGAGGTTAAATGCTGCTCCAAAGCTTATTCGGGTTCGGGTACTTGGTTCAAAGAACATGTTTCCCAAAATTGCACCTTCCAGAACACGAGTTACTTTTTTTCTAGAAGAATAGGGTTCCAAGTCATCAGCTACAGAAAAAAGGCGGTCTATATCTGAACGATCAAATTGGTCTAT
>DTSY01000097.1 GCA_012965075.1 Gammaproteobacteria bacterium | reverse complement strand
ATTCAACTAAAGTTTCAAAATTAATTAATTTGTTCCAATACTCTTTCCCAAAAAGGACTATAGGCAAATTTTTCTTAATTTTTTCAGTTTGGATAAGTGTAAGAATTTCAAAAAATTCATCTAAGGTTCCAAATCCCCCTGGCATAATTACGAGGGCTTTTGCCAGATAAGAGAACCAAAATTTTCTAGTAAAAAAATAATGAAATTCAAAATCTAACCCTGGACTAACATATGGATTAGGTCTACTTTCAAAAGGTAAGGAAATTCTGAAGGCAGTGGTTTTACCTTCTGCTTCTCTGGCCCCACGATTGGCTGCAACCATGATACCCGGACCCCCACCTGAACAAATGACATATTTTTGGTCTTCCTGATTTAAATTCTTAGACCATTCTGTCAATCTTTTTGTGAGCATTCTTGTGGCATCGTAGTACTCAGCTAATTTAAGACTTTTACTTCTTCCTTTATTAAAGTCTTTGCTACTTAACTCCTCAGGTGACGGTGCTCTTGCTGATCCAAAAATTACTATGGTGTTCGTTACCTTTTGTTCTTCAAGTTGTTTTTTTGGATAGAGATATTCAGATAGAATCCTTAAAGTACGTGCATCTTTACTATTTAAAAAATCTAAATTTTTGTACGCTTTTTCTGTTTGGAGATCTTTTGTATTGTTAGTTTTATTCATATTCTAACTATACTTCTTTAGCAGATTTTTTACAGATGTAAGAGGATATATAGGTAGAGCTGCTAAGTAAGTATATAAAGTCTAAAAGAGGTGGTGGACCCTCTAGCTAAAAATTGGAACCAACTCCTAGCAGCTAAGCTGGTCTTTTTCTTCTAGTTTGGCACCCAAATCTCTTCCTTTTTATTAAATCTATCAGCTGCTTCTATTACATTATCTTTGTTCAATCCTATTGGTTTTAACAATGCTACATGAATACAGTCCACCTCTTCTTTACGAGAAACACAATATGTTTTTCCTTCACCAACTTTGTTAAAACCTAGTTTTTTTAACACATTTGCTGAAGCAACATTTCCTTTCATGTAATTTGCTTTAATTTTTGGTGAACTTAATTTTTGAGTAGCATAATGAAGCAATCCCTTGCCTGCTTCTGTAGCGTAGCCTTGACCCCAATAATCCCTTCCCAACCAATATCCAAATTCATAAAGCTTATCTTCGTCTTGCGCTAATCCGATACCACCAATCAATGAATTATCTAAATATACATTCAAACTGAATTCCTTTTGATGAAGTGTTTTAAACCAAGCTTCAGCATCATCCTCAGTGTAAGGGTGAGGGACGTTGCATAACCATTTCGCTACTTCCCAATCCCCTATGCGAGAGACAAGTAATTCTTTATCTTTATCACTTTTGCTGGTTTTTTTTAGGACTAATCTGTCTGTGCTAATCTCTATCATTTCCTTTTTTAGAGAAAGATTTTGTGTAAGTACCCATGTCAAAATAATCTCGCCAAACTTTAATTTTTCCCTCTTCCATTTCAAAGACACCACAGCAAGGTAAGTCCACTTTAATATCTCCTACTTCTGTTCGATCAAGACGTTCGGCAATTACAACATCACCTTCACCAATTATGTTTAGAGTGTCCCAATTAGTTTTTGTCCAGTTAGCTATAAAGCTTCCAATAAATTGTTTTAGTTGTTCTTTTCCTTGGACTGGCTGAGTGGGCATATTGTAGTAGATGCCATCTTCAGAGAAATAGCCTACCAACTCATCCGAATCCAGATTCGACCAAGCCGCGATGAAATCTTTGATTGTTTGCACATTATCAGACATTTAAACTCCTTAAATTGGTTAACAAAGATATTAGTTTTTTATTCTACCCACTTATTTTTTCAACAGAAGGGGTAAATTGGACTAGGCGATGGAGCTTCGATGGGAAAGTTGGAACAGACCTATTCTTCTTTTAGAAGAAATTTCGTTCTATTACTTCACTATATCTTAAAATAAC
>DTSY01000096.1 GCA_012965075.1 Gammaproteobacteria bacterium | reverse complement strand
GCCAGATTCCTAATCTGGAGGCCATAGGTTCAAATCCTGTACGGGGCACCAAAAAGATATGAATTGGAAAAAAGAAACAGACGAAATAAAGATTCGAAAAAAGCTAGCTAAGAAACAAGGTGGACATGAGGCAGTTACTCTTCAACACGCTAAAGGTAGGTTAACTCTTAGAGAACGGATAGATAAACTCATTGATAAAGGATCTTTCCAAGAACAAGGGGAAATAGCTGGAGAAATAGAAACCAACGAGAAAGGAGAGCTTAAATCTTTAACTCCTGCTAATTTCATTCTTGGTTTTGCCAAAATAGATGGTAGGTCTGTAGTTCTGGGTGGTGAAGATTTTACTGTTAAAGGAGGATCACCGAATCCTGCAGGGCTTAGAAAGAGTGTGTACACCGAAGACTTGGCTTTAACTTATAAAATGCCTTTAATTAGGCTTCATGAGGGCGGGGGAGGATCAGTTGCTGGTCCCGCAAAGAGTAAAAATAGAGGATATGGTGGAGATCCTGTCTTTTCTAGATCAAGATTTAAATCAGTAGCTGAGACACTTAAAGAAATACCGGTGGTTTCAGCAGCTTTAGGCCCCGTAGCTGGTTTACCAGCAGCCAGATTTGTTGCTTCCCATTTTAGAGTCATGACCAAAAGAACTGCTCAATTACTTGTTGCTGGACCAGCTGTAGTAGAAAGAGCTTTTGGCAAAAAAATGACCAAAGAGGAGTTAGGAGGTTCACATATTCACCGCCTAAATGGAGTCACAGATAATGTCGCAGATTCAGAAGAAGAAGCTTTTACTCAAATTAAGCAATTCCTTTCCTATATGCCTCAAAGCATCTATGAGTTAACTCTAAGGAAAGAGATTGGAGATCCTATAGATAGGAAAGAGGAAGATCTTCTTTCTATCATTCCAAAAGATAGACAAAAATCTTATGAAATGAGAGAGATTATAAGAAAGGTTTTTGATAAAGATTCTTTCTTTGAGATGACCAAATCTTTTGGCAGAGGAATTATTACGGGTTTTGCTAGGCTAGACGGTTTTAGTGTAGGAATTTTGGCTAATGATTCAAACTTCTATGCTGGTTCAATGTCAGCTGATGGGGCAAGAAAAACTACCAGATTTGTAAAACTTTGTGATACTTTCCATATTCCTATAGTAAGTTTGGTAGATGAACCAGGATTTTTAATAGGTCCAGAAGCTGAACTGCAAGCTACGATTCTTCATGGTACCGAGGCTGTGCTGGCTGTTACAGAATCTAATGTTCCCTGGTCATCAGTAATGATTAGAAAGTCTTTTGGGGTAGCTGCTGCCGCCCACTATGGACCAGAGGGTTATGTTTTGGCTTGGCCATCAGCTGAATCTGGGGCATTGCCCTTAGAAGGTGGAGTAGCAGTGGCTTTTAAGAAGGAAATTGCTGCAGCTGAAGACCCTGAAGCTAAAAGGAAAGAAATTGAAGAAAGTATGGTCAAGCTACAAAATCCCTTTCCAAGAGCAGAAAGTTTCTCTGTTCACGAAATAATCGACCCCAGAGAAACGCGTAAATATCTTGCTCAATGGGCTGAAAGAATTCAACCTCAATTGAAAGCCAAACTTTTACATCCTAAAGTAGAGACATAGTAAATTTAGATGGATATACTGATCGGCCAAAATATTTATTTTTAAAGGAGTACAGGATATGAAAACTTATCATCAGTTTTATATAAATGGAGAATGGGTAGATCCAGCAGAAGGAGTCAATCCTTTTGATGTCATCAACCCAGCAAATGAAGAAGTAATAGCGCAGATTGCTTTAGGAAGCCCTGCGGATGTTGACAAAGCCGTTGCAGCGGCTCGAGAAGCCTTTGACTCTTTTAGCCAAACATCAGTCGAAGAACGCCTAGCCTTACTTGGTAAAATAGTTGAGATTTATCAATCTAGATACGATGAAATTGCCGAAACAATTTCTCAAGAAATGGGTGCGCCTCTTTCTTTATCAAAAGC
>DTSY01000095.1:4542-8083 GCA_012965075.1 Gammaproteobacteria bacterium | reverse complement strand
GCCCACTATGACTACTTCCGCATCTGTAGGGAATTTAGAGGATTGCATCGTCATATTATAAGTGACTATTTTCCGTTTTGATTACTCATTTTTTGCGGATCATATAGTTCAATGTATACACCACGCAATAAACTTATGGTGGCTGCTATTAAAATAAACACAAAAGGTAACGCCATCGATATTGCCCCTGATTGTATGGCTGATAAGGCATATGAACCCCCACCTACTAATAAAACAATGGCAATCAATCCTTGAATAATTGCCCATATCACTCTTTGTATTCTAGGGGTGTTATCTTTACCGCCAGAGGTAATCTTAGCGATAACTAAAGAAGCTGAGTCAGATGATGTCACAAAAAATAGTACCAACATGAATAAGGCAAATATGCTTGAAAAGATAGGAAACAAAAGATTATCTAACATGTAAAAAAGCACAAGAGAAATGTCTCCAACTGGTTCACTTAAATTACCTAATCCTTCTTGAAATTGAAAAATTGCAGTTTCTCCAAACGAAGTAAACCATATTGTGCAAAATAAAAGAGGTACGAACATTACGACAGAAAGAAATTCTCTAATAGTTCTCCCTTTTGATATTCTTGCAATGAACATCCCTACAAAAGGGGACCAAGAAATCCACCAAGCCCAATAGAAAATTGTCCAGTCATGATACCACTGCAGGTCATCAGGCCTGTTCCAATTACTTAAACGAACAATATCCTGAAAATAAGAAATTAAGTTCTCCCCATAAGCCATAATGATCTTGAATGTTGGTCCAGCAAGTACAACAAAAGCTAATAAAACGAGAGCAAGCCCTATATTGATGTTACTAAGCACCTTTATACCCTTATTCAAACCCCTATAAACAGAAAAAATAACTACAGAAGTAATAAAAATTATTATTAGAGATTGAGTTAAAAGATTGTTGGGTACATCGAATAGATAAAACAGACCAGAGGCAGCTTGCCGTGCTCCCAATCCCAAAGATGTTGTCAAACCAAAAAGGGTAGCCAATACAGCAATAATATCAATGATATCACCCTGCCATCCCCAAATTCTATTACCTAAAAGAGGATAAAAGATTGATCGAATCGTTAAAGGTAATTTCCAGTTATAACAAAAAAAGGCAAGAGATAATCCTATGATTGCATACACTGACCAAGCGTTAAGGCCCCAATGAAAAATAGTTGCACTGAAGGCTAATCGATAAGCCTCTTCAGATTCAGGAGAGGCGTTTAGAGGTGTTCCAAAGACTCCTGTGTAATAGGAAAGAGGTTCAGCTGCTCCATAGAAAGTCATACCTATACCAACTCCGGCTGCAAATAACATACAGACCCAAGATAAGAATCCAAATTCCGGGACTGAATTCTTTCCTCCGAGTTTTATTTTTCCAAATGGCGAGATGATTAAAAAGAAGATGATCAATGTAAAGACGGACATAGATACCGTAAATAAGGTACCGAACCAAACCACTACAAAGTTTTTAGTATTAGTAAGGAACTCATAAGATCTTTCAGGATAGCTCAATACGAGGACAGAAAAGATAACGGCTAAGCCTAAACTGATAACAAATACGGGTAAATTTATATCCAGCCCAAGGAATTGGGTGTTGGCCCTTCCCTTTCTTTCTGATATTGAAGTGTTAGGTGTGTTCAATTTCCTATCGGTTTAGCAGGGCTATGTCTTCAGGTTTTAATAACTCTTCACCCAAGCTATTAAGTAATGGTTTTAAGTGTTTTGAATAAGGCTTCCAGCGCTCCATGCCTTCTTTGTTGATTGGTCTTCTTACCTGTTCAGAACTAGCGGTTCTAACTGATCTGTCTGTTTCATAAAATGAAATGCATTCTTCTTCATAAGGTAACTCCAAAAATTCAAGCATTCTTTTAACCTGCCCCTCAAGGTCTTCAATGATATCTTCGTTATTTACTCTTAATATCTTATCGGGCAAGACTCCATTCCAGTGATTCATCAACTTAACATAGCTTTTGTAATAACTTCCTGCCTCGGCCAGGCCATATGAAAACTCTTGTCCTTGAGCAAAGAGTTGTTTGAACATGCTAAAACAACAATCCAAGGGATATCTTCTAGCATCAATAATCTTAGCGTTAGGCATTATTAGATGGATTAAGCCAATATGTCTGAAGTTGTTGGGCATTTTATCTGTGAACATTGGAGCATCTTTTCTGTGCATTTTAGTGTCTTCAATGAAACCCTTACCCAAAGTTTCTCTTTGTTCGAGTGTTAATGACTTCATACTTTTAGGGTAATTGCCTAATTTTCCGTAAATATCATCTCCTCTTAGGCTTTGAGCAATTGAAAGAATATTTGGAAGCTCAAGTGTTCCATCAATCATAGAGTGCGATGCTAAGATCTGTTCTATAAGTGTTGAGCCCGATCTGGGTAAGCCAAGAATGAATATAGGGTCTTTTGTGTTATGGCCTCCACTACCTAAATCTCTAAAAAAAGTCTCATCACAAACGTCTATTTGAGCTTGTAGTTCTTTTTCCATTCTTTCAATTGAATATTGACTTTGATCATTTTTGATTTTGTTCCCTTTTTCTAAATGAAAAAATGCCTCATCATATTCCCCATTCACTTCACAACCTTGAGTAAGAGCAAAATGAAAATATGCTTTATCTCTTAATGATAAATCTACTCTCCCAACCTGTTCTCGCATGCTATCTAATTCATTACTGGTAAAAGAATAAGTTTTTAGATTTGCCAAAGAAAAGAAAGCCTCTCCATGATCTGGCTTTATTTGATAGGCAGATTGATAGCTCTTAATGGCTTGGTCTGTTCTGCCTAGAGTTTTTTGTGCATGACCTTTTGATGTAAGTGTACTGAAATTAAATGGGTTTTTGCTCAGAATATCGTCCAATAAGGTAATTGCTTCTTCATGGTCTCCATTTTGCATAATTTCACTAGCTTTTTGAGCTTGATAAGTAAGATTGTCAGGATATTTATCACACAATATGTTTACTTGTTCCATAGTCTTAGCAAACTTTTGTTTTTTTCTAAGAATCGAAGCATATTTCATTCTTAGGTCGCCATCATCTGGTTTGAACTCGACAGCCTTTTCAAGTAAAAATTCTGCATCATCAAAATAGCCCATTCGATTAGCAATTTCAGCAAGCAATGACATTGCGTAGGTATGAGTAGGATTTTTTTTAAGAAAAGACCTGCACTTTATCTCCGCCATGCCGAGTCTGCCTTCATTGAGAATCTGGTCTACGTACAAAAGTACACCTGGAAGTGATTGTAATTTATTGATTTGCTCAAGGGCATGATCAGCTGCTGGTTTGTTTTTATTTTTTACAAAGTATTTGTATAAAGAATTCCAAGCTGCCAAAAGTGCCGGGTTAAGTTCACAGGCTTGTCTATAGTGCACGACAGCTTTCTCTTCATCTCCCATATCTCTATTAAGGTGGCCCAACTCCTGATAAGCGCGTCCCATATCCGGGGCATTGAACAACAAGTGTTCAATATATTTTTTTGAATCATCAAATTTTTTTAAATATCTCGCTGAAACTGCTGCAAGGTATAAG
>DTSY01000095.1:0-4442 GCA_012965075.1 Gammaproteobacteria bacterium | reverse complement strand
ATTAAGTGGTCTTATAACAGCTACACGCTGTCTATCAAAGACGAAAGTATTGCTTATTTCAGCCCTTTCATCCGTGATGTTATTGATATACATTTCTGCCGTCCAATTGTCGTTACTGACACCAGCTCTGATATTGGCAAGGCTATACATACCTTGCTGAGCTCTGTTAGGTTCCATGATGTCAGAATCACTTGCACGTGAGTGATTGAATTGAGCTTGCCAATGTCCTGTATTACCCGATGACGTTCCCCACTCTTTTCTAGCACTAAAGTTAGCCTGAAATCCAGGGGCAAATGCTAAATCAGAACCAACAACCACGTCAGCGGTTGGAACTAAGCTCTTAGTGATTTCTGTATCTAAGAGCGAAAAAGCACCTGATAGTATAAAACCGTTATCAGTGTAATAAAGAAAGTCACCCTCGACTCCTTTTATTTCAGCATCAGCTGCGTTATCAGAGAAGAACAAGTTAACGATACTTGGATCAAAAATAGTACTTTGTAAGCCGCTTACATCAACCATGAAAACACTACCATTAAATCTAAGCGCACCATCTTGAAGAACAGCTTTCCAACCAAACTCATAGTTTGTAACTTCATCAGAATCAACAGCTGGTTTTACAGTATATGATCCATCTGGACTTGAGCTGCCGACAGGTCTATTTAGAAGACCCGGTCTAAAACCTTCTGACCAGGTGGCGTAATACATAACATCCTCACTTGGATTCCATGAATAAGTAACCTTTCCAATAACACCATCTGTTTGCGCTTTGTCAGGATAGCCGTTTGCATTTCCTGGTGCATATTGTGCGGATAAGTTAGATCCAAATTGTTGAGTATCTGGATTACCGAACCCATTATAAAATGATGAGTTAGCACTACCTTCAAAATCAACCTCAATATCATACCAACGAGCACCTACCGAAAGTTCTGATGTGTCACTCAATGCATAACTTACTTCACCAAATACGCCCATTTGCTTATCAGTTCTCTTAATATCATTAAAGAATATAACTGGTTCTGAATAAGGCCCTGCTGAAAACCAGCCAGGACTTGCTTTATTAATTACTCCAGTTACTGATGTATCTGTCAAAGCATAGTTAGCAGCGTATGTAATATCATTACCTACTGAACCTGGATAGGTGAATAAATTTAACTCTGTAAGCTCAGTATCACTAGCGAAGACACCAGCTGTAAGTGACGTAGTGTCATTTAAATCTGCATGTATACGGAATTCATGAGATGTAACTTCAAGATTTGTTGTTGAATCAACTAATAAGTTAGGAGCACCACAAGTTCCTGTTGGAACATTACCAGGTGCATAAGTCGTGTAGGTTACATAGTAATCACAAATGTAGTAAGGAAGATACTGACCAACAAATAAGTAGTCAGTGTAATCAACCATTTGATCTGATGTTCTGTCTGTATATGCTCCGGCATAAACTACTTCAAGATCGCCTATTGAACCCTCAAGAGTTAAACTCATGTTGTCAAATTCATCTTCAATGACGTCTTCGGTATATCTTTGGATTTCTAGATCACCTAAATTTGGGTCTACAAAAAACACACCATCAGCATCAATAGTTTGTTGTGCTACCGTTGCTAGCGCATTCCAATTTTCATTAATTTCATGGGCAAGACTTGCTCTGAAGCCTTGATAAGTTAATGTGTTAGCATCTTCTTTAACAATTGCGACTGCATTGTTTAAAGTAGCTCCTGAAAGATCAGCTCCAGCTTGAAAGCCTGCTCTAGATGAAGAAACAGGAAGGCCATTGTCTCTTAGTGTACCTGCTGGTCTGAAACGTGCAGATTGACTTGCGTTAAGAGAGCCTGCAACTTGATCAATATAACCGCCTTTTTTATCTCTGTAGGCAACAAATCTAGCTGCGGCTGAATCACCAAGAGGCATGTTCGCTACAAGTTCTACTTTATCTCCAGACTCTGCTCCTGGCATAAACCTTGCTTCAACTTCTACGTTAGCTGATGCTTCACCAATCACAGGTTTGTTAGTAATCATTCTAACAACACCAGCTTGTGAACTAGCACCAAAAAGAGTTCCTTGTGGACCGGCTAGAACCTCAATACGTGCCATATCTGCTGCATATACATCCAAGTTTCTTCCCGGTTGAGCTAATGGTTGCTCATCTAAATAGAATGATACGTTTGGAGCTAAGCCAGCAACACCAGCTGTAGTGAGATTGGGTGTTGTTGAGGCAAGACCTCTAATATAAATTGTACTGGTTCCGGGTCCTGCACCGCCTGCAGTTACACTAGGGAGTTGCAATAAATAATCTTCAAATACATTTATTCCTTTGTCTTCTAAATCGCTTTCACGAAGTGCTGATACAGATATTGGGACGTCTTGTAAACTTTCTGTTTTCTTTCGAGCAGTGACAACAATTTCTTCTAATTCTGCTTGTGCCATTGCAAATCCACTAAATGCTGCTGCATTTAATAGAGCAAGTGTTGAAAGGTAATAGGTTAAGCGTGCTCTAATTTTTTCAAACATTTATTCGGACCCCCAAGATTTTTGAAATTAAGTTTGTTAACAGACCCTACGCAAACTAATCTCCATTGTCAATATTAACGTTGATTAGATGATGGTTTAGAACCTTATGCAACTTGTTCAAGAACCTTGTAAACAGCGATTCCTATACGGCCCAGAAATAATTGTAATCTTCAAAGATAATATATAGTCTTGTTTGTCTTAAATGTAAATGTGAGAGGTTATTTTGAGAACAGATATAGAGATTGCTAGAGAAGCAGAACTAAGAACAATTGAGACAATTGCTGCTAAGTTAGGTATTAGTGATGAATATCTTGAGCATTACGGTAAATTCAAGGGTAAGGTTAATCTTTCAATTAATCGTGAAAAGCTCAAGGATCATAATAACGGTAAATTAATTCTGGTTTCTGGCATTACCCCAACTCCTGCAGGAGAAGGTAAAACCACAACAACTATTGGTCTAAGTGATGCCATGGCATTGCTTGGACATAAAACAACCGCCTGCATCAGAGAACCATCATTAGGACCGTGTTTTGGTATGAAGGGTGGTGGAGCCGGTGGAGGCTTTTCTCAAGTTATTCCAATGGAAGATATTAATCTCCATTTTAACGGTGATTTTCATGCTATTACCTCAGCTCATAATCTATTAGCAGCGTCCTTAGATAATCATCTTCATCATGGCAATAAACTCAATATTGATCATCGAAGAATAGTCTGGAATCGTGTTTTAGATCTAAATGATAGGGCACTGAGGCAAGTAGTTGTAGGACTTGGCGGACCATCAAATTCAATACCAAGACAAGACACTTTTTCAATCACTGCAGCATCAGAGATTATGGCAATTTTTTGTTTGTCTAATGACATCAATGATTTAAGGAAAAATATTGCATCAATAATTGTTGCTTATAACCATGACGGGGAGCCAATAACAGCGGCCGATCTAAATGTTGAAGGTGCTATGACAGCTTTGTTAAAGGATGCAATTAATCCAAATTTAGCTCAAACATTAGAAGGTAATCCAGTCTTTATCCATGGCGGGCCTTTTGCTAATATTGCTCATGGTTGCAACAGTATAGCTGCAACTAAATTGGCTTTGAAATTGGCTGATTATACGATCACAGAGGCTGGTTTTGGTTCAGACCTTGGTGCCGAAAAATTCTTTGATATAAAATGCAGAAAAGCCAACTTAACACCTAACGCTGTGGTGCTAGTGGCTACTCTTCAATCCTTAAAATCTCATGGTGGCGTGCCTCTTGATAAGATTAGAGAAGAAAATGTTGACGCTGTAAGTGAGGGCACTGAAAACCTAAAAAAACACATTGAGAATATTCATCAATTTGGTTTACCGGTGGTTGTTGCTATCAATCAGTTTACCCACGATACAGAACAAGAGATTTCAATGGTTAAAGAGAAATGTGACTATTTAGGGGTTGATGTGGTTATTTGCAGCCACTGGAGAGATGGGGGGAAAGGCGCAATAGATCTTGCAAAAGCAGTGGTGGATTTGTCAGAGAATCATAAAACAGATTTTAATTTTCTATACCCAGATGACATGAGTCTTTGGAATAAAATGAAAACCATTGCCACATCTATGTATGGCGCCAATAATATTATGGCTAACAAAGATGTAAGAACAGAAATAAAACGACTTGAAGATCAAGGGTTTGGACAATTACCTGTGTGCATGGCTAAAACACCAGCCTCTTTATCAACGGATCCAAGACTAAAAGGTAGGCCGACTGGGTTCGATGTTCCGATTAGAGAAGTCAGATTATCCTCTGGAGCAGGGTTTATAGTGGCGCTAACCGGCGATGTGATTACAATGCCAGGGTTACCAAAAACACCGGCTGCGGAAAATATAGATGTGGATGATAAAGGATTAATTCAAGGGTTATCTTAGATTCTTGTTCCTACAACATTAATTCTCATTCCCACTCAAT
>DTSY01000094.1 GCA_012965075.1 Gammaproteobacteria bacterium | reverse complement strand
AACATTGGATTGGTATCAGGAAGCTTTCAATTCAATAGTGGATGAAGAAAGGAAAGTTAATGACCCCAGGTGGAGAATTGAACATTCCCAAATTATCACTAAAGAAGATCAGATTCGTTTCAGGGACATGGAAATAATAGCTTCTATGCAACCTTCTCATGCAATAGGGGATTTACATTTTGCCCCCTCAAGACTCGGCATGCAAAGAGTTGGAAATGGGTATGTATGGAGAAACTTGATTGATTTAGGAGTTGTTGTTGCTGGTGGTTCTGATGCACCAGTAGAAATTGGGGATCCTCGAATCGAATTTTATGCTGCAGTTGCTAGAAAAGATTTAGATGGCTTTTATGATAAAGGTTGGCATTTAGAACAAGCTGTTACTAGAGAAGAGGCCTTAAAAATGTTTACAATTTGGCCTGCGTTTGCTGCATTTCAAGAAGATATAAACGGAACCATTGAAGTTGGAAAGTTAGCTGATTTAACAGTTTTTTCCAAAGACATTATGAAAGTTCCAGAAGAAGAAATTCTCGAAGCCCAGGTCGTAATGACTATCGTGAATGGGAAAATAGTATTTGAAGGTAAAAAAAAGGGCACCTAAGTGCCCTTTTTTACGGATTGAATTTAGAATTCCATTCCTACTTTAAAGTAGTAGAAGGCTCCATTAAATCCAAGAGGAGCTGCTTCAGGATATTCCCATCCTAAAATAAGACCTCTCTTTTCCTTATCTGGATGGTCATCAAAAGCATTTTGAGCACCAAAAGTAAGGGTGTAGTCACCTAAATCTTTTGATACTTCAAGGTCGATGGTAGACATGTCACTAATGTAACCTCCGCCGCCGCCCCATTCTTCTGTGAACCATTCATCAACCCAGTTCATTCTACCTAGTACTCTCCAGTCACCTGTATTATGTACCGCTGATAAATTCCAGCGTTTTCCAGGAAGAAGTTTCTCTAATTGAGCAATTCTACCTGAACCTACTAAGCCTCCAGTTCTATCAACTTTAGTTGATACATCACTATAAACAAATGTAAAAGATGTATTGCCATTAGCTATTTCAGTATCGTAGGTAGCGACTATGTCAAAACCATCAGTTGTGGTGTCAAAGTCGTTTACATAAAATCTGAAATTAGTTAGATCGCCAGCACCTGGAACTCCGAGTGATTGCAGAAGAGCAATATCGGCAGCGGTAATAGTGATATCATCACCTTGAGTAATACGATCTTCTAATTCAATACTATAGAAATCAACGGTCACATTTAAGGCATCTGTAGCATCCCAAACAAAACCTAAACTGGTGTTTGTAGATTCTTCAGGGGTTAACTCTTTACCACCGTAGTAAACAGAAACAGGGTTAGTAGGAGCTAGTGTACCTTTCTGATACAAATCACCGCCAGCATCTGCAACTGTAGATATATTTGAAATATTTGCTTGACCCGGTGTCGGAGCTCTGAAGCCTGTACTTGTAGTTCCTCTCAAAGAGAGGTCATCAGTAGCTCTGTATAGGAAAGATAGTTTGCTATTGCTTGTAGATCCGAAAGTATCAAAATCTTCATAACGAACAGCTAAACCCAGAAGTAATTGTTCTGAAACATCTGCTTCTAAATCAACATAGAGAGCAAAGTTACTTCTATCCCAAGTTCCTGCCATGCTTGGAGAAAAACCTCCAAAGCCATTAGAACCAATTCCAAAACCTTGTTTGAAGTACGGACCTATCTCCCAGCTTTCCTTATTGCCTGTTATTACAGTGAATTGTTCTTCTCTAAATTCTAAACCATAAGCTACGTTTAAATCAGAAGCAAAACCCTCAACTGCAACAGGCTTAATAAAGTCGACATTAAAGTTCTTTTCTAGTTGAACATAACTTCCAGGATTGAACTCAGATGGAGTGTCAGGTCCAAGAGAAGCATTAACTGTATTCATGATGAAATAGTCAGCTTGGTTCTCTCCTACACTAAGACTCACATCCCAAAAAGTTCCAGCGTCAGTTACTCCAGTAACACCTGAAGCAATACTCCAGTCCATTACATCTCCACCAAAACTTGGAGTAAATCCTCCTGGCCACATTTCATTAAAAACAAAACAGTTTGGATCAGCTTTTATGGCTGCTAAAGCAGTATCTGTAGATGATCCAGCTCCTGAAGCAGGAACGGGAACCACTGGACAAGTTCTTGCAGCACCAGCTGTAGCCTCAGCCACATCACCAACCAATCTTGTTGCTCCACCATCAGTAGAGAAAACACCACCCCTGTTTGTTGGGTTTCTGAAAAAGAAACCTCCTAAGACATTTCTTTCACCGTAGTTTCCAAAGAGATAAAAATCTTTTGATTCGTCTAAAGATACACCTAAATTTACAACAAACTTATAGTCATCACTCACATCAGGAGATCCCCAGATTTGAGCAGGATCAGGATAGTTCCAAATTGCGGTATTTCCGCCATCGTAGAGTCCTTGAGCATCAGCCCTTTGAACGCTTCTACTTGTAGCTTTAGAATCTTGAAGCTCTACTGATAAATTAGCAAACCCAGCTGAAGTAAATGGCATTCCAACATTAGCTGCTATTCTCCACGCGTCTCCATCTCCTTCTTTATACTCACCAGTTCTTATCTCAAGTTGTGTTCCTTCTGAATTATCTCTATAGACAAAGTTCATTATTCCAGCAATAGCGTCGGAGCCATATTGAGCTGATGCACCATCTCTTAGAACTTCCACTTGTTTTAGAGCTATAGAAGGAATAGCAGAAATATCTGGACCTTGCGCTCCATCTGAAATACCACTACCTAAGAAAGAGATCACAGCACCTCTGTGTCTCCTTTTGCCATTAACTAATACCAACATATTATCAGGTGGCAAGCCTCTTAAATTAGCTGGCCTTATTAAAGTAGCAGCATCACTAATAGGTTGTGTATTTACATTAAAAGAAGGAACTAAAGTTCTTATCATGTCAGGAAGATCCATAGCGCCTTGATTAACAAAATCAGAACCTGTAATAATATCTACTGGTGCAGGAGAATCTCCTACTGATCTTGCTTCTCTCCTTGAACCAACAGCAACAACTTCTTCTACATCATCCGCTCCAAAAGCGGTAGAAGAAATAGCAGGTAGGCCCAACAAGGCGATAGCTATCACCAGACTATTAAATAACCCAAATTTTTTCATGTTTTTCCCCAAATTTAAAAAAATTAAAAGCAAGGAAACCTCTGCAGATTGCCTTGCACATACATCACAGGTATTCTAACTTAAAGCTTGATTTTATGACAGTATTGTTGCAATTTAACGAGAAATAGCTATTTTTTATGTCTTTTACAGCCATTATTGCAGAAATATCTGACATTCCAGAGTTGACTGAAGTAATGAATCTTTCTATAAAAAAGCTACAAAAACCATATTTAAATAAAGCTCAAATAGAGGCTTCTTACGAAGCCATGGGGTTAGATCATCAATTAATAGAAGACAGGACCTATTTTAAGATCTTAGCAGGAGATGTAATCGTAGGGTGTGGGGGTTGGAGCAGGAGACAAACCTTATTTGGAGGCAGTCATACCACAGAAAGGGATTCCGGTTTATTAGATAAAAGGACTGAAGCTGCAAGAATTAGAGCAATGTATACTCATCCTGACTGGACTAGAAGGGGTGTAGGAAAGTTGATTATTTCTCGAAGTGAACAGGAAGCCCTTAAGGAAGGATTCAATGAATGTGAGTTAATGGCCACATTAGCTGGAGAGCAGCTTTACAAGGACTCAGGATACAAGGTAGTTGAAGTAGTTAATTGGGAAAGCTCAAAAGGTGTAATTGTTCCACTCAAGAAAATGACTAAAAAGTTAGTTTAAGCGCATGAAGAAAGAATTTTTAATGAGGGAAGCCTTAGTCCAAGCAAAAAAAGCTTTAAAAAAAGGCGAAGTGCCTATTGGTGCGGTGGTGGTATTGGGAGATGAAATTATTGGAAGAGGTTACAACCAGCCAATAACAACAAAAGATCCTACAGCACATGCAGAAATTATTGCATTAAAAGAAGCATCTAATAGATTAGAGAACTACAGGTTAAATGAAGCAATAATTTATACGACTTTAGAACCTTGTTTAATGTGTGCGGGTGCATTAGTTCATGCAAGAATTAAGAAGATAATCTTCGCTGCTCAAGATACGAAATCTGGAGTTGTCGTCAATAATGGGGGTTTAATACAATCAGAATTTCTAAATCACAAAGTGAGTTTTGAAGGAGGAATTCTTGAAAAAGAGGCATCAAAGCTTTTAAAAGATTTTTTCTTAGAGAAAAGGTCTTAAATATCGAAAGAAGACCATATAGGGGCATGGTCTGAAGGTTTTTCCATTCCTCTTATTTCGTAATCTATTCCTGCATCCAAAAGCTTGTTATTGAGAGACTGAGTTGCCCAGATTTGATCAATCCTTAATCCTCTTTTAGGTTTATCGTTAAAACCCCTACTCCTGTAATCAAACCAGCTGTATCTGTCATTAGTATGGGGATGCAAGCTTCGAAAAGTATCCGATAGGCCCCAAGAAGTTAAATTTCCTAGCCATTCTCTTTCTTCCGGTAAAAAACTGCATTTACCTGTTCTCAACCATCTTTTTTTGTTTTGTTCGCCTATGCCTATATCAATATCCTCTGGAGAGATATTTAGGTCACCCATAATGATCAGATTCTGTTCAGGGGAGTGATTCTTTTTGAGGTGATTTATTAGGTCTTTGTAAAATTTTTCTTTGGCAGGGAACTTGATAGGGTGATTCCTTTCTTCACCTTGAGGAAAATAACCATTTAATACAAGTATGGAATTCTTGCCAGTATTGTACTCTCCCCAAATAAATCTCCTCTGGGACTCCTCATCGTCATTTTTGAAACCCTTTCCATTTTTTGATGGGGTTTTTTTTGAAAGTAAAGCAACTCCATAATGTCCTTTCTGTCCATGAATGATCGATTTATAGCCTAAAGCTTCAATAGCTTCATGAGGATATTCATCATCATGAACTTTTGTTTCTTGAAGACCGATAACATCAGGATCATGAATTTTTATAATGGCCTCAACTTGCGGAATTCTAGCTCTGACGCTATTTATATTGAATGAAACAATTCTCAATTTTTATCCTGCTTTGTTCATAGAAATAACCGGCTTATAAGAATATTTAATGAAATCTGAAAGTATATTAGCTGCTTCTAACAGTATTTCTTCATCGATATCAGGTTCTTCTTTGATTTCTTCTCGGTCTAAGAAAGCTTGATAACTTTCAAAAGTGTTAAGACCAATTTTCTTTCTTAAATCATTCTCCATGGTTAGGAGTTCGGCTTCCGTATTTTCTTTTTTTGCCTTTCTAATTTCTAAGTCCAACACGAGGTATTTTTCTTCCTGCTGAGTTTTTCTCCAAGCCTTTAGTTTTTTATGGTGTTTAAATAAGAATGAGTCATTGACTCTTATTTCGTGTTCGGAAGAGAGCAGGCTTGTTGAAGTATTTAGTCTGTTAAAGTCCCTTACCCTTGTTTCTGCAATGGAATCATATTCCAGTGCACCTGGGAGTTTGTTTTCTCCAAATTCTTCTGTATTAATTGGGCTAGGTAGGTAGATGTCTGGAGAAATGCCCTTACTTTGAGTGCTTTTTCCTGAAACCCTATAGAACTTAGATTCAGTAAATTTGATCTGCCCAGAAGATAAAGCTTGAACTCTTTGGACAGTTCCCTTACCAAAAGTGTCTGTTCCGAGAATTAATCCTCTTTCATAATCTTGAATTGCTCCAGCCAATATTTCTGAGGCTGAAGCACTAAAACGGTTCACAAGAATTGCTAAGGGACCATCATAAAATTGAAAACCTCTTCTTTCCCCCAATCCATGAATACTGCCACTAGAGGTTTTTACCTGGACTTTAGTGCCTGCCCCTAAAAACAAATGAGCTAGTGCATTGGCTTCCAATAAAGAACCTCCCCCGTTGTTCCTCAGATCTATGATTAAGCCATCTATATCATTATTTTTCATCCCTCTTATCAGGTCTTTAACATCTTTACTGCTACTCCTAAAGTCATACTCCCTTCTTTGATAGGCATCAAAATCCATATAAAAAGCTGGCAGCTCTACTACTCCAAGTTTGTATTCAGAATCAGATTTTTTGATATTAATAATTCTCTTCTGTGCGGCTTGATCTTCCAGTTTTATAAAGTTCCTAGTTAAGGTAATTATTTTGGTTTGTGATTCGTCTAAGGAAGTTGCAGGAATCACTTCAAGCTTTACTTCGGTATTTTTAGGACCGCGGATTAGTTGAACAACATCATCTATTCTCCAACCTATAACATCTGTTATTACATCTTCAGTTTCTTGGGCCACCCCAACAATTCTGTCATTCGGTTTTAACTTATTTGACTTTTCTGCTGGCCCCCCTGGAACCAGGGAAGAAATTGTTGTGTACAAACCATCATTTGAAAGTAGCGCTCCTATTCCTTCCAGAGATAAACTCATGTCTATATCAAAATCCTCTGTTCTTTTAGGTGACATGTAAGTTGTATGAGGGCCATAAGTAAGAGCTATAGAATTAATATAAAGATCGATAACATCTTCAGATTTGGTGCGTTCAAAAAAGTTAAACTGATTATCTATCCTTTTTGTGAGCTTGTTTTTTGTTTCATTAAGGTCATTACCACTCAAATTAAGCTGGATAACGTCATTAATAAGTAGATCTTCCCAGAGTCTTTCTAAATCTTCGATTGTTTCTTTCCTATCGGACTCAGCTCTGTCTTTGAGAATTTTTCTATTCTGCCTTAAATCGAGAGTTTCTATTTCTGATAGCAAACTTTTCTGAAGCTGATATCTTTCTACATACCTTGACCTGTAAAGTTCAAATATTTTAAATGCTTGCTCAAGTGAGGCATGTTGATCATTGATCTCAGCATTAAGGTCGTTTGCGGCAAATGAATTCACTTCCTTTTCTAAAAATACACTCCTTGAAGGATCTAATCTGTCCAAGAATGAATCTAATGCTTCAGTCTTAATTGAAAGATATTTCTTTTTCGTAAAATGATGTTTCTCTAATATTTCAATGATCTCATTGGTTAGCTTTACGTGGTCATCATTAAAAAAATACTCTTCAGTTTCTGCCAATAGCCCTGATAAAAGTAATTGGCTACAAAATAACAATAAAAGAAATTTGATGAGTCTTGTCATTACATAAATAGATTAAGTGAAGTTAAGAATTATATAGTTGTTGTGTAGGTACTTACAATTCTGGTTAAGTAACATTAATATGTTTTTTAAAGAGGTAATAAGTGAAAGCATCAGATTTTAAGAATTTGGGAATCAAACCATTTAACAAAGGCCTTAGTGACTTAGGCAATAATATCTACTGTTATTTGCAGCCCGATGGAGGATGGGGTTGGAGTAATGCTGGACTTATTGCCGATGGAGATGAATCTCTCATTGTGGATACTTTGTTTGATGAAGATCTAACCCTAGAGATGCTTGATTCCATGAAGAGCGCTGAACCAAAAGGGATGAAGAATATAAGGGCTTTAATAAACAGTCACTCCAATGGTGATCATTGCAATGGTAATAATTGTGTTGATACTGATGAAGTCATCTCCAGTGAAGCCACACTTGAAGAAATGTCGCATGAGTCTCCTGAAATGATGGCAGCTTTATTAAAACAAGCACCTGAGATGGGAACTTTAGGAAAATATTTTCTGGAGTGCTTTGGAAGCTTTAATTTTGAGGGAGTAACAAAAAGGTTACCTAATACTACATTTACAGGTGAAACGCAGAGGCAAGTAGGAGATAAAATTGTTGAACTCATTGAGGTTGGGCCTGCGCATACCAATGGAGATATTTTAGTCCATGTGCCTTCTGATAAAGTGGTATTTACTGGCGATATTCTGTTTATTGAAGGGCATCCTATACTTTGGGCTGGACCAGTTAAAAATTGGATTAATGCTTGTGACAGAATTATTTCAATGGAAGTAGATTTCGTAGTTCCAGGCCATGGCCCGGTTACAGACAATAGAGGAGTCAAAGCAGTAAGAGATTATCTAGTTTATATTGATACTGAATCTAGGAAGCGCTTTGAATCTGGTATGAGTGCTCTAGAGGCTGCAAAAGAAATAGATTTAGATTTATTTTCTACCTGGGGAGATGGGGAAAGAATCGCTGTTAATGTAAATTCTCTTTACCGTGAATATAAAGGTGAAGAGAAAAGGGAAGAGATAACTCTTTTGTTTCAACAAATGGCAGAACT
>DTSY01000093.1 GCA_012965075.1 Gammaproteobacteria bacterium | reverse complement strand
TACAAATTCTAAATAGGGATCACAACAAAACCATACTGATGGTAACGCACGACCCCATGGCAGCTGAATCAGCAAAAAGGATATTAAACCTAGATAAAGGAAAGCTAACTTACTAATTATGTATTGGGTTTTAATCAGAGCCAGTCTTTTTAGGAAGAAGATTAGAACCTTCTTAACCATAGCCTCGATCTCAATTGCTTTTTTACTATTTGGCCTGCTGCATTCTATGTCTTCAATTTTTACAGGAACCCTGCAGGGCATGTCTGCAGATATTATTATGGTCATGCCAAAGTACAACATGATGGGCACGCAGCCCTATACGACTGTTGAATATGTAAAATCCATTGAAGGAGTTGAGAAGGTAACTCATATGACAATGCTCAGTAGCGACATGATTGGCAGCATGTTTGATGGAATAGTTTTTGCAGTTGATGAGAATTTCTATGACGTTTATGGAAGATTTCAA
Organism: Gammaproteobacteria bacterium; assembly: GCA_012965075.1. GTDB lineage: Bacteria > Pseudomonadota > Gammaproteobacteria > Magnimaribacterales > Magnimaribacteraceae > AEGEAN-183. The sequence continues at coordinate 7,784 of DTSY01000093.1, read as the reverse complement.
GCCACAGAAGAATATCAACAGGCAATGCGTCTCAGGCCAGACGGTGCGTTGGTAGGGAGATTGCTGGCAGATCAAAAGGGTTTCAAGATAGGCGATAAGGTAAGGATCAAAGCCAATTCTAGGAACGAAGACGGTACTTTCAATTGGGAATTTGAAGTGGTTGGTTTTTACACGGTTGCTCAATACACAGGCGATGAAATGGGCATTATCGCGAATTATAAATACATTGATGACAGCCGGTTAAGTATGAAAGGAACTACCAGTTATATTATGGCTAAAGTACTATCTCCAGAACTCGCGGACAGTGTTTCAAATAAGATAGATAAAAACTTTGAGAACTCAGACAGAGCGACAAGAAGTGGACCAGAAAATCAAATCGCTATGGAGATGGTAGGGGAGTTCGGAGACATTGAGTTGATTATGAACTTAATATTGTCCGCGGTCTTTTTCACCATTCTATTGGTTACAGGCAATACCATGAGCCAAGCTGTGAGAGAACGGACAGCTGATTTGGCGGTACTCAAGAGCATAGGTTATGGAGACTTGCAGCTATTTATTTCTGTTATGTTAGAGGCATTCATTATTATCTTCTCGGGTTTAATCCTGGGATTGGGGCTTACTCTTTTAATGATTCCCGCAATAGTTGCTGCCAGCCAAGGAATGGCAGAAGACGTACTCTATCTAAGTAGCTCTTCAATCTTATTGGCTTTCTCAATAGGGGTCTTTGTTTCATTTGTGTCTGCTTTTATGCCAGCGTGGCAAGCACTTAGACTAAAAGTAGTGGATGCTTTAGCTAAGGGATAACAATGAAGTATTGGGTTTTAATTTCTGCAGCTCTTAATAGAAAACGTTGGAGAACCGGTCTCACGATTGGTTCTTTAACAGTCGCATTTCTGATGTTTGGGCTATTGAGATCTGTTGCTGTTGCGTTTACTGGAGAGGTAGATTTTGAAGGTGATGATCGTCTTATTGTGATGTCAAAACTTTCTTTCGTTGAACCCTTGCCTCTCTCTTATCGAGAAAGAATTAGGGCGATAGAAGGAGTTGACCTTGTAACTCACCGCGAGTGGTTTGGTGGAACTTATATAGACACAAAAAATTTTTTCCCCAAATGGCCAGTTCCAGCAGAGGATTGGTTTGAAGTTTACGACGGATTCAAAATTAGTGAGCAAGCAAAAAGAGATTTCATAAATACAAGAACGGGCATGGTAGCGGGAAGAGCTTTAGCTGAGAAATACAACTGGAAGGTCGGAGATAAAATTCCCATTATTGGAGATATATGGCCAAAAGAAGATTTTACCAATCTATGGGAGTTTGATTTGGTAGGAATATTCGAGGAAAAAGAGGGTTCAGCAATTTACGGAGGAGAGGATCAGGTGTTCATTAACCACAGCTATTTTGAAGAAACAAGAGCTTGGGGAAAGGGGACTGTAGGGAATTACATAGTTAAGGTTAAGGCCAAAGAAGACAATGAAAGAATCGCTAAAGAGATAGACACCATGTTTGCGAACTCATTCAACGAGACTAAGACTTCAACAGAGTCCGCTTTTAGTAAGATGTTTGCTGAGCAAGTAGGTGATATTGGTTTTATGATGAATTCTATTCTGAGTGCAGTCTTTTTTACCATGTTGCTTCTTACGGGTAATACGATGAGTCAGGCAGTGAGAGAGAGAACTTCAGAATTTGCAGTGTTTAAGACGGTTGGCTACTCGGATAAGGTCATTTTAGCTCTAGTCTTATGTGAGTCTCTTACGATTTGTGTAGCATCTATGGTTTTAGGAATTATTTTAAGTTACATGGTGTTTTTAGCCATATCGGCAGACTTACAAGCTTTTATGGAGGATATCGCTTTTGAATTCTCAGTTGTATCCTGGGCTTTATTTACTGCAGTTTTGATGGCAATAATAACCGGTCTACCTCCTGCAATAGGTGCTATGAGGTTAAAAGTTGTTGATGCTTTAAGGAAAAATTAAAAATGAAACAGATATTAGCTATTTTAGGTATGAATCTTAGAACCATATTGGCAAGATCGGGCTCTTCAATTGTTATCATTATCGGTATAGCGGGTTCCGTAGCGGTCATGGTTTCACTACTAGCAATGGCAGAAGGCTTAAGTAAAACTATTGCGAGCACAGGAGAAGAAGACCGTGTCTTAATTTTTAGAGATGGAGCAAATTCAGAACTCAGTAGTGGCATCTACCTACCCAATGTAGCAATCATAGAAAATATGCCTGGAATTAGGAAATCTGAAGACGGCCCAATGATTTCAGCTGAACTCTTTACCATTATTGATTTAAAGAAAAAAGGTGCCGACGATACTTCAAACCTTCCTTTGAGAGGAGTTGAACCAATGAGCTTCAAAATTAGACCTGAATTGAAAATTATAGAAGGAGAAAATTTTACCCCCGGTAGAGCTGAAATCATTGTTGGCAAAGGAGCTAATAATCAATATGAAGGCTTGGATATAGGAGATCAAATAAAAGTGAGAGATAGCATGGTTACTGTAGTGGGTATATTTAGCACAGGAGGGGATGTGCATGAATCCGAAATCTGGGCAGACCTTGCTGGCTCACAAGGGTTTTTCAGAAGAGAAAATTCAGCCTCTATTGCTATTGCACAAATGGATAACAGCTCTGTTATATCCGACTTCGCAGTCGCTCTAGAGTTGGATCCTAGATTAGAATTGAAAGTACAGGGCGAAGCAGAATTCTATTCTCAACAATCATCAGGTGCATCCACTGTAATTGAAGTTTTTGGTTACGCTGTGGCAGTTATTATGGCCATAGGAGCTATATTTGCAGCTCTCAACACTATGTATACCGCCGTTTCTACTAGACTGGTAGAAATAGGCACCTTAAGAGCTATAGGGTTTCATGGAAGTTCTGTTTTATTCGCTTTGATGGTCGAATCAATGGTTCTAGCCTTATTAGGAGGACTTCTAGGCGCTGGAATTTCATACTTTATTTTTAATGGTTATACGGTTTCCACTTTAGCTTCCGGTTCTTTTACCCAAACCGCTTTTGATTTCGCAGTTACCGGGTCGATCGTAAGCCAAGGCTTGATTCTCGCTTTGATCGTAGGTTTTCTAGGTGGACTTTTACCGGCTAGAAGAGCAGCGGTCCAAGATATTACTGAAGCTTTAAGGGCTATTTAATTCTTTCTCACTTATTAACAGGCCATTATTGTCTGCGTAGACATACTGTCCAGGTTTAAAGGTTAGCCCTCCAAAAGAAATCTCAGCCCCTAGATCACCCAAACCTCTTTTTTCACTTTTTACTGGAAAAGTACCCAGTGCCTGAACACCTAAATTTAGTGTTCGAATGATATCCACGTCTCTTATGTAGCCATTAATCACAATACCTGACCAATTGTTTTTGACTCCAGCCTCAGCTATCAAGTCTCCAAGTAACGCAACCGTATGGATACCTCCGGCATCGACTACTAAAATTCTTCCCTTTCCTTCTGAATTTAGCTGTTCCTTAATAAGAGAATTATCATCCGGGCAGTTAAGTGTTTCAATGGGACCACTAAAAAAAGATTTGCCCCCATAATTTGTCATTATAGGTTCTAGTGCTTTAGTTTCAGGAAAAGCGTCTGAAAGATCAGGTGTAGAGAATTCCACTTAAGCGACTCTCTGTTCTCCTCTTATCAAAGATCCAGGCAAGGCTCCAGTTGCTTCATCATCTTTAAAAGTAACCACACCACTCTTTATTGTTGCTTTATAGCCCGAGGCTTTTTGAATAATCCTCCTACTTCCAGTAGGTAAATCATGGACCATCTCAGGTTTAAAGACACATAACTTATCGTGATCAATTATATTAATATCAGCCAACAGTCCTTCTTTAAGTTGACCTCTGTCCATAAGACCAAAAGTTTCAGCAGTTTCTTTAGTTTGCTTGTTTACTATAAATTCAACAGGAATCTTTTCTCCTCTGGTCCTGTCCTTACTCCAATGGGATACATTCCAAGTTGGCATGCTAGCATCACAGATTAAACCGCAGTGTGCTCCTCCATCACTCAGTCCTGCCACAGAGCTTTTGAACTCGATCAGCATTTTATAGAAATCTAAATTGTGATCTGGGTAAGGACCAAAAGGTGCCCAAATAAATGTCTTCCCATCGTTTTTCAGTATTTCATCATAAGCAACTTCCATTGCCTCCTTTCCTTCAGACTCAGCTATACCAGCAATACTTGACTCCCTTGGTGGTTCATAATCAGGAACATGATCCATAGGAAACTGTTGCTCGAAAGTAGTAATGAGCCTGTAGACCAAATGATTATGATCTACCATTGGTTCCTCGCTCAAAAGTTTTTCTTTGAACTCTGGAGTTCTCATGACTTTAACTTTTTCCTCTAAAGATTTATTAGCTATTTCTGAATAACTCGGGTGAGCTATGAATGGGTGCACAGAGGATTCTAAACTAAACAGCATACCAGTAGGCCTTCCAGAGTATTGAGGTCTAATTTTTACGCCTTTAGAGAAGTTTTCTTCACAATACTTCCATACACTAAAGGGATCTCCGCTAGTTTGAGCATAGGTTAGAGTCCTGTCTGATTCCTCTACAAACTCTTTAACCCAATCTAACTCAATGTCTTTATCCATCCAATCAGAGACTATTTCTAGAGTTCCTTCACCCAAGTTAGCAATAGTGTTGGCTATCTTTCTCATTTCCTTAGCACTAGCCTCTGTGCCAGGAACATATTCTCCAGATTTATCTGTGTGAAGATAAGTTCTAGAGGTACTGAAGCCTAAAGCTCCAGCTTTAATTGCCTCTTCAGTAATTTCAGCCATCTTTTCTATTTCCTCATCTGAAGCATCTTCTTTCCCTTGGCATCTGTCATACCCCATCACATAGGATCTGATAGGACCATGACCAACCATAGCCCCAACATCCATTACAAATTCTTTCTTTTCGATGGTATCCAGGTACTCAGGAAAAGTTTCCCAGCCCCAATCTATGCCCTCGTGAAGTGCGGTACCAGGAATGTCTTCAACCCCTTCCATTAATTGAATTAAGAATTCTTCTGAACCAGGTTTAACGGGCGCAAATCCTACTCCGCAGTTGCCCATAACGACAGTGGTTACACCGTGCCAACAAGAAGGGCTTAGATAGGAATCCCAGCAAACTTGGCCATCGTAGTGAGTGTGTATATCCACCCAACCAGGCGTAACTAGGTGACCGCCTGCATCAATTTCTTCTTTTCCTTGTTCTTCAACGAGTCCTACTTTAGATATACGATCTTTATCAATTGCAATATCACCAATAAAGGCTTTCTTGCCACTACCATCTACTATTTTTCCATTTCTAATAACTAGATCATGCATATAGGTTCTCCTTTTTTAAGAATAGTTTTAATAATAGCTTCTTTCTTGACAACAACAAAATATCAGGAGAAGGTATCTCGGATGAGTAACACCCGCGAATTTAAGATTGAAGTTTTAGAAGAGGATATTGAAGACCTGAAACGGCGCTTAGTCTCAACCAGATGGCCTGAAAAAGAAACCGTGGAAGATTGGACCCAAGGAATTCCTGACGCATATATGAGAGAGCTTAGTGAGTACTGGTTGAATGAATACGATTGGCGAGCAAGGGAGGCATATCACAATCGTCTCCCCCAATTTTTGTCCACCTTTGAAGATTTGGATATCCACTTTATCCACTGTGTTAGTCCCCATAGCCAAGCCAAGCCTTTATTGATTACACATGGCTGGCCCGGTTCAGTTGTTGAATTTCATAAAGTGATAGAGCCACTAGTGGATCCGGTTGCTCATGGAGGCAGTGAAGAAGATTCATTCAACGTTGTGTGTCCTTCACTTCCTGGGTATGGGTTTTCAGGCAAGCCTAACCAAACGGGTTTTGGGGTCGAGAAGATAGCCGGTATTTGGGACGAATTGATGAATGAGCTTGATTACAGTGAGTATTTTGCTCAAGGCGGCGATTGGGGATCCGCAGTGACAACGGCAATAGCAATGCAAGACCGGGGCAGTTGCAAAGGAATACATGTGAATATGCCTTCGGCACCCCCCACGAAAGAAGCTCGAGAAAACCCTACGGAAAGGGATAAAATTGCGTTTGAAGGCGGAAATTATTATCAACAATGGGGTGCAGGCTATTCAAAGCAACAAAGTACCCGACCTCAAACTTTAGGATATGGACTGGTCGATTCTCCCGTAGGTCAAGCCAGTTGGATCGTAGAAAAATTTTACGAGTGGACCGATTGTGATGGTCATCCAGAAAATGCGCTCAGTAAGGATGAACTTTTAGATAACGTAATGTTTTATTGGCTAACAGGGAGTGGGGCGTCCTCTGCCCGCTTGTATTGGGAAAGTTTTGGAAGAGCCTTTGGGGCTAACGTTAATAAAGTCAAGCTACCCACTGGCTGTAGTATTTTTCCTAAAGAAATTGTTCCTACTCCCAGGAGTTGGGCAGAAAATGTTTACAGCAATATCGTTTATTGGAATGAATTAGATAAAGGTGGTCACTTTGCTGCTTTTGAACAACCGGATCTGTTTGTCGATGAGCTCCGCAACTGTTTTCGGTTAATGAGATAGCAACTCAAACTAATTTCTTTCAAATAAGAAATCACGTTCTTGACAACTTCATTGCCTTAACGTTTCATAAAGGAATCAAAACAAGGAAGAATAAATCATGAGTTCACTAAAAGTTGTTTCCCCTGAATCTGTAGGACTGGATAGCAAAGTAATAGGAAATATTAGAAATTACCTTAAAGAACAGTACGTTGAGCCCGGTAAATACGCAGGCACACTAACGTTAGTAGCCAGAAAAGGTGAAATAGCTTATCTAGACTCCCTTGGTTTTATGGATCGAGAAAACAAAAAAGCCATGCAAGAAGATGCCATTTTTAGTATCTATTCAATGTCTAAACCCATAACCAGCATTGCCTTAATGCAACTTTACGAAAAAAGCCTTTTTAGGTTGGATGATCCTATACATTGGCACATACCCTCCTGGAGAAACCTAAGGGTTTACCAATCAGGACTTTATCCCAATTTCTTAACTTCAAGACCAAAACGCCATATGACCATTAGAGACCTGTTGTCTCACATGTCAGGACTGACTTACGATTTTATGTTGAGAACCAATGTCGATGCTGCGTATCGAAAAACAAAAGTACAAGCGACTGGTGATTTACAAGCGATGATCGACACCCTTGCTGAATTGCCTTTAGAGTTTTCGCCAGGAGATCAATGGAATTACTCAGTTTCAACTGATGTCTGTGGTTACTTAGTTGAATACTTTTCAGGCATGAAGTTGGACCAGTATTTCCAAAAACATATTTTTGATCCCCTGAGCATGGAAGACACAGGATTTTCATGTTCGAAAGACAAAGTAGACCGACTGGCTTCACTTTACGAACAACACCCCAAAAAGGGACCAGTATTGGTTGATCCAGGTGGAGCTAAGACTGCTCGGGTTAAAAAAAGAAAGATGCTTTCTGGTGGCGGTGGACTGTTATCCACTATGTCAGATTATTATCGTTTTTGTTCTATGCTGTTGAATCAAGGTGAATTTGATGGCACTAGAATCATCGGCCGCAAGACACTTGCCATGATGGCTTCAAATCACCTACCAGACAATAGGGACTTAACTGAAATGAGCCAATCAGCTTTTAGTGAAACCACTTATCAGGGAGTAGGGTTTGGTTTAGGTTTTTCCGTGATACTGGATCCAGTTAAAACTCAATCTTTAACAGATGTGGGAGAGTATGGCTGGGGTGGTGCAGCATCAACGGTTTTTTGGGTCAATCCGAAAGAAGAAATG
>DTSY01000092.1 GCA_012965075.1 Gammaproteobacteria bacterium | reverse complement strand
CATTGGTCTATCTACTTCCTGCTTTGGTGGATTCCTGCATTTACCTACTACAGCCTAATAGTTAGGATAAGAAATATTGCTGAACATTCAGTTACTCCAGGTGAAACTAATCTCAATAATACCAGGACTACCAAGGCATCCTTTTTAACAAGGTACTTACTGGTTCCTCACCATGTAAACTTTCATCTAGAACACCATCTCTTTACCAACTGTCCTTGGTATAACCTACCAAAAGTACATGAAATGCTGAAAGGAGAACCTCTAAGAGATAAGATGTGCATTGAGAAATCTTATTTTTCAGTTTTGAGAAAAGCGACATCAGGATAATTTTTTATGATTAATGAAAAAGACACAGGTGATTTAACTGCAGAACAGCGTTATGTCACGCAAGAGCAAGGGACTGAACCGGCTTTTAGTGGAAAATACAACGACACTAAGGTCGAGGGTTCATACAATTGTGTTTGCTGTGGAGCAGAACTTTTTAATTCTTCCAGTAAATTTGATTCGGGAACAGGATGGCCAAGTTTTTGGGAGCCTGCTTCAGAAGAAAGTGTGAAAGCGGAAGAAGACCTATCTCTGGGTATAAAAAGAACTGAAGTGCATTGTCAAAAATGTGAGGCGCATCTAGGTCATGTTTTTCCTGATGGCCCACAACCTACTGGCCTAAGATACTGCATTAATTCTGTTTCCTTGGATTTAAAACCGAAGAATTTAGAAGAGGATTGAACCTGAGTTCAGATAAACCAGAATCGCAAAAAAATCGAAACTCTGTCAAATTACTAGCTAGCTCAAGCATAGTGAGCTTCTGGACTTTTATTTCCAGACTTCTGGGGTTAGTTAGAGATATTGTTTTTACTTCTCTCTTAGGGGCCGGGGTCGCCCTGGATGCTTATATAGTAATCACAAAGATTCCTAATGTATTTAGAAGGATATTTGCTGAAGGTGCTTTCAACCAAGCTTTCGTGCCAGTACTTTCAGAATACAAGGAAGGTAGTGATGAGAGTGAGGTAAGAGTTTTAATAAACAATATTTTTGGGGTTCTCAGTTCAAGCCTGTTGCTTATTACTCTTATTGTTCTTTTACTTACTCCTATTTTTGTCTTTATTTTTGCTCCGGGTTTTTACTCAGAACCAATTAAAAACGAATTGGCTACAGACATTCTAAGAATAACTTTTCCATACCTTTTCTTTGTCTCTCTGGTGGCTTTATCTGGATCCATAATGAATACCTATGGAAAGTTTTCAATTCCAGCTTTAACTCCTGTTTTCTATAACCTCATATTAGTTTGCACTGCAATTTGGATAGCACCACTTTATGAAGTTCCTATTTATGCTATAGCTTGGGGCATGTTTGTTGCTGGGTGTATTCAACTTTTAATACAAATCTATCCTTTAATAAAATTAAAATTACTTCCTAACTTTTCTCTAAATTTAAACCACCCTGGGGTTAAAAAAGTTCTTTATCTAATGATTCCAGGAATAATTGCAGGAGGTGTTAGTCAGCTTAATATGCTCGTGGACACCATATTGGCTTCTTTTTTACCTACGGGTAGCCCAACTTGGTTGTATGTTTCCGACAGGTTAATGCAGTTACCGCTTGGTATTTTTGCTATTGCCATAGGTACGGTGTTACTTCCCCGACTTTCTTCTTTGCATCAAACTGAAGATAAGGAAGGATTCTCGAGAACAATGGACTGGTCTATAAGATTAGTTTTGTTAATAGGGGTTCCTTCAGTTATAGGTTTAGTTCTCTTATCAGAACCAATCATTCTTACCTTATTTGAGCGCGGGGAGTTTATTGCAACAGACACGAGACAGGCGTCTTTTAGCCTCATAGCACTTGCATTAGGCTTGATTGCCTTCATGCTGATTAAAGTGTTGATCCCTGGCTTTTTTGCTCGTCAGAACCCTAAAACGCCCTTGAAAGTTGCTGCAGCCTCTATGGTAGTTAACGCTGTTTTAGCTTGGTTACTCGCTTTTTATTTAGGTTTCAATCATGTTGGTTTAGCAATAGCTAGTTCTATTGCCGCATATTTTAGTATTACTATATTGCTCTTTATTCTCTTAAAAAATAAGATTTATCAAGTTCAAAAAGGATGGATCATTTTTTTAGGAAGAATATTGGCTGCTTGTTTAGTTATGACTGTAATAGTTAATCTAATGAATGTAGAGATGTTTGCATGGAGGGAGTTAGATCAAGTGGTCCGTTTTATGCAGCTTTTGCTTATAACTTTTAGTGGCATAGCTACTTATCTTGCTGTGTTGTGGATTTCAGGACTTAGGTTAAGAGATTTAAAAGGTTAACTATGTATTTGATTCGAGGAACAAATAATATAGAACTTTTCAGATCTAATTTTCCTGAGATCTCAACTGTGGCAACCATCGGAAACTTTGATGGCCTTCATCTTGGTCATCAGCAGATATTAAAAACCATGCAGGAGGAAGCGGATATTCACAGGCTTAAAAGGCTAATAATCTTTACTGAGCCACACGCTCAAGAATTTTTTTCTGAAGCAGCCGGTTTGGAGACTTCAAAGCCACCCCGAATTTTCCCATGGCAAGAAAAAGTGAGGAAGATGAAGGAGTTTGGTGTTGAATTTGCTTTTTTCTTGAAATTCAATAATCAATTGAGATCTATGACGCCTGAAGACTTCTTAAATCAAATCTTGTTAAGACTTCACATTAAAAAATTAGTAATAGGAGATGATTTTAGATTTGGGGCCAACCGAGAAGGAGATTTCAGTCTGCTTAAAAACTGGGGAACTCAGAATTCGATAGAAGTTTCTAACACCGAAACTTATGAAATTGATGGAGAAAGAGTAAGCAGCACCAGAATAAGAGAGGCTCTAACAGAAAACAATTTTGAAAAGGCCAATAAATTTTTGGGTAGGCCTTTCACTTATTCTGGAAAAGTAGTTTACGGGAACCAGTTAGGCGGTCAACTTGGGATTCCTACAGCAAATTTATGGCTTCCTAAGAATAAATTGCCTATTTCTGGTGTTTACATTGTTAAAGCTTTGCTTGATAAAAAGAAATTAAGAGGCATAGCCAATATGGGAATAAGGCCCACAGTGGGGGGAGATTCACCTGTTTTAGAAGTACATCTATTAAATTTTTCCGAAAAAATTTATGGCAAAAGATTGACTGTAGAATTTTTGAAAAAAGTAAGAGATGAAAAAAAATTTGAAAATTTGAATGCTTTAAAAGATCAGATTTTTAAAGATATTTCTACAGCTGAGAGTTATTTCGTATAAAGTGCAAAAAATTAACATGAAAGACTATAAAGAAACTCTTAATCTACCTAAAACAGAGTTTGCAATGAAGGCAAATCTTCCTAATAAAGAGCCTGAGTTATTGAAATATTGGGAAGAAATAGAGCTATATAAAAAGTTAAAAAAGAAAGGGAAAGGTAAGGATAAATTTGTACTTCATGATGGTCCTCCCTATGCAAATGGGGCTATTCATATTGGCCACGCTGTAAATAAAACATTAAAAGATATTGTTGTTAAATCTCAAACTCTAAGTGGTAAATACTCCCCTTACATTCCTGGTTGGGATTGTCATGGCCTACCCATTGAATTAAATGTGGAAAAGAAGCTAGGCAAGGTAGGCGATAAAGTAACCGCAAAAGCGTTTAGAGAAGCTTGTCGAAATTATGCTAAAGACCAGATAGAAATACAAAAAGAGGAGTTTAAAAGATTGGGAGTTTTGGGAGATTGGAAAAATCCCTATCTGACAATGGATCGTCAATTTGAAGCAGGTATAGTTCGTTCTTTGGGTCAAATAATCTCAAAGGGGTATGTACATAGAGGAGATAAGCCTGTCCACTGGTGTGTTGATTGTGGCTCTGCACTGGCGGAAGCTGAAGTTGAATATCAAGACAAGATTTCACCCTCCATAGATTTTGGATTCCCTATTGAGGTTGAAAAAATAAACTCTATTTTCAATCTAGACTTGGATATGTCTATTTATGTTTCAAGTTGGACTACCACTCCTTGGACCCTACCAGGGAATGTAGCACTTACAGTTAATGCCGAATTCGATTATTGTTTAGTTCAAATAAAAGAAAGCTCAAAGGATTATGGCCTTCTTATAGGTAAGGAGTTAATAGAACCTACACTTGAACGGATTGGTGTAAAAAACTTCGAAGTTTTAGCTTCTTGTAAAGGTATAAAATTAGAGGGATTAGAAGCCAAGCATCCTTACTTAAATAGGCCTTCAAAATTCGTATTAGGCGATCATGTAACAACAGAGGTTGGAACTGGAATCGTCCATACCTCGCCAGGGCATGGTCTTGAAGACTACTTAGTAGCCAAAGAGTATGATTTAGATGTACTAAGTCCGGTTAAGAACAACGGAACTTTTAATTCTGATGAAGAACATGTAGGGGGTCTATTCGCTTTTAAGGCTAATGAAAAGATCATTGAAGTACTAAAAGAAGAGGGCACTCTTTTTGCACTAGCCGACTATGAACATAGTTATCCGCATTGTTGGAGGCACAAAACACCACTAATGTTTAGAGCCACTCCTCAATGGTTTATAGGTATGGATAAAGGTTCTTTGCTTGCAAATGCTAATAAGGCCATCAAGGAAGTAAAGTGGGAGCCTTCTTGGGGTGAAACCAGGATGTCCAGCATGTTGGATAGACCTGATTGGTGTATATCGCGTCAGAGAGCATGGGGTGTTCCTATCCCCCTTCTAATTCATAAGGAAACAAGAGAGTTACATCCGGACACCAATCAATTAATTGAGGAGATTGCTAAAAAGATAGAAAAGCAGGGAATAGAGTTCTGGCACGAAGTCAAGATAGAGGACCTTATTAAAGATTCATCAAATTATGAAAAAATAACTGATATCCTAGATGTGTGGTTTGATTCGGGCGTAACGCATGCTTGCGTCTTGGCCGATGAAGAATTGCAGTTCCCGGCAGATCTTTATCTAGAGGGCTCAGATCAGCACCGAGGGTGGTTTCAGTCATCGTTACTTACGAGTATGGCCATAAATGACACACCTCCTTATAAAGGAGTTTTGACACATGGTTTTGTTGTCGATGCTGAGGGAAAAAAGATGTCCAAGTCCCTTGGGAATACCATTTCACCTCAAGAAATATGGAATTCTCGAGGAGCAGATGTCTTAAGGGCATGGATAGCATCAACCGATTATAGGAATGAAATGGTTATATCTGATACCAGATTGCAAGGAGTTTCAGATACGTATAGAAGAATCAGAAATACCATAAGATTTTTATTGGGAAATGTTCATGATTTCGATTCGGCGAGTCGTGTAAAAGAAAATGAATTAACCGAAATCGATAGATTCATGGAGATTAAAACTCAAAACCTCCAAAAGGAATTAATAGAAGATTATCAAAATTATCAATTTCATCTAGCCTTCAACAAAATACACAATTTTTGTTCCAATGATTTAGGCGGGTTTTATTTAGACATTCTCAAAGATCGTCTTTATACCTGTGGCAAAGAATCTTTAGCCAGAAGATCATCTCAAACTACTTTATTTCAGATTTTGGAGGCATTAGTACGTTGGATTGCTCCCATACTTAGCTTTACAGCTGAAGAGGCTTGGCGTTTATACCATTCTGATCTTGAATCAGTGCATTTGTCTGAATGGTTTGAAGACTGGGTTTGTTCTTCAGAAGGATCAATATCTGAAAGTGAATGGCAACAAGTCCTTAAGGTTAGATCTGAAGTTAATAAGATTATCGAATCTTCAAGAAATTCTGGCCTTATTGGTTCCGCGTTAGAAGCAGAAATTGAATTATTCTGCTCTAAAGATTTGGAAAGCATTCTACGAAAGTTTTCTGAAGAATTGAGGTTTGTATTCATTACTTCTGAAGCAAAAGTCTTAAAAGAAAATGGTGAAGGTGAAGAAACAGAAATAGAAGGATTAAAAATAAAAATTTCCAAGACTCAAGAAGGAAAATGTGAAAGGTGTTGGCATAGCAGACCTGAAGTTGGTTCAATCAAAGATCATCCCACTTTATGCAATAGATGCTTGGAGAACATTGACGGAAAAGGCGAGGTCAGGCTCTTTGCTTAACTATGAAAAAAGGTGCAATAGTTTTTTTCATCATTTTCTTGGTGGGACTAGATCAGCTTTCAAAGTTTTTTATTTCTTCTCATCTCAGCTTAGGTGAATCTTTAAACGTATTCCCTTTTTTGAATTTTACTTTGATTCACAATACAGGAATTGCTTTCAGTATCTTTGATGAAGGGGGAGAGTTTTCTCGGTGGCTCTTGGTAGCTTCTGTTGCAGGTATTTTGGCCTACTTAGTTTTCCTCCTTTATAAGAAAACACCAAAACATCAGTTAGAGTTGATTTCTCTTTTACTTATAATTTCGGGAGGACTGGGGAATTTAATAGACAGACTGTTGTTAGGATACGTTGTAGATTTTGTACACGCTTTCTACCAACATTATTCTTTTTATGTCTTTAATATGGCAGACAGTTACATAACACTTGGAATCATCTTTTATCTGGGCTATTTCTTTTTCATTGAAAGGATTAAAGAAACATGAAAGTAATTTTGGCCAATCCTAGAGGGTTTTGTGCTGGAGTGGGTCGAGCCATAGAGATTGTGAACAAAGTAATCGAGCAAAATGGCCCCCCGGTCTATGTAAAGCATGAAGTTGTACACAATCAAACCGTAGTCGATGAGTTAAGAGAAAAGGGAGCAATATTTGTTGAAGAAATTTCTGAAATTCCCTCAGGCTCTACCGTGATATACAGTGCTCACGGTGTCTCAAAAGAGGTACAAAACCATTCTGGAACAAAGGGTTTAGATGTATTTGATGCAACTTGCCCTTTAGTAAGTAAAGTTCATTCTGAAGTTGAACAGCATTCCAGGGCAGGTAGAGAGTGCATACTGATAGGGCATAAAAATCATCCAGAAGTTGAGGGCACAATGGGTCAATATGATACTTCTAATGGAGGAAAGATTTATTTGGTTCAGTCCCAAAAAGAGGCCAAAGAAATATTAGTTAAAGACCCTCACAATCTATCTTTTGTAACCCAAACAACTCTTTCAGTAGATGATACTCAAGAAATCATTGAAATACTTAAGCAAAGATTTCCTTCAATTTTAGGTCCCCGCAAAGATGACATTTGTTATGCAACCCAAAACAGGCAAGATGCTGTAAAACAACTAGCTCTTGAGTGTGATCTGATATTAGTTATTGGGTCTAAAAATAGCTCTAATTCCAATAGATTAAGAGAAATAGCTGAAAGATCCGGGGTAGAGTCGTACCTTATTGATACCGCAGCAGATCTAAATCTTAAGTGGTTTAAAGAAAAGAAAGTCTTGGGAATAACATCCGGAGCTTCGGCCCCAGAACATTTAGTAAGAGATTTGTTAGAGTCACTAACTCAAAACTTCGACATTGACCTAAAAAAGGGAGAAGATAGGCAAGATGAAGGAATTTTCTTTAAATTACCCAAAGAGTTAAGGGGCTAGTAATTTTGAACCCTAGAGTTTTTAATTTGTCTATAGCGCAAATCAAGTGTTATTTTTAACGCAAGGAATGAACATGAAAAACATTAATTATATATTTGTATTAAGCGCACTTTTTTCTCTATCTTTATGCCTTCAAGCCGAGCCAGGTAAGAAAAACAAAAATATGATGCACATGGATAAAGACCAAAACGGCGTTTTAAGTTTTGTGGAATTTAGCTCGCGTAGCGAAAGAATGTTTTCATTTTTAGATCGGAATTCAGATGGAAATATCACAAGGCAAGAAATGGATATTGAAGAAGGTTTGTGGGAAGAAAAAATGCTCTCTAAGATGGCAGATAAGCTAGATAGAAATGACGATCAAAAGATAGACCAAAAAGAATTTATTACCGGATCAAAAGGACGTCCTGAACCAGGACAAAGGCCTAAAAGAAGAGGACCGCCAAAAGGACCTCCTCCAGAAGGTAAGAAAGAAGTTAGCGAGGCAATCTTTAAAGCTTTAGATAAAAATAAAGACGGATATCTAAATTCTGAAGAGCTTTCTAAGGGTCGAGAGGTTGGACCGAAAATTGCCAAAGACATCAAATTTAAAACCTTGGATTTAAATGGGAACAATAAGGTTTCTAAAGAAGAATTTATGTCTCCTATCCAAAAGAAATTTGATGAAATGGATAAGAACTCAGATGAAGTTCTAGATAGAAGAGAGCTGATGGATTCTTCCAAAATGAAAAAGGACACTCATCGTAAATATAAGGACAACATGTGGAAAGGAAAGCCTCCTACAATGCATAGAGAGAGG
>DTSY01000091.1 GCA_012965075.1 Gammaproteobacteria bacterium | reverse complement strand
AAAAGGAAAAACAACAAGATTTGATATTTACTTATGATTGAGATTAAAAAAGATTCAGTAATATTATCAACAGGTTCAAATAAGCAATACGATTTACCATTTTTATGGTTAAGAGATAATTGTCAATGTGATGAATGTAGAATTATAGAGACTCAAGAGAAACAGTTTCTTTTGCATACAGTCCCAGTAGATATATCTCCTAAGAGTGTTGAAATAAAAGATGAAAGCCTATTTGTTTTGTGGCCTGATAATCACCAATCGGTAATCCCATTAAATAAAATAGAAGAAAGTGGCAAACCTAGATATCCAGAACATAAGTTATGGACAAGTAAGTTCACTCCTAGAAGGTTTGATTGGTCCGAATTTTTGGACAATAAAGAGATTGCCTTGGAGGCACTAAAAACTTTTGTTAGTTTTGGAGTAATTATTTTGAATAATGCACCAAAGGAACCAAATTCATTAGAACTTTTATCAAAAAGATTTGGACCAATTCATGAAACATTATTTGAAAGGATTCATAATGTTTCTGTAACCGGACATGTCTATAATGTTGCTCATACTTCAAAGGGACTTCCTCCTCATAATGATTTTGCAAGCTATAAGTCTCAACCAAGTGTTCAGGCTCTTCACATGTTAGAAAATGAATGCGAAGGAGGAGAATTAATAATTGTAGATGGTTGGGAAATCGTTGAGGATTTAAGAAAGGATAATCCTGAATATTTTAATATTTTAAAAGAGTTTAATGTTCCGTTTAGACAATTCGATGAAAATAATGAAACATATGCTGAGGCTCCTATTATTAAATGTTCATCTGATGGGTCTGTAGAAAGTTTTAGATTCTCAAATCAATTAATGCAGATGATAGATCCATCTAGAGAAGACGTAAAAAGTTTTTATAAAGCTTATCACGAAGTTTCCACTAGGGTTCATGACAGCAAATATCGTTCAACTTTTAGATTGAATGGAGGAGAGGTATTAATTGTTGCAAGTTTAAGAGTTTTACATGCTCGAGAATCATTTATACCCAATGGTAAAAGGCATTTACAGGATGCTTATTTTGTATATGACAATGCCCTAAATAATTATGTTATTTGACATATTAGAGAGACACAGGAGAACCTTATTTGCCTCTGAAACCTACTATCTATAAGGGTTTCAAATTAGGCTACTATTGAGTGGGAGTAATAAAATGTTCGAAACAACTGATTTTTTATTCACAGCGGAAACTACACCTGATGTTACTACTGATCTTGCTGGAAGCGTTGGCAAGGTTGAAGAGCTCGGGGTTGTTGCTGACGCTGTAAACGTAACAGACTCACCAAATTACAAAAGCCGTTTGAACAGTTTGCTGGTTGCTTCAGAGATTCAAAGAAGTGGGTTAGATGTCATTTTGCAACTAACGGGTAGGGACAGAAACCAGATTGCGTTGGAGTCCGTATTGCTTGGTGCGCTGTCGGTTGGTGTAAACAAAGTTCTTTGTTTAAGCGGAGATCAGCCAGACAAGAATGGGCCTGTGGTTGTTAATGAATTTAATAGTAACGGATTGATCGAACTATGTAAGGTCATCTCAGGGGGAACGCTGACCGACGGAACAAAAATAAAAAACCCTCTACCGATTTATTCGGGTGCGGCGGATGATTTATACGATCAGCTCTCAAAACCAGTTGCGCTTAGTAAATTAGCTACGAAGATCGAGCAAGGAGCGAATTTCGTTCAAACTCAGTATTGTTTTGATTATAAGGTTATCAAAAAATATTCGGATAAATTGAACGACCATGGTTCCTTTAACAATTGTAAGGTGCTGATTGGAATGGGCCCTTTAAAATCAGCCAAGCAGGGCGACTGGATGCGAAAAAACTTATTGGGTGTAAACATCTCTGATGAAATTCTGCACCGCTTAGAGGTTAGTGACTCGCCAGCGGAAACTGGTGAACAAATTTGTCAAGAACTGATAGAAAAAATTATCCAGCTTCCCTGTATTGATGGAGTTCATTTAATGGGTCCAAATTGTGAAAAAGGTTCGGCTAGAATAATTTCTCATTTTAGATGAGGTTCCTCAGAACAACCTACGATATTTCAAGCA
>DTSY01000090.1 GCA_012965075.1 Gammaproteobacteria bacterium | reverse complement strand
GGAATCTAGGAGCCGCGTTTCTTGCAAAAGGACAACCATTTCCTTGAACTAAAAAGACTAAAGCCTTTTTATCATCATAATAAAAAAGTTCATGCGATCCACCCTTTTGGTCTAATAATCTGAAGTTTTCTACTTTATCGCCAGGTTCGATTGCGGATATTGATAAAGAAAACAAAGAAACAAAAAAAAGAGCAGCAATTTTTTTCTTTTGTAACCTATAGAAGTAACTCATTCTTTAATAGTTTCCACAATTCAAGTCCTCAATTATAGGTCTGTAATTACATTTTGTGAATATCATACAAATGTTTTAATACAGACTTAATTTCTTTGAGAATAAGGGTTTTCTTTAATTCAAAGCATATTTCTGGAAATAGTTAAAAATTTCCTGTTGCTTGCTGTCTCTAGCAGTCCTCCATCGATCATTGGTATCAAGATTAATGGGCTTCCCTTTATTATCAAATATAACTACCCGAGGAACACCTTCTTGCTTAGGAATGCCTAAAATCTCAAGCAAAGCCATATTAATATCGTACTTCCCAAGATCTATATGCAAAATTGAGTAATTCCTTTGCATAAATTTCTCTACTGAAGGTAGTTTTAAGGTACCTGCAAGTATTCTACAATCAGGACACCAATTGGCTCCAAAAATAATTACAGCTTGTTTTTTCTTAGTATTTGCAATGAAAGCCTTTAGTTCTTCCTCTGTAACTTCTATTCTTTTATAAGGTAGAGGTAAAGGAAGTTCTAGTGTTTCATTGTCAGAAATGAATATTGTGTGATTGAGTTCTTCAGAGTAACTTGAGTTCATTAAAACCAGTAAAAATAGAAGTAGAAATTTCTTCATGATTTAACAACTTCTACCCCTAATAACTCTTGTGCATCTGAAAGCCCGCCCAAATTGATTACTTTTATGTAACCTAAATTTTTGAGAATCTCTAAAGCTTTTTCAGATCTGTTACCGCTCTGACAATAGAGAAATATTGTCTGTTTTTTGTAACTTGAGACCTCTCCTATTTTGCTCTCCAGATCTGTCCATTCTATGTGTATGGCATTAGAAAGATGGCCTTGCTGCCATTCTTCTAAGGAACGTACATCAATTACTATTGCCTTTTTTGCTGAGACTAGTATATCTGCCTTTTGTTTATCAATTCTTTCAATTGATTTTATGTGACAAGGCATATTCTCTGCGTAAATCATATCTCTGGAATTAGAGCAAGTTCTTGAAAAAGTGCTTTTAAAAACGAGAGATTGTTCAAAGATAAGGTTTGGGCAGCGATTCATTAAGGTAACTAAGAAAGGTTTAGAATGAGTGGGCGACCAGACAATTAACCTTTTATTATCCAGGGCATGCCAACCACTGATATCCTGGACTCTAAAACAATCTTTTGAAGAGTTTTCCTCTGCCCATAGGTTATTAAGTAGAAAGATTAATAAAATAGGCAACAATCTTTTTAATATCATTTCACTCACTTAAACTAATTCCCATTAATTCTTCCATGTTGCCATGATAAAAAGCTTCCATAGTGGATTTATCACAATTCTCCATTTTTGCTTCAAATTTCTTGATTGGATCCGAAGTGCCCTCTGGATGGGGATAATCTGAAGCGAATACTAACATCTCGTTTCCAACATTTTCTATAATCCAGCCCACCGGCTCACCCGCAAAAGGTGATACCTTAAGGTGTTTTTTTGCAACTTCGGATGGGAGCTGATCATATTTCTTTTGTCTTTTAAATAATGAAGCTGTGTAGTCTAAGGCCTTGAGCCAAGAAGGTAACCAAAAGGCTCCGTGTTCCATCGAAATTGCTCTCAATCCTGGGTGTCTAGCAAAGACTCCATCGAAAATCATAGCGGACAAAAATATTTCTGCACTACTATTTATAGTCATTAGACCTAACTCTCCGGAAGGTGCATCCCCACCTAATTCAAGAGTATCTTTCCCATTATTATTAAAGCTTTTAGGGACAGCTCTGTAATGTCCATTAACCGCAACATGACAAACCAGAGGAACTTTAGTTTTTTCAAAATAAGCCCAAATGGGATCAAAATCAGAGTGGGTGAAGGATCTGTTGTTAGGATTGGGTTCATTGGTATCCACCATAAATGTGTAACAGCCATCATCAAAACCTTTCTTCATAAGCTCAATGGAGATCTCAGGTCCTAAACTTAGGGGTATGTAACCAATAGCCTTCAAGCGTTCGTCAGAAGCACAAAATTCACCCATGGCAGAATTCAATGATCTTGCACCCGCTTCAAGCACCTCTAGACTATCAACATGGGCCACTTGATGAAAAGCAAAAGTGGGCAAAATCCACTGCATTTGGAAGCCAAATAAATCAAGCACATGAGAACGTTCCTTAGAGTCAAAAGCCCCCAATCTACTCCATCCGCTTTTAGTATTGTCTAAAAGCGAAGCTTCAAATTTTGCCATAGTTTCAGGGTCCTTACTCCTCTTCACGAACAGCTCTCTACCCCTGTCTAAACCGGCTTGAATTACAGGAAGTTCTTTTTGCTCTGACATTTTGGGCAGAAGATTTTTATCTTCTTTGGTGGCCGCCCTCTCAAGAAAGTCATCTAGTTCAATAACATGACTATCGGCATCAATTATTTTTCTGTGTTTCGCATAGGTCATTTTTTAACCTTTTATAAATCTTATCTTTAAGTCTATTAGACGACTGTCTTTTGGTCTAGTTCAAAGTTAATGAAAGTAACTCTCCTGGCTTAGGAGTTCTGAAGAAATCTTCTGGTAAGGATAGTCTTTTTAGCTCTTGATCAATCAATTGAGCAGGTTCAAGAATATCTTCATCAGTCAAAATGAAGGTTCCCCAATGCATTCCAAATGACTTTGAAACACCTAAGTCTTTAGCTATCTGAATTGATTCAGAAGGTTTCACATGGTGATAGCTCATGAACCAACGAGGGTTATAACCTCCTATGGGGATCATAGCAAAATCTGGAGACCCTAACCTTGTTCTAGTTTCCTTAAAGTCTGCAGAATAACCTGTGTCTCCAGCATGATAAGTTGAGTAACCTAATGACTGCATAAACCACCCACCCCAAAGACTTTTATTACGGTCCTTTAAACCTCTGGCAGACCAATGTTGAACCGGGGTAAAGGTAAAGACAGTATTCTTTACTTCTAAGTCTTCCCACCAAAGAAACTCTTCCACATTTTTAATTCCTGATTTAATTAAAAGATCTTTATCTCCTTTTGCGACGAGAAATAAAGCATTTGGATTAAGCTTATACAAGGCTTTTAAGCTAACTATATCTAAGTGGTCATAGTGGTTGTGACTAACTGTAACTACGTCTATACGCGGCAACTCCTCTAAAGAAATAGCTGGTGCAATTAGACGTTTGGGACCAGCCCAAGAAAAAGGGGAAGATCTTTTAGAAAAAACAGGATCGGTCAAAATAGTTAATCCTCCAGCATTTAATAGATAAGTTGAGTGCCCAATCCACACGGCGTAGTTCTTAGATTCTTCTCCCAACTGTTTCCATTGATCTGAAGTTTCTATTTGAACTACTTCAGGCTCTTTTCGAGTGAATCGCCACCTCAAAAATTCCTTTAAAGATCTTTCGCTGTCGAAAGAGGTGTGGTTGGTGTTACTAAACGTTTCTTCTGACATTATAAAATTAGAAGCTACCACTAAACATATAAGAAAATTTTTCACTTATTAAAATAAATTTTTTAGGGTATAAAGTTGTTCAGCTGTAAGTTCCCCTTTTTCCTCCGCCTCAATACATTCTTTTAATTCAGCTCTATTTTTAACACCCAAAATAACTGACCCAACTTTAGGAGTACTTAATGCATACCTATGGGCCAAACTAGCCGGGGACTCGTTCCATTTGACAGCCAACTCTCTAAATGGTTCTGCTCGCAGATAATCATCAAAATCTTTTTTATCAAAACCTGAAGGATGCGGCTCTCTGTCCATACTTCTAGTTAAAGCCCCTGCTTGAACCGCCCTTATGGCTAGGATAGAAAGATTGTTCTTTTGACATTCCTCCAAGATTACATTGGGATTAAAATTTTCATCAACGTAACTTATTGCTCCTGCTGAGTTCAATGGATTTAAAACACATTGAATAGCTTCAGGAGGTGTTTCATGATTTATGGCTTTTACTAAAGCTTGATGTTGACCCAAGCCTCCAATGCCCCAATGATCAATTTTTCCTTCTTTCTTCAATTTTTCAAAAGCAGGTATAACGGCATTAAAGTAGGAACTTAACGAAGTTGTATTCCTTTCTCTCATTTCATTGAAATTGGAGAGCTCAAAATCGTCTTCTCGTAACTGGGAGTGCAAAAGGAAAAGATTTACCTTTTCCATATTCATGCATTCTAAGCTTGTGGTTAAAGATGAATTTAAACGATCGTAAACCTGCGCATCAGGTAAAGTTCCAAGGCTACATTTAGTGGTAAAATTCAAGCCATCTAGATTCTTTCCTTCAAACGCTTCACCCAAAACCCTCTCCGCCTCGCCTTTTCCATACATAGGAGCAACATCAAAGTGATTAACGCCTTCTTTAAGAGCTAAATTTACAGTTTTTACTGCTTCCTCTCTAGTAGTCTCTCCCCAAACCTGTCCCAAGCCTCCTCCTCCTAAAGTAAGGGAGCTTACTTCCCCAAAGGGAAAGAATGGTCTCTTGTTCACTGAGTTTCGATGTTTAGTTAATTGGAGGAATAATTTTTTCTGCCATCTTTACCCAATAGGTAGCTCCAATTGGCAGTATTTCATTATGTAAATCTTTTAATTGTTTAATTATAGTGAGTATAAATTTATCAATCAAAGTTGTTTTATTCTGCATAACCCAACTATACCAAATTATAAAAATACCTCTTAATGCAAGTTCACCTTTTTTTATTTGGAATATTCTTTAGAATTCACCCCCTTTAAACATGACAAAAGAATTAGAAATAGGATGGGAGGAATGGATTAACTTACCTTCTCTTAATATTCCTGCAATTAAAGCAAAAGTTGATACAGGAGCTCAGACATCTGCATTACATGCAAAGCATATTGAGGTATTCAAAGTAAAGAAAAAGAAGCACGTGAGATTTGAAGTTTCTCCTTTGCCGGAAAAGACTAATTTAACAATTTCTTGTTCCGCCCCTCTAATAGATAGAAGAAAGGTTACCAGTTCAAATGGAGAGTCTGAAAATAGATATATTATTAAAGCCACATTAATACTTGGCGCAAAAGAATGGGAAGCAGATATATCTTTAACTGACAGAGAGTCTATGCAATTTAGGATGCTTTTAGGAAGATCAGCTCTAGATCCTAAAATAATAGTTCATCCAACTGAGAGCTTTTTGTTGGGTGGATTAGATAAAAGTATCTACAGAAAGAAAAAAATAAAGCCTCTTAAATCCAGAAGAGCTCTTAGAATTGCCTTACTAACTAGGGAACCAAACAATTACTCCTCTAAAAAGATTAAATTGGCAGGAGAAGCTAGAGGTCATGAAGTAGAAACCATTAATACAACTAGATGTTATCTGGATGTAGACATGGACAATCCTCAAATATATTACGAAGGCAATCCTCTCCCGAAATACGATATTGTTATTCCTCGCGTAGGAGCATCCATTACATCCTATGGTCTGGCAGTTACTAGGCAGTTTCTTTTAACAGGCGCCATTGCATTGAATCAACCTCAAGCAATAGCCAATTCCAGAGACAAATTAATGGCACATCAGCTCTTAGCTTCGGCTGGAATTGATATACCTGTAACTGGATTTGCATCTTCTTCAAAAGACACAAAAGGAATTATTGACACAGTGGGCAGCATCCCTCTAATCATAAAATTAGCTGAATCTTCTCAGGGTAGAGGCGTAATTTTAGCGGAGACAAAGAAAGCTGCTGAAACCGTTATAAGTGCATTCAGGGGTTTAAAAGCTAATTTCTTAGTACAAGAATTTATTGCAGAGTCTAAAGGCGAAGATATTCGATGTCTTGTAGTAGGAGGAAAGGTAATAGGCTCTATTAAGAGAATCAATAAAGGTGATGATTTCAGATCAAATATTCATCAGGGAGGATCTGCTGAAAAAGCTATCCTATCAAGAAAAGAGAGGTCAGTAGCAGTAAGGGCAGCCAAAGCTCTTGGCTTATCTGTTGCGGGAGTAGACATACTTAGAAGCAAAAGAGGACCTTTAGTTTTAGAAGTTAATAGTTCACCGGGCATACAAAGCCTAGACCAAACTCTTGAAATAGATGTTGCGGAACAAATTATAATTTTCTGTGAATCCCAAATCTAAATTAGTACCCAGATGGGAAGCTAACTTCTGAAAGCCTTGTTTATAGGGGTTTAAGAAATCTGGTGTCCTCAGGGTGAGGTGATGCTTTTACTTAAGTTTAGTTGGCGACTTCTTTCCAAACGAAAAACTTCGTCACAATAATAAAACTTAAAATTATCCATATGCCAATTCCTAGAGTTGTTGTATTTAAAATCAGCAAAGATGTTCCGTCATTAGCAATATCTCGCAATCCAGTAGCTATAACACTCAAAGGAAGAGCATGAGCAAAAGGTTGCATAAGTTCAGGCATAGAACTGATTGGGAAAAAAACACCTGATAATATTAATTGAGGAAAAATAAACGCACTAACCATAGGTCTAATAGCTTCTTGAGTTTTGGCGATACTCCCCAAACAAAATCCTAGACAAAGAAAGATAACGGTACCAAGTATGACCATGCCGTAGAGTGAGTAGAAACTACCTACAATTCTTATATCTAAAAGAGTTATGGCAAGACCAAGAACAACTGAGATTTGTACTAGGACAATTGCCATTCGAGCTAGAACAATTGAAACAATAAAATCTTTCGGTTGAATAGGGGTTACAAAAAGTCTTTTTAAAATTCCTCTACGCCTGTATTCGACTATATTGAAACCGCTTCCTGCAAGACTTAGATTCATCAGCATGAAAGCCAATAGTCCAGGAAGTAAGAAATCTATGTAACGTTGCGGCCTTGCTTTAACATCTTCAATCTTAAGTCTAAACATGGGCTCAACATTTCTTAACTCTCGCTCAATAGAAAGCAAGCTTGTGTTAAGAGCTTCTTTAATAGCCCCTAATTGTCTTACTTGTGAAGCATCCAGCAACAACCTTAATTCTCCTGTTTTCTCGAGGTAATCAAAATTTTCAGGTATAACGATAATGGCTGTTTGATCTCCCAAGATTAACTGTTCTTTAAGATAAGATTCTTCTCCTTCTGTCACATTGAAGAGCGGATCACCTGTAACTAGTTCGGAGAAGTTCTTGGATACGCTATTGGTGGAATTATTCACTAGACCTAAATTTATAGGATCTGATTCTCCTCCTGAGAACAGGAAAGCTCCTATAAAGACTAGTGGAAAAAAGAGACTAAACAAGATTGATTGACGATCTCTTAAGAAAATCTTTAGAAATACTTTTGCTAGATGGAGTTGTAAACTTGTAAACATCTTAATCCCTAAGTTTATGCCCGGTAAGAGCAAGGAATACATCTTCAATATTTCCATGTAAAGCTGCTTGCTGTGGCTCTGAAGCATATTTCTGAATTAAGTCATGTGGAGTGTCTTCCGCAACTAATTTTCCTTGATCCATAATCGCAATGCGATTGCATAAGTATTCTGCCTCCTCCATGTTATGAGTAGTTAACACTATAGTCATACCTGCAGCATTAAGGTCTTTTACTAGATTCCAGAGATTGCGTTTTGCTTGAGGGTCCAAACCTGTAGTAGGCTCATCTAAAAATAGAATCTTGGGATTGTTAACAAGAGCACAGGCAATTGAGAAGCGTTGCTTTTGACCACCAGAAAGCTCTTCAGGCTTGGCTTTTGATTTATCTAAAAGGTCTACTTTTTTTAATAAGCCTTCAGAATCAATTTCTTGAGAATAAAGCTTACCAAAAAGAATTAGTAGTTCCGTTAGATCAAGTCTGTCAAAGTATTCGTTAGCTTGGAGTTGAACACCAATAATTTCTTTTACCTTAAAGGCATTGCTACTTACATCTAAGCCATCGATTAAAGCAGAACCACTATCAATATCGTTTAGACCTTCCAGCATTTCAAGAGTTGTAGTTTTACCTGCTCCATTGGGACCAAGGATTCCGTAGACCTCACCAACTTCAATGTTGAAAGTAATTCCATCTACGGCATTGAACGATTCTTTTTTATTTCCTGGTTGAGGATAAGATTTGTAAAGATTTCTTACTTCAATTATATTCATAAAAAGTTTTATTCAAGAAGCTAATCATTACATCCAATGCTGGTGGAGCGTTGACCTCAAAGTTGTTGCCTAAAAAACCGTTAGAATTCGAATCTAAGAAAGCATGACCTTGACCTTGGTATTCCCAATATTCAGCATGGTGGCCTGAAGATTCCAATTTTTCTTTATAGGTTTTCACTGAATGTGGAGTAAC
>DTSY01000089.1 GCA_012965075.1 Gammaproteobacteria bacterium | reverse complement strand
CCAGGCAGATCTTTTGTCTTCGCCCATCTGTTGTTGCCGTCCATAATGATAGCTACATGAGAAGGTGGTTTTGGGCTATTTTCTGATTGCATAGACAATATATAGATAACTAGAAATCAAGCAGATCCTTTTCCTTGGCTGACAAAGCTTCGTTAACTCTGCCTACAAACAGGTCAGTTAATTTCTGAATCTCTTCTTCTCCTTGTCTTTCTTCATCTTCAGAAATTTCTTTCTCTTTCAAAAATTCTTTAAGTTGGGAATTTCCTTCCCTTCTAACATTTCTTAATGAAACCTTAGTGTTCTCTGCTTCCGATCTAGCTTTCTTAATAAACTCCTTCCTAGTTTCTTCAGTTAAATCAGGAAGAATTACTCTGATAGTATCACCTGAAGTTGCTGGATTAAGGCCTAACTCTGACTCCATAATGGCTTTTTCTATATCTTGAACAACAGCTTTTTCCCAAGGAATAATTGCAATGGTTTTAGCGTCCTCTACAGATATACTTGCTAATTGAGTTAATGGTGTGAGATTGTCGTAATAATCAACCCTTATATCATCCAGCAAAGCAGGGCTCGCTCTCCCTGTTCTTATTCTTTTAAAAGCTGCATCCAGAGACTGCAAGCTCTTTTCCATTCCAACTTTAGTGTCTTCTACTATTTCTTGAAGCATTGTTCTAAGATTTTTTTATTTGAGACATGACTTCAGCTGCAAAGTCAGTTTCTTCTACTTCTATTCCTTCTCCTACTTCAAATCTTTTGAATTGGATCACTTGAGCGTTATTTTTATCCAACAAAGACTTTATCTTTACTCCTGGATCTTTAACAAAATCTTGTTCTGTAAGACTTACTTCACTAACAAATTTTTTTACTTTGCCTTCTACCATCTTAACTACAATATCTTTAGGTTTGCCAGAATCTGCAGATTGGGCTTCAAAAATTTCTTTTTCTTTTTCTAAAATTTCTATAGGAATGTCATTAGGAGAAATAGCTAAAGGATCAGTTGCAGCAATATGCATAGCAATATCCTTCGCTGCTTCATCATTGCCTCCTCTTAGAGAAGTTACGCAGGCTATTTTCTTATTCGAGTGTAAATATACACCGGTGTGATCAGCGGAATCATCACTCTGAAACATTCTTCTTACTACGATATTCTCACCTAGTTTTTGGATTAGCTTCTCTCTTTTATCCTGCAAGTCTCCTTTCATCAATTGTTCTACCTCATGAAAGTCTCCAGAAGAAAGAGTATTTAATACTTCATCTGAAAACTCCATGAATGATTCATCTTTAGCAACAAAATCAGTTTCACAGTTAATTTCAACCATGAAAGCCTTGGAGTTATTTATTTCAACCCTTATAACACCATCGGCTGCAGACCTTCCTGCTTTCTTACTAGCTTTAATACCACTAGATTTTCTTAATTCTTCAATAGCCAAACTAATATCTCCTTTAGCTGTTACTAAAGCCTGTTTGCAGTCCATCATCCCCATCCCGGTCCTTTCTCTAAGCTCTTTTACGAGAGAAGCTGATATTTCACTCATTTAATTCTCCTTAGCTTCTTTAGAATCTTCAGATTTTTGGTCTTCTTCTGAAGCTTCTGCTTTTTCATCACCTTGTTTAGATTCTTGGATTTTCTTAGATTCTTTAGATTCTTGAGCTTCTTCTACAACACCTTCTTCTACAGGACTCTTCTCATCCGAATTCGGATCCAAAGCTTTTTGTTTCTCTTCTTTTTTAATTATTTTTGGTCCACTTGCATCCGAGGAAGGCTTGAGACCAGTTGCCAGTTTAGATCCTTCTATACAAGCATCAGAAACTGCTCTTGTAAATAAAGAAATAGATCTTATAGCATCATCATTTCCTGGAACCAAGTAGTCGATACCTTCAGGGCTACTATTACTATCGACTATCCCCACAATCGGAATACCCATTTTGCTGGCTTCAGAAATAGCTATAGCCTCTCTCTTAACATCGATGACAAATAAAGCATCAGGTAAGCCGCCCATTTCCCTTACTCCGCCTATGGCCTTTTGGAGTTTATCAATCTCTCTTTGGAGTTTTAACCCTTCTTTTTTTGTAAGTTTGTTAAAAGTTCCATCTTCTTTCTGTCTAAGAAGGTTTTCAAGCCGATTTATTGAAGATCTAATGGTTTTATAGTTAGTTAGCATGCCTCCTAACCATCTTTCATTTACGTAGGGCATGCCGCATCGCTCTGCTTCTTCCTTCAGAATATTAGTAGCTGATCTTTTTGTAGCTACAAACAGAATCTTGTTATTCTTTTGCGCAACTGATTTGATAAAAGCTAAAGCAGGCTTTAACAGCTCAACAGTATGTTGCAAGTCAATGATGTGAATTTTATTACGAATCCCAAAAATATAAGGTTCCATTTTGGGATTCCAGTACTTAGTTTGGTGTCCGAAGTGGACACCTGCTTGGAGCATATCTTCTAATGATATATCGGCCATTTGCTCTCCTAATTTGTGAGCGATTTTCAGTCACTCGGGTTATTCTTCCGTGTTTTACTACTCTTAACTAAAGATGAGCAATCTTTTAGCACCCAAGAGATAGAAACTAACACGTGTTTCATTATTTTTAGAATTAAATCAATTAATCCTAAAAAGGTGTGCGTTTATACCATATTTCTTATGATTCAAGAATATATATCTGACATAGAATAGAGCCCATTGGGCTTTGAGTTAAGCCATTTGGCACCAGCCAATGCTCCTTTAGCATAAATGGAGCGATCTAAGGCTTTATGCGTTAACTCAATTCTCTCAGCTTCTTTTGAAAGTATTATTTTATGCTCTCCAGCTGTATCTCCAGTTCTTTGGCTCTCAATAGCTATAGAATCTTTACCTTTTATCCTTTCTGATAAGAAATTGGCTAGATCTAGTGCTGTTCCTGAAGGAGAATCTTTTTTGTCTTGATGATGTGTTTCTAAAATTTCTAGGTTATCAAAATAAGAAAAGGAATCTGAAGTTAGATCTATTATCTTTTTAAGGAATGCAATACCCAAACTTGTATTAGATGCTTGTAACAGAGGTATGAACTGAGAAGCTTTTCTAATTATATTTAAGTCTTCATCTTCATAACCAGTCGTTGCCAGAACCAGAGGAATGTGAAGATTTTTTGAATACTCAACCGCTTTTAGACTAAATTTTGCTTCAGAGAAATCAATCAACACTCCTATTTCTTCGGAAAGATCATACAAATTGGAAGAAAGTGGAATTCCTATTTTTTCCACTTCAGCTATTTCACCCAAATCTTTTCCTATATTTTTATTTTCTTGCCCAGCAACTCCGCCTACCAGCTCAAAATCCTCATTTTGGCCAATAGCTTTAATAAGAGCTTTCCCCATACGTCCTGTTGAACCTGAAATAGCTACTTTTAACATCTTATTATTTACTATCAAAAAATGATTTAACTTTACCAAACCAAGCCGAGCTTAAGGGTGAATTCTTCTTTTGTTTTAAAGATGAGCCTAATTCTTTAAGTAGGGCTTTCTGTTTAGAGTCTAGTTTCTGAGGAGTTTCAACGGTCACTCTGCATAAAAGATCACCCACTGCTGAACTTCTTATTTTTTTCACACCCTTGCCCTTCAATCTAAATAACTTTCCTGTCTGAGTTCCTTCAGGAATTTTAATTTTTACTTTGCCGTCAAGAGTAGGAATTTCTATTTCAGAGCCCAGTGCAGCATCCACAAAGCTTATCGGTGCTTCACAATAAAGATGTTGTCCATCCCTCTCAAAAACCTCGTGAGAGAGGACTTTAATTTGTACATATAAATCTCCACTAGGGCCTCTACTTGGTCCGGCTTCGCCTTCACCAGATAATCTAATTCTATCTCCTGAATCAACTCCTGCAGGTATTTTTACAGATAATGTCTTGGTCTTTTCGACCCTCCCGTTACCTCGACATTTGCGACAAGGATTTGTGATGATTTTTCCTGATCCTCCGCACTGTCTGCAGGTTTGTGAAATGGAGAAGAACCCTTGTTGCATTCTGACTTGGCCAGCACCTTGACAAGAAGGACATGAGGAAGGCTGTGTTCCCGGTTCAGCTCCTGACCCACTACAGCTTTCACAACTCTGTAATGTTGGAATTCTTATCTTTTCGGTAGTTCCCTTTACAGCATTCTCTAAGTCTATTCTTAAGGAAAATTCTAGGTCTGAGCCTCGGTTGGATCTTCTGGATCTGGAAAAAGGATCTCCCCCTCCAAAAATATCTCCGAAAATATCACCGAAAACATCATTAAATGCGTCTGTAGCAGATCTACCACTGTTAAAACCAGAAGCTTCAACTCCTTGATGTCCAAATTGATCATAAGCAGATCTTTTTGAAGGATCTGATAAGACTTCATATGCCTCAGTAGTCTCTTTAAATTTCTCTGAAGCAGAAGAGTCATCCGGATTCCTGTCCGGATGATATTTCATGGCTAACTTCCTATAAGCTTTTTTTAACTTGTCACCTTGGGCACTTCGATCAACGCCTAAAATATCGTAATAGTCCCTTTTAGACATTTTGGGCCTTTAGTATTATTGAAGAAATAGAAATAAATTATGATTTCTCTTCTTCTTTAACTTCCTCAAAGTCAGCGTCAACTGCATCGGAATCAGAAGCATCGCCTTCTTCAGCAGGTTCATTGTTCTGAGCTGAATCTTTGTCTTGTTGCTCTTGGTATAGTTTTTGGGCCAAAGAAGCAGAAGCTTCACCCAAAGCTTTTATCTTTTCATCAATCTGATCTTTGTCATCAGATTTAAGAACTTCTTCCAGTTCACTTATTCCTTTTTCAATTGCTTCTTTTTCTTCAGCTTCCGCTTTATCTCCAGCTTCTTCTAAAGTCTTTTTACAACTGTGGACTAGATTTTCTCCCATATTCCTAGTTTGAACCAAAGCTTCAAACTTCTTGTCTTCTTCAGCATGAGCTTCAGCATCTTTAACCATCTGTTCAATCTCTTCATCGGACAAGCCACTAGAAGCTTTAATTTCAATGGATTGTTCTTTTCCAGTTGCCTTATCTTTAGCTGAAACATTTAGTATTCCATTGGCATCAGTATCAAAGGTTACTTCAATTTGGGGCATGCCTCGAGGAGATGCTGGAATATCAGTTAGGTTAAATTGACCCAATGTTTTATTTTCAGCGGCCTGTTTCCTTTCACCCTGGAGCACGTGAACTGTTACAGCAGTCTGATTATCCTCTGCAGTTGAAAATATCTGAGATTTATTTGTAGGAATAGTTGTGTTTTTATCTATGAGAGGTGTCATTACTCCTCCCATGGTTTCTATTCCTAAAGTTAAAGGAGTGACATCTAAAAGAAGCACATCAGTCACATCTCCCGCTAATACAGCACCCTGTATTGCAGCTCCTACCGCAACTGCTTCGTCAGCATTCACATCTTTTCTTGCTTCTTTCCCAAAAAAGTTTTTTACCTTTTCTTGCACTAGAGGCATTCTTGTCTGGCCACCAACTAATATAACTTCATCAACGTCAGAAGCTTTAAGTTTCGCGTCCTTTAGAGCAATTTTTACAGGAGTTAAAGTCTTTTCTACCAAGCCTTCTACTAAAGCCTCTAACTTAGCTCGAGTTAATTTATGAACAAAGTGTTTGGGTCCTGAAGAATCTGCAGTTATGTAAGGAAGATTAACTTCTGTTTGTTGATTACTAGATAACTCAATCTTAGCTTTCTCTGCTCCTTCTTTTAATCTTTGTAACGCCAAAGGATCATTATGAAGATCAACACCAGATTCTTTTTTGAATTCTTTAGCAAGGTATTCTATAAGGGCAAGGTCAAAGTCTTCTCCACCCAAAAAAGTATCTCCATTAGTGGATAAAACCTCAAATTGATGTTCTCCGTCGACCTCAGCTATTTCGATGATGGAAATATCAAAAGTTCCTCCACCTAAATCGTAAACGGCTATTTTTTGATCTCCTTTGCCTTTATCTAGACCATAAGCTAAGGCAGCAGCCGTAGGTTCATTAATAATTCTCTTTACTTCTAGTCCTGCTATTTTCCCTGCATCTTTTGTAGCTTGTCTTTGAGAGTCATTAAAATAAGCAGGAACTGTAATGACAGCCTCTTTTACTTCGTGTCCAAGATAATCTTCAGCAGTCTTCTTCATTTTTTTAAGGATCTCAGCTGAAACTTGCTGAGGTGCTAGGCTTTTTCCATCTGCCTCTACCCAAGCATCTCCATTGTCTGCAGCAACTATTTTATAAGGAACCATGCTTGCATCTTTCTTAACCACATCATCATTATGTTTTCTTCCTATAAGCCTCTTTATCGCATAAAGAGTATTGTTAGGATTGGTAACTGCCTGTCTTTTTGCAGGAGCACCTACGGTAAGTTCCTCACCATAAGCAACCACGGAAGGAGTTGTTCTAGCTCCCTCAGAATTTTCAATCACTTTAGCTGAGTCACCTTCCATAACAGAAACACAGGAATTAGTTGTTCCTAAATCTATGCCTATTACTTTTGCCATTTTTCGTCTCCGAATTTTTTATTTAGTATCTAAATGGGGGACAGATAAGATTTTTCAAGAGGAAAAATAATTATTTCTTGTCAGGTTTTTTTGTTACTACTACCTTTGCAGGCCTCAAAATTCTATTTTGAATAGTAAATCCTCTCTGAATAACATCGATTACAGTATTCGGTTCTTTTTTATCGTCTTCTACAACAGAAATTGCCTCATGTCTTTCTGGATCAAAAGACTCACCATCTGGACTTAAGGGTACTATGCCAGCTGTTTCAAGAGAATCCTCGAAACTTCTTAAAGTCAATTCAAGGCCTTCTTTAATAGAATCTATCTCTGCCTTTTCATTACAAGACTCAAGAGCCTTTTGTAGATTATCTCCCACCACCAGAAATTCTCTAGCTAAAAATTCAACCCCGTAAAGCCTTGCCTTGGTAATCTCTTGACCCGCAACTCTCCTTACGTTCTGCACTTCAGCTTGTGCTCGGAGTAATTGGTCTTTAAGATCATCAACCTGCTGCTCTAACGACAGCTCAGCTTCCTCTTCAACTGGTTTTTCATGGCTTTCATCGAGTTGTTCATCAAGCAAATCCTCTTCTTGATCTAGGCCATTTTCTTTGTCTTTGTTACTCAAATCTATTCTCCTGTCCAACAATATGGGGATAAAGGCTAAGGGTTCAAGTGTGTTATTTTTTTAGGGGTTTTACGTAAAGCACCATACTGTGGTCAACTATTTCGTAGCCTTTTTCTTTCGCAACTTTAATTTGATAGTCTTCTATCTCATCACATTTAAATTCAATAATATCGCCGGTTTCTACACAAACCATATGGTCATGGTGGTCAGTTGGAGTTAATTCATAAACACCATGGCCTTCTTCAAAATTGTGTCTAATACATATTCCTGCTTGCTCAAACTGAGTCAGGACTCTGTACACTGTCGCTAAGCCAACGTCTTCACCGACATTGATTAACCTTTTATAAATATCTTCAGCACTAAGATGAGTAGTATCAGAAGATTCTAATAATTCTAAGATTCTTAGCCTAGGTAGGGTAACTTTAAGCCCTGCCTTCTTTAATTCTGCATCATCTGTCACAATACGCCTCTCTCTCAGTAAATAGTTATAGCATTATAAATTAAGTCCTATCCAACTATGACAAAAAGTATAAAAACCTTCTTTTTTTTAACCGTAGTCTTAATCATTACTGGTTGCAGTTTACCTAAGCTTTTTCAGGTGGTAATAAACCAGGGAAATTTAATAGACAACGAGATGCTAGGAAAACTTGAAGTTGGTATGACTGAGTCACAAGTCAAATACATCATGGGAACTCCGTTAATCATCGACACTTTTTACCCCAGAAGATGGGATTATTACACCTCTATCGCACAGGGAGATAATAAGTTCGCGGAAACAAAGGTTACTTTGTATTTTGAAGAGAGCTTACTGGTTAAATGGGAAGGAGATCTTCCTACTGAAGAAGTTGAATCTAAGTAACTCCTAAGAAAACCGCAGCGACGAAAACAATTCCAACCATTAAAGGTGAAAGGAATTTCAATAAAATAAACCACGTGTTAAGAAGCCAGCCTTCCTTGATTTCGAGTTCGTCAAGCACGTGTTCTCTTTTCATTACCCAAGCAACAAAAATTGCTATTAATATTCCACCGAGTGGTAGCAGAACCTGATTGGATAAGAAATCCATAGAATCAAAGAAATTTCGATCGCCAATAGGGGTGAAGTCGGCAATCAAATTAAAAGAAAGAGCACTTAATATCCCCAGAGTCCAAGCAATCAAACCTAGCCCGCCTGCCGCTATGTATCGTTTAGTCTTGAATGATTCCACTATCCAAGCTACCCCTGGCTCCAGCAAAGAGATGGCCGAACTGAGAGCCGCAATGCTTAACAAGACGAAGAACAACTTTCCAAAAATTAAGCCTAGGGGCATATTGGCGAAAGCCCAAGGCAAAGTAACAAAAACTAGACCAGGTCCTGCAGCTGGCTCTAGGTTGTTGGCAAAAACTAT
>DTSY01000088.1 GCA_012965075.1 Gammaproteobacteria bacterium | reverse complement strand
GTACGCGAGCTGGGTTTAGAACGTCGTGAGACAGTTCGGTCCCTATCTGCCGTGCGCGTTGGAAATTTGAGAAGAGTCGCTCCTAGTACGAGAGGACCGGAGTGAACGAACCTCTGGTGTTCGGGTTGTCACGCCAGTGGCATTGCCCGGTAGCTATGTTCGGAAAGGATAATCGCTGAAAGCATCTAAGCGAGAAGCCTCCTTCAAGACTAGATTTCCCTGGACCTTCGGGTCCTTAAAGAGCCGTTCAAGACTAGGACGTTGATAGGCGGGGTGTGTAAGCGCTGCGAGGCGTTGAGCTAACCCGTACTAATTGCTCGATAGGCTTGACCATATTTCATCAAATAATTTTTTGATGAAAAATCACCAAGTTACTTTGCATTGAACTTATAGATTTATGTCTGATGATAATAGCAAGAGTGAACCACCTGATACCTTTCCGAACTCAGAAGTGAAACCTCTTAGCGCCGATGGTAGTATGGTTTCGACCATGTGAGAGTAGGACATTGTCAGACTTTTTTTAAAAAACCCTGATAGTTTTAACTATTGGGGTTTTTTTCTGCTACTAACATTGCTCCCAGAGCAGAGGCATATTCAGCATTGTCTGGAAAATGAGGAGTGAAGTTTGTAAGAAAGGCTGCATTCTCTAAAGATTTTCTTAAAACAGTAAAAGTTGGAGCCCTTCCAATCACTATGATATCTGTAACGGCAAAACTCATTGCAACTGAAGTAGCAATTCTGGCCACCGTCTCGCCCACCAAATTAACTATCCCTGCAGCTATGTCTTCTCTTGACGCAGTAGTATTGGATTTTACTATTTTTCCAAAATTTACGGCCGTAGTATCCGAAGGGAGAAGACCAATAGGACCAGAAACCACATCCTCAAGTATTAAGTCAGTACCCTTAGCCAAACCTTTATTAGCTAGATCTTGTATTTCTTGAGGGTCGACAGTATTTAAAAGTAACTTACTGAGGCCTAAAACAGTACCCCCTCCCACGCCCGTTCCAGAGCAATGCGTAAATACTCCATCTTTAGCTAATATGCATGCGGTACCTGTACCTGAGCTAACTATTATTGCGGGTTTGCTGGCGTCAAGCTTAGAAACAGCAAGACCTCCCTCACCAATAGCATCAACTTCGTTGACATGAATAACTGGGGTTTCATCTATCTCTTCACCAATCAATTGATGGTGTCCTCCTGTAAGAGCTATGCGGTCAACTTCCTCTTTTAAGTCAAGGTCTTTAAAGAGTTCTTGTATAAATTGTTCGGAAGGTTTTTGGTTAGTAGGAAGCATTTGATGGATAAGAGTTCCATCGTCTTTTTTTCTTAAAATATCTGTTATGGTTATGCCGAAGTCTAAAGAAATGAGCATATAAGTACTAAAGCTATTATGAATTAAGCGTAGTATAAGTCTTTATTTTAAGCTGAGGTACAAGAATCCTAAGAAAAGAGTCCTAGAATATTCTTGCTAACAATGTTAATGGACATATAAAACAAAATAAGGAAAATAATGAACATAATACATAAAGGTTATAGGTGAGGATTAGACAATTAGTATTGGTTGCTGGCCAAAGGGATTCAGTGGTGGATGACTTGTGTAGCCTCTTTGAAATTGAGGTTGCGTTCTACGACCCAGGCATCATTCACTTTGGTTTGGAAAATGCAGTTATACCAGTGGGCGACACATTCTTAGAAGTGGTCAGTCCCATTCAAGAGGAAACGACGGCAGGGAGATATTTAGAAAGAAGGAACGGAAATGGCGGTTATATGGTCATTGTTCAAACCGAAGATTTGAAAAGTGAAAAAGCTAGAGTAGAAGCCGAGGGAATAGGTATTGTTTGGAACGCGGATAGGGAAGAGGAAGGAATTCATGCACAAGCCATACATTTACACCCGAGGGATGTCGGAGGAGCGATTCTATCTATAGACTCAATGACTCCTGCTAAGGCTTGGCTATGGGCAAGTTCCTCATGGGAAAAAAATGTAAGAACGGGAGTTTGTAACTACCTAAACGGAGTACATATACAATCGAAAGATCCGGAATCCATGATGAGAAGCTGGGAGAGGGCTTTGGGAAAAGGGTCAATCTATCAAGATAATCAATTTCAAATTCAACTGGAGGGGTCAAAGGTTGTTTTTGTA
>DTSY01000087.1 GCA_012965075.1 Gammaproteobacteria bacterium | reverse complement strand
ACCGGAGACATATCCTTGTACTTTTCAGCAATAGGGCTGAAATCCTTATTCATATTCTCGATACCAATTTGGACGGCTTCAAAAGTTTCTGTGCTCTTGTCTATAAATTCAAGCGCAGCTTCTATGGCAGATAATTTATCTTTGTGAGAAGGAATTAAAGCCCCTAAAGCGGCAATAAAAGCAGAACACTCTACGCCATTTCTTCGATGAGAAAGCATGGCATCCTGCCGAGCTAGATGAGAAGCTAATCCTGGCTTACCAGGCAACACCCAACCATAGAGATCTATCCTGATCTGGGCTCCTATCCAATCGTTGTATTTATTGTCATTGATGTCTGATATCTCAAACTTTTTTGGTCCCCCAAATTGAAATTCCATGTCTGCGTATTTCAAAATATTAAGATAGGCTTCTCTCTCGGCTGTAAAAGTGGCTCCTGCAGGTAACAGGTTCAACCAAGTTCTGGCGACATCTTCACTTTTTAATTCGAGACCATATCTTTCCAGCATCATGAGACATAAAACCGTGTAAGTTATGTCGTCATCAATTTCTGCCTTTTCTATTTTGCCCTTCATGCATTTCTTGTTAACTCCTCTTATGTAGTCATGCTCAACATAATTAATGTAGTCCCTTAAGGGCAAAGACTGGGCTTCATTTAAAAAATTATTTAAATTTTCTTGGCCTTCTCTCATCGAAAGGCCTTCAACAGGCTTACCCAGTAGGCAACCAGAGATTCTTCCTTGCCAGGCTGCCGTTATTCTCTTTTCTATGTCCATAAGTTTTCCTATTGATTCATAACTCTTTTTCTTCGTCAGATAATATTATTTCTTCTTCAAAAGACAAGGTAGTTATATCATCAATTCTATCGATAAAAAGCTTACCAAATAGGTGATCTAACTCATGCTGGAATACGGTTGCTAGAAAATCTTCAGCTATCAAAGTTTTTTTATTAGCCGATTCGTCTAAAAAATCTACTTGTACTTTTCTGGGTCTGAATACTACACCGCGTAGACCTGGTACACTCAAACAACCCTCCCAAAAGCCCTGTAAAGTGTCATCCAGATTCGTGATCGTGGGATTAAAGATAACAATTTCTTCCGATTTTTCTGCTTCGGGGTATCTCTCGTTATCCTCTTCGATTCTAATGATTGCTAATTGTTTGGAAACCCCTATTTGGGGAGCTGCTAAACCTACGCCTCCGTATTCGTCCATGGTCTCCCACATATCCTTAACTAATTCTTGGGTTTCAACAGAAGTAATCTCATCTGGTTCAAAAAGAATCGACTGCTCTCTAAGCAGAGGATTACCCATTTTTATTATTTTATGTATCGTCAATTTATTGTATTTTTTTGTTCATTATACAAATAACCTTTCCCTTGATTAAAAGTCTGTTGGTGATAAATTAAGTGAGGGAGAAAAAAGAAATGATATTTAAGAATGCACATGAGTTAGTAGACCTAATAAAGAAAAAAGAATTGTCATCCGTAGAGCTTTTAGAAACACTGCTAAAGAGGGTTGAGCAAGTAAACCCTGACCTTAATGCAGTGGTTACTTTGGATGCAGACAGGGCAATGGATAAAGCTAAAAAGGCAGACGAAGCTTTATCCAAAGGTGAAGATCTGGGTCCTCTGCATGGGATGCCAATGACTATCAAGGACGCTTATTCGGTAGAGGGAGTAGTTTCAACAGGAGGAAACCCTTCCTGGAAAGATTATGTTCCAGAGAAGAATGCCGAGGCTGTGCAACATTTGGTTGACGCCGGTGCAATTATTTTTGGAAAAACAAATGTGCCGCTGAATTCTGCCGATATACAAAGCTATAACGAAATCTATGGAGTAACCAATAACCCCTGGGATCTCGAGAGAACACCAGGAGGATCTTCAGGTGGTTCTGCAGCTTCATTAGCTTCCGGAATGTCACCCCTAGAACTGGGTTCTGATATAGGTGGTTCAATTAGAACCCCTGCTCACTTTTGTGGACTGTATGGTCACAAGCCTAGCTACAACATTGTTTCTGAAGTTGGACACTTGCCGCCGCCTCCAGGACACATATCTGTAGGTAACGGTCTTTCAGTTGCTGGACCTCTAGCAAGATCACCTGAAGACATAGAAATTGCTTTAGATATATTGGCTTCACCTCAAGAACAAGACA
>DTSY01000086.1 GCA_012965075.1 Gammaproteobacteria bacterium | reverse complement strand
GAACTTCCGACCTCACCCTTATCAGGGGTGCGCTCTAAACCAACTGAGCTACAGACCCACTTGCGTGGATGGCGAATCTTACAATGAATAAGTTACTTGCGTAAGGCTTTTACTACCCAAATCACTGGTCCTGACAAAATATAAAGGAGAGCACAAGACAAAAGTACCAAAGGTGGATCAAGAGAGACTAAAGCAAAAATAAAAACTACCATTAAGATAGAAAAGAAAGGAACCCTTTTCTTCATTTCTATCTCTTTAAAGCTGTAATAAGGAACATTTATTAGCATTAAGATAGCAATTAAGCCTGTTATGCAGGCGCTAAAAACAGCCAAGGTTGCTCCAACGTATTCACCTTCTATTCCTAAAGAACTTAAATACCATACGTAATAGGCTATTAGGCCCGCTGCAACAGGACTGGGTAGGCCTTTAAAGAATTTATCTTCTGACCCAATGTTAGTATTAAATCTTGCTAGACGAAGAGCTGCAGCTGCAATAAATAAAAATGAAAAGACCCAACCTGCTTGGCCTAGAGAGCTTAGTCCCCATAAGAATATACAAATGGCTGGAGCAAGGCCAAAAGAGATAACATCAGAGAGGCTGTCATATTGTGCTCCGAATTGACTCTCGGCTTTGGCAAGTCTAGCCACTCTTCCATCCAATCCGTCAAAGATCTGAGCAACAAAAACTGCCATTCCAGCATAAATAAAGTTTCCTTCTATAGAAGAAATTATGGAAAAGAATCCTGCGAATAACGAAGCTGTAGTTAAAAGATTGGGTAGAAGGAATATACCTCTTCTCCTGACCTTCTTTCCTCCTTCAGAAACTACTTCTTCATGTTCATCATAAAGATCTAGGTTTTCAGGTTCTTTAGGCACTTGTATTAATTCTTAGCTTTATCAACTAACTTATTTTTAGCTATCCAAGGCATCATTGCTCTGAGCTCCTTACCCACTTCTTCGATAGGATGTGAAGAAGCTTGATCTCGGTAATTTTTCATCTCAGGACCTCCTTTGCCATCGTTGCTTTGTCTACTGTCTGACATGAAGTGTTCTGCAAACTCCCCTGATTGAATTCTTTTTAGTATTGCTCTCATCTCTTCTTTTGTTTCTTCAGTGATGATTTTTGGTCCGCTGGTATAGTCCCCAAATTCAGCCGTATTGGAAATGCTGTAGCGCATATTCTGTAATCCATCTTCGTAGATAAGATCAACTATTAGTTTGACTTCGTGGAGACACTCAAAATAAGCCATTTCAGGGGGGTAACCAGCTTCTACTAAAACTTCATAACCGGCTTGTATAAGAGAAGTAAGGCCGCCACATAAAACTGCTTGTTCACCAAACAAATCAGTTTCAGTCTCATCTTTAAAATTTGTTTCAATAATTCCTGCCCTACCAGATCCGATCGCCATAGCGTAAGCCAAAGCTATATCTTTAGCTTGACCAGAAACATCTTTGTGAATAGCAATTAAACACGGGACTCCTGCACCTTCAACATATTGGGACCTTACAGTATGACCTGGCCCCTTGGGTGCAATCATGATGACATCTAAGTCCTCTCTCGGAACAATCATTTTAAAGTGAATATTAAATCCGTGAGCAAATGCTAAAACAGCATCTTTTTTGATATTTTTACTTATGTCAGAACTATAGGTCGAAGATTGCAGTTCGTCGGGCATCAAAACCATAACCAAGTCTGCCTCTTTGACCGCCTCTTTAACTTCTTGAACCTTAAAGCCTGCTTCTTCAGCTTTTTGCCTAGAAGGAGATTCCTTTCTCAATGCGACACTCACATCCATGCCGGAGTCTTTAAGATTGTTAGCATGAGCATGTCCTTGAGAACCATAACCAACAACTACTATCTTTTTATTATTTAGATGTTCAAGGTCAGCATCTTTATCGTAAAAAATTTGCATAGCTCTCTCCAGAAATTAAATTGTTAAGGTTTTTGATGTAGAGGATATACCCGAAAGCCCTGTTCTTACTACTTCCAAAAGATTTGATTCACTTAAAGAGGTAACTATTTTATCTAATTCCTCTGAGCTTCCTACAAACTCGGCATTCAAAATACTTTCATTTTTGAATAAGACTTGGCCTCCTAAACTGATTACCTTAGCTTCAGCTTCTTCTGAAGAATCTAATTTAATAAGTAGAAGCTCTCTTCCAACATAATCCTCCACAGATAAATCTAAAACCTTTACAACATCAATAAGCTTATTTAGCTGCTTAGTAATTTGCTCAACCACCCTCGCATCGCCTTCAGTGGTCATGGTTAATCTTGACAACGAGGGGTCATCAGTGGGGGCAACTATTAATGATTCTATGTTGTAACCTCTCTGAGAAAATAGCCCGACAACTCTTGATAAAGCTCCAGACTGATTCTCCATTAATAATGCTACAACTCTTTTCATTCCCAGGTCTTAGTTTCTTTATCAAGCCACATGGCATCCAGAGCCATTCCTGCTTCTAGCATTGGATAAACATGTTCATCCTGATCAACAACAATATCAAGAAACACCAATTTATTTTTTAATTTAAAACAATCCTTCATAGCGGATTCTAGCTCTTCAAGTTTCTCAACTTTCATTCCAACATGGCCAAAAGATTCTGCTAACTTAACAAAATCGGGCAAAGAGTCCTCGTATAAGGTTTGAGAAAGTCTGCCGCCGTACTGCATATCTTGCCATTGTTTAACCATGCCAAGAGAAGAATTATTAACATTGATGATTTTTATTGGTAGATCGTATTGTAGGCATGTTGAAAGTTCTTGAATGCACATTTGAATACTGCCTTCACCAGTCACACAGGCAACTGTTGCTCTGGGAAAAGCCAACTGAACTCCCATGGCAGCTGGTAGACCAAAGCCCATTGTTCCAAGTCCTCCTGAATTTATCCATTGCCTCGGTTTATCAAAATGATAATACTGAGCAGTAAACATCTGGTGTTGCCCTACATCAGAAGTAATGTAAGCCTTGCCTTTGGTTTCTTTATAGAGTGATTGAATTACTTGTTGGGGAAGGATTTTCCCGCTTGGGGATGGTTTTTGTAACATATCATGATTTAAACCATGTTCGTTTCTCCAATCTTGGATCTGATTAAGCCAAGGTTCAATTTTTTCTTTATGTAACTTGGATTCGTTTTTCTTCAGCTCGTTTAATAGTTGACGAAGGCAAGATTTAGCTGAACCTACTATGGGAACATCTACTTTAATAATCTTGGAGAGCGAAGCAGGATCTATGTCTATATGAATTTTTTTTGCTCCTAAAGCAAATTGGGCTGGATCATTTGTTATGCGGTCATCAAATCTTGCTCCCACAGCTAGAATAAGATCAGAGTTGTGCATGGCCATGTTGGCTTCATAAGTGCCATGCATACCTAACATTCCAATAAACTTATCGCCGGTAGCTGGATAAGCTCCCAATCCCATTAGAGTGTTAGTGACTGGAAAATTAAGAAAGTTAACTAATTCAATTAACTCCTCAGATGCATCGTTCTGAATTACACCCCCCCCTGCATAAATTACTGGTCTTTCAGAAGCTAATAAAAGCTTAGCTGCTTTTCTTATTTGGCCGGAGTGTCCTTCTTCCACAGGTTTATAGGATCTTATATCGACGTCTTTAGGGTAGCTGTAATCAAACTTATAATCTGGGTCGGTAACACTTTTGGGTATATCTATAACCACAGGGCCAGGTCTTCCAGTAGTGGCAATATGAAAAGCTTTCTTTATTGTCGTTGGAATATCTTCAGCCTTTAGAACTAAAAAACTATGTTTAACAACGGGTCGAGAGACGCCAATCATGTCTGTTTCTTGAAAAGAGTCTGTCCCTATTAGATGAGCTTTCACTTGACTAGAA
This sequence comes from Gammaproteobacteria bacterium, assembly GCA_012965075.1. Taxonomy (GTDB): domain Bacteria; phylum Pseudomonadota; class Gammaproteobacteria; order Magnimaribacterales; family Magnimaribacteraceae; genus AEGEAN-183. Next base: position 4,784 of record DTSY01000086.1, on the reverse strand, counting down.
ATAACTATTACAGGTGTTGAATCCATATAGGAAGTAGCTAGTCCAGTAATCGCATTGGTAGCGCCTGGACCCGAAGTGACAAAAACTACACCGGGCTTTCCTGTACTTCTGGCATACCCATCAGCAGCATGGACAGCACCTTGTTCATGCCTTACTAGGACATGCTGAACAGCTTGCTGCTTGAATAAAGCATCGTAAATATGGAGAGAAGCACCACCAGGGTACCCAAATACAAGCTCTATTCCTTCATCCTGAAGGGATCTCATAAGGGCTTCTGCTCCAGATAGTTTTTCTTTACTCATAATAAGTACCTAATAACAGCAAAAAGCTGAAGGTGGCGCATTGTGACACCAGATAAATTGAAGTCAAGAATTCCCAATTTGATCAGGTTCTAAGGTGTTTTAAGGAAAGAGAAATTAAAAACTTTGTCTCTTTCTACAACAATATCAGCAAAAGAAGGCATTTCTTCCAAAATATAACGAGTTAATCTTTCGTAATGCATAACAAATCTAAATACTTCTTGTTTGTTCATTATCTTCTTTTTCATTTCAGGATCTTTAAGTGTTTTAGCTAAGGTCTGTTCTTGCAACCACCTACTTTCATAAACATGTTCCATGTTAGGTACTTTAATCATCAACAATAAATCAAATTTTTCAAACAAGATTTGATAATCTCCTGCTAACTCACTATTACTCCATTTTGACCAGATGCCGTTTGGATCTTCTTCTTTTTCAAGTGTATTCATAGGAGGTTTCCAGTTTTCAGTGGAAACAGGTCTAGCGCCACCACACCATGCATCAAAGAAAATAAAATCTGGTTTTCCTTTGTACTCTCGCCAAGTTTCCTTTGGATAATGTTGATCCAGAGGTTTAGAAAAGGATGGTATCGGTGTCAGCGTAGAAGCCTGCGCATGAACAAGACTATTTAAAATATCTAGGCCTAATTTAACATCATGCGTTCCTGGTACACCCCTCACTTTACAAAGAGGATGTATCGATTTGGCTAAACTCTCTCTTTCTTCTGGTGTTTTATAAATGTCATCTATAGAAAAACCTACACTCCTTTTTTTGCAGCCTACTTGGAGAGCTAACTGGACAAATTCAGATAACGTGGTTTTTCCTGATCCCTGGCCTCCTGTGAAACAAATGAAATAAGGGTGATCCCTTTTCTCTAAAGAGTTAAAGAAACTGGTTAAAGGAATAACAATTTCAGTAAAAAAACTATTAGAAATTGAACTAATTTCAAGGTTTTTTGCTAATTCATTCAAGCTTTTTTTAGTATCCTCAAAAAGACTTCTGCAATCACTATTGTTTGAATCAGGAAACAAACTCATTGGCTGTTAAGCCTTCTAAACAAACTAGAGGTATCCCATCTGCCTCCCTCTTTTTGCTGAACCTCAGCGTAAAAAGAATCTATTAAATTAGTTATTTCTAAATTGGACCCATTAACTACAGATTCTTCCAGAACAAATCCCAAATCCTTTCGCATCCAATCAACTGCAAATCCGTGTTCATAATAATCTGCCAGCATGGTTTCCCATCTATTATCCATTTGCCAAGATTGAGCCGCTCCCCTTGAAATAACTTCGATCACTTCCTTTGTATTCAATCCTGCTTTTTCTGAAAAATGCATTCCCTCTGCTAAAGCCTGTATCAAGCCAGCTATGCATATTTGGTTGACCATCTTGGTTAATTGACCTGATCCTGAATCTCCCATCCTTTTGGAATATTTTGAATAAAGGTTCAGAACTTGTAGACTTGAGTTAAACGCTTCTTCGTCGCCTCCAGCCATAATAGTTAAAGATCCTTCTTTCGCACCTATCTCGCCTCCCGAAACTGGAGCATCGATAAAAAAAATGCCTTTTTTCAATGAACTCACTGCCATGTTCTTCGCTAAGACTGAAGAGGTTGTGGTGTGATCTACGATAATTCCACCGGGTTCCATGCTTTCTAGCACTCCGTTCCTGCCTCGAATTATTTCTTCCACATCTTGGTCATGGCCAACACACAAAAAAACCATGTCACATCCTTCAGCCAGTTCAGAAGGGGAAAGGGCGACTTTACCTCCATGCTCTTCATGCCAAAGTTTGGATTTTTCTATAGTACGGTTGAAGACCGTAACACCGTAACCAGCTTTTGAAATATGTCCCGCTATTGGCGATCCCATTACACCAAGACCAATAAAACCTTTATTTTTCATTTTTCCTCCAGGTTAAAGTTACCATTCTTTTTAAACTTGTATTTTTTCTGTACGAATAAAAAAGATCTTCATCTTTAAAAGTACAAAATTGGTTTGATATGACCTCAATGCCTAACCTTTGCAGTCTTCTTATGCATTCTTGTTTTAGACTGAACAACCACTTTCCATTATTTGAAGAAGATATAAAGCTGGAAATGCTTTGCGAATCTGAATTAACAAACAAAGTGTAAACATCTTCACCTACTTCGTAATTTTCTGATGAAATACAAGGGGCTAACCACGCGACTAGATTTTCTGTTACACACTTAAACTTCAATATGGCGTTCTCAACTATGCCTTTCTGAAGACCTTTCCAGCCCACATGCAAAGCTGATAATTCTGTTCCTTCTTTGGAAGATAATATCAATGGTAAGCAATCAGCAGTTTTGATAGCTAAGGCAATATTTTCTTCTTCGGTATAGAGGCCATCGCAAGCATCAATTAAATCTTCTGTACTGGCATGGACTGACCCTACCTTAGAACCATGCACCTGATCCAACCAAACAATCGGCACTCCCAATTTAGATCCTACAAAGTCTTCAAGGGATCTACTTTCCCTTAGCTCAGAAGAGTGTCTTTCAAAATATGCCTTAGTTAGCATGAAAGAAGTAACCCCATTACCTAATAACTGATCTGGTTTAATTAAGAGCTTATGAATCATCTTCTTGTAGGGTATTTATTAAACTTGCCATGTCTTTAGGTAATGGGCTTTCAAAAGTTAAAATTTTCTCTGATGAAGGGTGAGTAAAAGTTAATGCGCTTGCATGTAAAGCCTGTCTTTTAAAGTTATTTATTTCTTGCCTAAGATTTTCAGATGTGCCCTTTGCATACTTTCTTCTACTCCCATAAACAGAATCTCCTACTATTGGAAAACCTAGATAAGATAAATGCACTCTTATTTGATGCGTTCTTCCAGTTTCTAAAGAAACATCCAATAGAGAATAACCATTTAAGTTCTTTACTGTTTTAAATTTAGTTATAGCCTCCTTTCCTGATTTAACAACAGCCTGTTTGGTTCTAATTTTTGGATGCCTGCCTATTGGTTTATCTATAACTCCGCTCAAACTAGGCTCTCCTACAACCAAAGCATTATATTTTCTATTAACAGTCCTTTCTTTTAGCTGATTAACAAGATTTAAATAAGTCTTTTCATTTCGTGAAACCACCATTAGTCCAGAAGTATCTTTGTCTAGCCTATGAACTATTCCCGCTCTTGGTAAGTAAACCAGTTTTGAATCAAGATTAATTAGTCCATTAACCAAGGTACCCGTAGGATTTCCTGCTCCCGGGTGAACTACTAATCCAGCGCTCTTATTAATAACTAATACATCTTTGTCTTCATATATTATTTCCAGTTTTATATTTTCAGGTTTATCTTCTAACTGAGGTGCTTCTTCGGCAGCTATCTCTATCAGCTCATTTCCTTGAAGAATGTACTTAGGTTTAGTTTCTTTACCATTTACTTTCACGGCCCCTTGTTTAATTAATTTTTGTAGATGACTCCTAGAAAATTCAGTAAATGCTTCCGCTATGGCAAGATCTACTCTCCTGCCCTTTTGGTCGGCTTTGATATTTAATGTTAAATCTATTTTTCGATTCATTTGTTCGATTAATACTTAGTTAAGGAACCATAAAATTCTTTTTCTGTCCAATATCTATACAGAAATGTAGAATCAGCAATCCAAATGCTAAAGCACCATAATATCTACTCATTAAATAAGATAATTAAAAGATCTTCATTACTTTTATTTTGTTCATTTTTTTTGATTGTCTCTTGTTCTAACAATGAGGAACAACCTGATGAACGTTTTTTAGAGAAGGAACTTTACGATGCCTCTCAAACTAGATTGAAAAATGGTAATTTCTCAAATGCTATTGCAAGTCTTGAAACACTTGAAAGGAGATTTCCATTTGGACGATATGCAGAGCAAGCTCAGGCCGAACTTATTTACGCTTATTATAGAAATTTTGAATTTGAAGCTGCTAGATCTGCTGCTGAAAGATTCATCAATCTGCACCCGCGTCATCCCCATACCGGTTATGCATACTATTTAAGAGGCCTCTCTGCTTTCACTGATGACTCAGGATTATTCTCTCGATATTTCACTTCCGATTTGTCTAAAAGAGACATAGAACCAGCTCAACAGTCCTTTGAAGACTTGGGTGAATTTTTGGCCAGATACCCAGATTCCCCATACGTTCCTCATGCTAAACAGAGAATGATCTATCTTAAGAATATCTTGGCACAACACGAAATCTATGTGGCTAACTTTTACATAGAAAGAAAAGCCTATATAGCTGCAGTTGGAAGGGCAAGATATGTATTAGAGCACATGCCTAATACGCCTCAGGTACCCGAAGCTTTGTCTATTCTAGTAAATGCTTATGGACTTTTAGATTATCAAGATTTGCGAGAGAAAAATTTTGAGATTTTAAAAACTAGCTATCCGAATTTTGATTCCGATGAGTTGATTGGGCCTAAGCGCTCATGGGTCAGCCGTTTATCTTTCGGTTTATTAGGGGATGAAGAGATTCCACCTCCTCTT
>DTSY01000085.1 GCA_012965075.1 Gammaproteobacteria bacterium | reverse complement strand
CTTTCAGAATCAATCACCGATCCACCCCACAAGACATTATCTATCGCTATTACTCCGCCTTTTCTTACCAGTTTTAAGCATTTTTCATAGTAGGCCGGATAATTCGCTTTGTCGGCATCGATAAAAGCGAAATCAAATGAACCTTCTTGACCATCTGCCAGTAGAGCATCCAGTGTATCTACTGCTGGTGCTAATCTCAGATTTATCTTATGAGCCACTCCAGCTTGCTCCCATTTTTTCTTTCCCAAGGCAGTCCATTCTTCAGAAATATCGCACGCAATGATTTCTCCTTCTTCGGGAAGTGCTAAAGCCACAGCCAAGGCACTGTAACCTGTAAAGGTACCTATCTCTATCGTTCTTTTAGCTGACATCAATCTGATTAAGTTTGCCATCAAAGCCCCTTGCTCTGGACATATTTGCATCATTGATTGTGGTAATTTGGCTGTTTCTAGTCGTAATTCTTTAAGCGCGGGATGCTCCTCAATTCCTTTTTCCCAAAGGTAATCTCGAAGGCTAGTTGTGTAATTTAAAATTCCAGTGGACATATTTACTCCTCAATCTATACCAATATAACAAAATGCTGATCTTTGGAGGAATGCAAGCAATGTGAATAGGTAAAAGCATCAGAAATTGGTAGTATTATGGGAATACTTTTTTTAGGAGGATAGTTATGGCTTACGCCCCCGATAATCGCGCGTTTTATGATGCAGACAGCCATGTAATGGAACTGCCAAATTTCATCATAGATTACGCAGATAAAAAAATTAAAGATCAGATTCCGCCGGTTAGTTACCAAGCCAGTCTTGTAACAGACGAAGAAGTCGAAGTAATACTTAATAACGGTGGTAAACACAGTAAAGAACACGTGGAAGCACAGATTGCTTTAGGAGATAAATTAATTGCTGAATCTAAAGAGATACAAGCACTGGGAGCATTTGATCGTGATGATAGAAGTATAGCCATGGATCTGCTTGGGTTTAAGAAACAACTGGTTTTTGCTACTCATAGTGTAGTTACACCTTTCAGGGATGTTAGAGGTAAAGCAAAATATGTTGAGAAACAAGGAGTCAAAATTACGCCAGAATTGCGTTATGGAGCTACAAGAGCTCATAACAGGGCAATGTCAGATTTTTGTTCACAAGATTCAAGACTAATGGGTGTTGGAGTCATTCCTTTACATGAACCAGAATTGGCTATGGTAGAGTTAGACTTCGCAATTAAATCTGGTCTTAAGGCTATATGGATTCCGCATTATGCCAGCGGAGATAGGTCTCCTGGACATTTGTCTCTAGATCCTTTTTGGCAAAAACTTTCGGAAGAAGGCGTTCCTTTCTTAATGCATGTTGGAGGAGCACCCCTCCAGTTAGATAAAAGTTGGAGTGACAATGGGAAACCACCTAGTAAAGATTGGATGGGTGGAGGGGAAAACGTCAGAGCAAAAGATATGGTGGTAATGCACCAGGGCCCTGAAACATTTGTATCAATGATGGTTTTGGATGGCGTTTTTGAAAGAAATCCAAAACTTAAGGGTGCTAGTGTTGAGTTGGGAGCTGGTTGGGTTCCTGAAATGTTAAAGAGACTAGATTATGTAGTTAGAACATGGAGCAGAGTTGACAAAAACTTAAGTGAAATTAAAAGAAAACCTTCAGAACAATTAATAGAACAAATGGCTTTTACTCCCTTTGCACATGAAAATGTTGGTTTATTGATAGATTCTTCAGACCCTGAACTTTATCTCTTTTCAAGTGACTATCCTCATGTTGAAGGAACGAGAGACCCGATAGGGAAGTTTGAAAGCTCACTGATAAAACACGATGAAGAAACGAAAGATCTATTTTATTCAGAAAACTTTTTAAGAATTTTTCCTGAAGCTAGAGTCTAATTAAAGACATTTATGGCGCATTACCTTATTGCTCAAATAGAAATAGCTGATCGAGAAGAGTATGCAAAATATGAAGCTGGCTTTATGGATATTTTTTTAACTTATAAAGGCAAGATATTGAGTGTTGAAGAAAATGAGCATCTACTGGAAGGACAGTGGCCATTTACTAGAACCGTACTCATAGAATTTCCTTCTAAAGAAGATGCTTTAGATTGGTATAACTCTAAAGAATATCAGGTTTTGGTTCAGCATCGCTTTGCTGCCAGTACAGCTAACATTG
>DTSY01000084.1 GCA_012965075.1 Gammaproteobacteria bacterium | reverse complement strand
TTAAACGGGGAGGGACCGCATCCAATATCGGATGCTTGTGATTACGCTAGATTTTGTTCTGCTTTGGATTTTTGGGTTACCACAGATCACGCAGAAGCCTCTACTCCTAGAAAATGGAAAGAAATAAAAGAGTCGGTAAGGCAATGCAATGCTCCTGCAGATTCTAAAGATCCTGATATGGTCACTTTCTTGGGTTACGAATGGACTCAGGTAGGACTTTATGCTGAAGATCATTATGGGCATAAAAATGTTATGTTTCTTGATACCGAAGAAGGGAAAGTCCCTTTGCGACCTATCGGAGCTGGTGGAATTGCTACTGATGGAATGCGTGAAACAATTGGAGCGCAAGCAGGTCAATTCAAGCCTTTGGCTTTTCTGGATTTTAAGAATCGTCACAGATATTTCAATTTCATAAGCTTTACCCAGGAATTCTCAGGAACCCCTCATTGTGAACTAGGGGTTGATTCATCTTTATTGCCAGAAGATTGTTATGAATATGCGCACACTCCAGTTGAACTTTTCAGTAAACTAAACCAATTAAATTTCCCTTCCATAGTCATTCCGCATGGAAATACTTGGGGCCTTTATTCACCTCCTTTAACCAGTCTTGATAAGCAATTAAAAGAAGGATTTCATAACGAAAATGTACAAATTCTTTTTGAAGTTATGTCCGGTCATGGAAACTCGGAAGAATATAGGCCTTGGAGAGCAGCTATATTAAATGACGATGGATCATTAGGATGTCCTGAACCAACGGCTGCTTATTTTCCTAGCTGTTGGAGAGCAGGTGAAATCATTGCTGAAAGGTGTTTGTCTGAAGGGAATCCAAAGACAACATGTCAATTAAGAGAGCTTGAAGCCAGAAGTAATTTTTTAGCTTTAGGTCCGTCAGGTTATCTGGCGATACCAGGGGTTGAAATAGAGGATTGGTATGATTCAGGTCAATGCAAAGACTGTTTTATACCTTCATTTAATTACAGACCAGCCGGTTCAGGACAATATGCTCTGTCTATTACTAATTTTGAACAAGAAAAACCTAAAAGATTTAGGTTTGGTTTTATCGCTTCAAGTGACAATCATAGAGCTAGACCGGGTACCGGTTATAAAGAAAAAGATAGATTTGTAACCACAGAAGCCAATGGACCTTCCAGTGAAGCCATAGCGGAAGTTTTATATCCCAAGTCTTTTCCTGATTCAAAGTCTATAGACGTAGGTGGGAGAGAAGGATTGATAGACTTGGGATTCAGAGCTTTTGAAGTTGAACGACAAGCCTCATTTTTCACTTCAGGAGGTTTGGCTGCCGTTCATTCATCAGGAAGGGATAGGCAATCCATTTGGGACTCTATGAAAAGGAAAGAAACCTATGGCACCAGTGGAGATAGGATCTTACTTTGGTTTGATCTTATCAATGGAGAAGAAAGAATCCCTATGGGGGGAGAAATCTCTACAACTGAAAACCCACAATTTTTTGTGAAGGCTATTGGAGCGCTTAAGCAAAAACCCGGCTGTCCTGATTATAGTGATACCAAGATCACGAGAGAAGATATAGAGAGAATTTGTAAAAACGAATGTTATAACCCTTCAGACGAAAGAAACATTATTACAAGAATTGAAGTAATTAAGGTTTCTCCTCAAATAAATCCAGGAGAAAAGGTCGACAATCTTATTGAAGATCCATGGAAAGTTATAGACTGTCCTTTAGATCAAAATGGCTGTGAAGTAAGTTTTGAAGACACAAGTTATTCTGAGAATCAAAGAGATGTGTCTTTTTATATCCGCGCCATTCAAGAGCCTTCTCCATCTGTTAACGCTAAGAACATAAGGTGTGAATACAATGAAAAAGGGGAATGTATAAAAGTAAACATGTGTTACGGAGACAATCGAACCGCAAAAGATGATGATTGTTTATCAATGATAGAAGAAAGAGCCTGGTCTTCCCCTATATATGTTGATTACCTTTAAAATATTATTTATTTACTTGGCTTAAGGATTCATTCACAAGATCAACTAAATCTTTAACGCCTACAGCCTCACCTGCTATCTTTACTAACTCTAGAAAAGAATCATTGGATTGAGATGGGGCTATGTCTGTGTTCTTGATGCAGGATCTTGCTATCTGAGCAATCAGAAGAAAACTGAAAGCATTTGTAGGCCTTCCTTTTTTGTCTCTTAAATTAGCAA
>DTSY01000083.1 GCA_012965075.1 Gammaproteobacteria bacterium | reverse complement strand
TTTTTATCAAAGTAAGTTATTTTAAAATTATGTGTTCTGCTGTTATTAGGCGTGTGATCCAGGGCCACTCTAAAACCGTAACCCTGCTCACTGTCGACAATTGAGTTGATCAAGTTTCCTGTTAGTTTTAGTTGTGGCGAATAGTGATAATTGAGATCTATGGAGTTTACTTTAGCTCTTCGATTTAACACCGGTCTATTGACCAGGGTTCCCAAATATCCCCATGTGGTTTTGTTTCGTGTGGTCCTTAATCTAACTGCATAAAAATCCTTTCCCTGGCTGAAATTTGCATCGTCCTCAAACGCCCCTAAAACACCTATATCAAAGGCTTCGTTTTGCTGTGTGTAGCTGAGTGCCAGATCAATGTCGGAACTGCCTTGCTGGTTGTTGGAGCATAAAGTTTGTGTTTCTTCTTCGTACTTGGAGCAGTTATAGTCTGGAGTTCCCCCAATTCTTCTGGTATTAATGATATACCAATGTTGGTCTTGCACATTAAATAATGTTGGAGTTGCTGCAAAGAAAGGTCTTTTATCAGAATAGTAGGTCTCCACAGCAGAAAAATTAACCACGACTTCATCGCTCTCTACGTGTCCAAAATCTGGATTGAAAGTGGCATTTAATTGCTTGCTTGAATCTATTTTCCAAAATATTTCCATGCCCGTTTTTGTTTCTGTCTGACTGGTCAATCTGTCGTTTGACAAGGTTACATAAGGGTAAAAGTTGAGAGCTGAGGCCTTGTAGTTCTTAAATGTAAACTCCTCAAACTTTGAGACGAACTGTCCCATATCCGGGTTTGCTTTGACACTGCCGAACATACGATTTTGATAATTGATAACTCGGTACAATCCAATCTTTACTTTTCTCAGTTCTCCACGTTGAAATCTCATGGGCGCTATTGACCAGGGGATAAATATTTCTGCATACCAGTGATCACCTGAAATGGAGGTAGCTGATAACCAGTCTCCATCCCAATCCCCATCAAATTGTTGTTCATTTTTAATAATAGCGTCGCCTATTGAACCTCCTGCGGATACATAAAAATCAAAGGCAGTTAGTGCATTGCCATCAAAATCAATCATTACTCCAACCAAATCTGCATTAGTGCGCATAAAATGAGCATCTCTTTGATGTTGATTAGCCCGAATAGTGTCCTTCTTTTGACTACTAGAGAATCCGAAAAAAATGCCTTTATCTGTTTCTTTGATAAGAACTTTGGTAGGAAAATCAGCATCTTTTAGTGAATAGGGAAAGACTTCATAGAATTGGTTGATTTCCTTAGCGGAGTCCCATTCAGGTTCATCAAGCTTGCCATCAATCTCGATGGTTGAGTAAATATACGTACTCAAAAAACACGCAAGTAAGAGTATGATTTTTTTCAAATTTTTTTAAAGGTTAAGATAATTTTTTGAATTGGGTATTTGTTCTGCTTATATATACCTGAGATATAAAAAAAGGGTTGCAAAGAACCCGAAAAAAAATTAATCGCAACCCTTTTGTTCAATATTTGGTATATATAAATGAAGGCAAAAAAATGATTAAAGTTAAGAAGCTTATTTTACTTACGGTAAGTTTTTTTACTCCCTTACTTTTCTGTGAGACTTATTCTTATGAGATAGAAGAAGTTGAATCTGTGGATGTAAGTTCTGGGGTGGAGTTTACTGTTTGGTGTGGGGCTGTGAATAAATTAAACATCACTGCTGACTCTGAGGATGACTTTAGAATGTCCTTGAAAGATAAGAAACTAAAGATTAAAAGAAAGAATAGTGATTTTTGGCTGTTTTTTCCTTGGGGGAGTAATGATGTGACTGCGGATATTACTCTGAAGAACCCACCTCAATTTATTGAATTGAGTGCTGGCTCTGAAGGGGAAATGGAAAATTGTTTTAAGAAAGAAGCAGATTTAAGTTTATCAGTATCCTCTGGAAGTTCTTTTGTAATTGATGAAGGTTCAGGTTCCATCAACGAACTGGAAGTGAATATGTCATCTGGATCTGAAATAGAGATAGAGGAAAAACTGCATATTAACCACCTCAGACTCAAAGCTTCTTCAGGATCTGATTTTGAAGCGGACGATGAAGTTATTATTGAAACCTCTGAAGTGAGGGTATCTTCTGGAGCTTCGGTTGAGATTTGTGGAGCTCTTGAAGTTTCAGGTAAAGTTTCCAGTGGCGGTAGTATTGAAGTCGCTGAAAACACAATAAGAACTGACATCACAACAAGTTCTGGTGGCAGTTTAGATGTTGATTGTTAACTAATAGGAGATATTTATGGAAGACATATTAATACCAATATTTGGGATAGTAGGTGTTTTTGGAATGCCAGTCTTTATCGTGTGGATTGTTCATTACTTTGAAAGTAAAAGTGAAAAGAAATTTCACCAGACATTACAAGAATTAATTAAAAGCGGACAAGAATTGTCCCCAGATATATTACAAAGTATTCCGGGTTATAAAAAGGAAAAGAACGGAGAAAGGAATGATATTCGTTCAGGCACCATAACCGCAGGAGTTGGTATTGGGATAGTTTTATTTGGACAATTTGGTGTTGCCGAGACTCCGCTTGTCGGAATTGGGCTACTGGTGCTCTCAATAGGTTTGGGAATTCTTGCCTATGGTATTTACAACAAAGATAAGAAAGTTAATGATGCTTCTTAATGGAAACAGATGAAGAACTGGTTAGAAGAACTCTCTCTGAAGGCAGCCACCATTTTGGGGTTTTAATACAGAGATATGCTGATTATTTATTTGGATTGGGCATGCGGTTAACTTCAGGTAATAAAGAGCTTGCTGAAGATATGTCTCAACAAGCTTTCATGAAGTCTTATACCTATTTAAAAAGTTTTGATCCTCAAAAAAGTTTTAAACACTGGCTTACTGGTATTGCGGTTAACTCTTTTAAAGATTTAATCGCAAAAGAAAATCAATATTCATCTCTCGAAGACACAAATGAGCCAAGTTATACCCCTCACCTCGAAGGCAATAAAGACTTCTTTACCCTTATAAAACCTCTAACCAAAGAAGAAAGGTTAATGTTTGCCCTCCGGTTTATCTACGATTATAAAATGGATGAAATTGGTGATTTTTTAGATATGAAATCAGGAACGGTAAAATCTAAGATAAGTCGCGCCTTGGAGAAACTAAAATGAATGAGATGGAAGTACTTGTTAAAAAAGAAAAAGAAGCCTCTTACAACCAGAGAAATAAGGATCTATTTACCTTTTACACTCTTACTTTAATCAAGCAGGAGGAGTTAAAAAGAAGACATAGAAGAAATCTGGTTTTCGTGGGCTTAGTAAGTATGACCTCAGCGCTTATTCTCCTACGCGAAGTGGAAGTTATCACTGACTCTTTTCTGGGCCTGATCTTAAATCTATCTATACCCCTCTTGTACAACCTGTTTTATTCTTATTTGGTTTGTCTCTTATTTGCGGGTTTTGTGGTCTTGTACAAAAGGAAATCTCTCTTTTAATCTATTAGAACTAATTCAAATGAATATAGTCGAACACTAAATTAATCATTTACTAATAAGGAGAAAATAAATGAAAATTAGCGATACCATCATTGGTTCCATCATCATAGGCGTTTTGGTTGGGGGGGCTATTCTCTTTACAGGTGGTAGTAATCAAGACAGAAAACATGCTCAAATAAAAGTATTAGCAGCTCCCCATGCTGCTATGGGTTCTAAGAAATTTATGCATAAAGAAATCATCATTGATACCGATTCTGACTCAACAATGAAACTGCATCTTAAATCGGATGATATAAAAGGAGATTTACCGGCTGATATAGCTGATAGAGTAGAGAAAGCTCTGAGTGAAGCTTTGGGAGCTATGCCGGAAGATGTTGATATAAACATAGTAATCAAAACTGATAAGAACGATAAAAAATGAGAACTGATAAACTGCGGAATTTTTCTAAAAGACTAGAGATTGGAGCTGCCTTCTTGATCTTGTCTCTCATTATTTCTAGCTGTGCTTATAGTTCTCTGCAACCTGAAACTTATTCTAGAGACGCAGTCCAAGAGATGCGTAATGTTTTTTATGGAGAAGTCGTGAAGGTGAAAACAGTAGATATTGAAGGTGATATAAAGAGTGGTGCTTTGGTAGGCGCAGTCGTAGGAGCGGCTGCTGGTTCAGGTGTAAGTGATGGAGAAATAGAATCCTCCATCGGTGCTACTTTAGGAGCGGCAGTTGGTTCTGCTGTGGGATCTAAGTTGTCTCAAAAAATTACAAAAAAAGAGGGCGTTCAACTTACGATTAATTTGGATGACAATCGGACTGTCTCTGTGGTTCAAGAAGTTGGAGAATTCAATTTTAAAATTGGTGATTTGGTCGAGCTGATTACCATTAAGGGGAAAACTAGAGTCTCTCCTTCACAGTAGCCAATAATATAGTTAAGGCGTGAAAAACCTACTCTTATTCTTAAGCCTGTTCTTGGTAACTAATGCGTTTGCTGATGTTCGGGGATTGGAACAAGGTTTAGAAGATGAAATCAGACTAGTTAACGTGATAACTGAGAAGGAAAATTTCAAAGGCAAACCAAGTCTAAAAGTTTATGCCGATCCTGAAGTGACAGATTCCATAAGGGAAAAAACTGCAAAATTGATTAAAGGCTTTCAATCAAGAGGCAAGCAACCTACACCAGCAGATTTTGAACCTTTGAGTAGCAGCCATCTGGTGGTTTTCGAAACAATTGAATTTAACCAAGGGACTATAGAGGCTGAAATTGCAGGTTCTCTTTCTTCGAATGCTTCAGGGCAGGCAAGAGGTTTTGTTGGTATAGCATGGAATGTGCAAGATGATAAAACCTATGATTGTATCTACTTAAGACCCACCAATGGACGTGCGAATGACCAGCAGCGTCGTAATCATTCTGTCCAGTATATTTCACATCCAGACTGGACTTGGTACCGTTTGAGGAAAGAGATGCCTAGTAAGTATGAAGCTTACGTAGACATAGTTCCCGATGAATGGATAAAGGTAAAAATCGTAGTGGAAGATCAATCAGCCAAGTTGTACATCAATGAAGTAGAGCAACCTACGCTGATTATTAACGATCTCAAAACTGGAAGAGAGGCAGGGGGAAACGTTGCTCTTTGGATACATAGCTCAACTATAGGAAGATTTAGTAATTTGAAAATTACTCGATGATTAAAGCTATTGGCTACATTTTCCTTTTGCTGGCTCTGGCAAACGGAGTCTATCAGGAATTTTATGCTAGCGATCCTGAGTATTACATTCCTGTCATCTTGTTGGCAGTTGGGGCTATCACTCTCCTTACACCTTATTTAAAGATTTTAAAAAAAAGTTAGAATAAATAGTTCAAACTTTCCCTACTCACTGTCACCATCAAGTCTAGTTTGGAATAATCCTTTAATCTGTTATAAGTAGCAAATAACTTAATAAATTATGTTTCCAAATGTAAGAAGTAAAAAGACGTTTCTTTATGTTCTAGCCGTTGGTTCACCTATAGCATTTGCAGCCTGGCAAGCTCTCTTAAATAATTTTGTTGTAGAAGTAGCAAATTTCAGCGGGAGAGAGATTGGTATTTTACAAAGCTTACGAGAAATACCTGGATTCTTGGCCTTCACTGTTGTGTTTTTACTAGTTTATTTTCGTCAACAGAATTTTTCGGCTTTGAGCTTAATTTTATTAGGGATTGGAACTGCCATAACAGGCTTTTTCCCCTCGTTTCTGGGTCTCTACCTCACAACTGTATTAATGTCTATTGGTTTCCATTATTTAGAGACTATGCAAACTTCCTTGAGCTTGCAGTGGTTAACTAAAGAAGAGGCCCCCCGTGAACTTGGAAAGATTATAAGCATTCGTGCTGCTTCTACATTGGGAGTTTTAACAATTATTTATTCAGTTTTGATGCTTTTTCAAACTAGCTACGTCTGGATTTATGCTTCTGCAGGCCTTTCAGCAGTAATTATAGGAATCTTCTGTAGGTTTTCATTCCCTAAATTCGTGGAGAAGGTTGAACAACGTAAAGAAATTATCCTTCGAAAGAGGTACTGGCTTTACTACTCATTAACATTTTTAGCTGGAGCTAGAAGACAAATTTTTATGGTTTTTGCTGGATTCTTGCTCGTCCAAAAATTCGGATTTCCATTAGATAAAATGATTTTGTTAATTATTATAAATTCAGCCATCACTATATGGGCAGCACCAAAATTAGGAATTCTTATTGGAAAGATTGGGGAGAGAAGGGCTTTAACCTTCGAATATCTCGGTTTGATTATTATTTTCCTCAGCTATGCAGTGGTTGATAGCTTATACGTAGCTTTAGTTTTATATATTCTAGACAACATTTTATTCTCAATGTCTTTGGCTATAAAAACATACTTTCAGAAAATAGCTGATCCAGCAGACATTGCATCAACAGCAGGTGTGAGTTTTACAATAAATCATATTGCTTCAGTCTTATTACCAGCAGTATTAGGATTGGTCTGGATACAAAATCATAGTACGGTTTTCGTAATAGGAGCTTTTATTGCTGGAATTTCTTTAATTTTATCAAGAGTAATACCAGATAGTCCTGAACAGGGTATTGAAACTCGTCTCAACACCAATAGAGAAAAAAATAGTGAAATATAGAAAATCTTCTTTAAACTTTTACACTACTCATTAGTTCAATTAACAGCAATAAGCAGGTTAATTTATAGGTACAGATATAATTAAAAATCAAAAATTTTATACGCTTTTTCTACTGGTTTTGGTCTTCACTTCAAGCCATATAGATAGGAATATAATTGCTATTCTTCTGCAGCCTATTAAGGAAACTTTTCTTATTAGCGACACGCAACTTGGTTTTTTAACAGGAGTAACTTTCGCATTGTTTTATGCAACTTTGGCAATGCCAATGGCGATGTGGGCCGACAGACATAATAGAAGAAACCTCATTGCATTCTCTATTTCCATTTGGAGCCTTATGACCGCATTCTGTGGACTTGCGTTTCAGTACTGGCAGTTACTCTTATTCAGAATAGGAGTTGGGGTTGGTGAAGCTGGATCAAATCCTCCTTCTCACTCAATTATTTCGGATCTTTTCAGTCCTGCCGAGAGAGGAACTGCCATGGCTATCTTTGCCACAGGTGTAAATATTGGAGTCATGTTGGGGTTTCTTATTGGAGGTTGGGTTAATGAATGGCTGAATTGGCGTTGGGCTTTTATTATTGCCGGAGTGCCTGGATTACTTATAGCTTTCTTAGTTAGATTTACTATGAAAGAACCACAGAGAGGATTTTCCGAAGGTATAGCCAAAAAACCCCAAGCTCCCAGTTTTACTTCTGTGGTTATATACATGTTAAAAAATCGGAAAATTAAGCACTTTGTTATTGCTCATGCTCTCTTTGCTTTCTTTGGTTATGCGGCAATAGCTTGGACTCCAGTTTATTTCCAAAGAATTCATATGTTTAGTACCGGAGAAACCGGAACATTTTTGGCACTTTCAATAGGTTTAGGTGGGGGAGTAGGAACATTTCTAGGAGGATATATTGCCGACAAGTTAGCTTCTAGAAAAGAGGGATGGAGAGCTTGGATAATCTGCTTTGCAGTGTTGATTTACGTTCCCACGGCCATTCTAAGTTTTACTGCCTTAGATTCGACTTCAGCTATGTATTGGTTTTTAGGACCTGCGATTTTAGGGAGCTTTCATGTAGGCATCATATTTGCTGTCCTTCAATCTGAAGCACCTGTGGAGATGAGGTCAGTGGTTGCTGCAATCAATTTATTTATTCTTAACATTATTGGAATGGGTTTAGGACCTTTGATGGTAGGAATAGTTAGTGATTATATGGAGCCAACTGCTGGAATTGATGGTCTCAGATATGGATTGGTAACTGCCACAATATTGCCAATATGGGGTGCACTGCACCTTTGGAGAGGTGGAGTTTTATTAAATCGTAAGTAATAAAAGTTAAGTCCATAATCCAATCTGTACCTTGTTCCATCATTGAGTTCAACGTTAAAAAATCTCTTTTCAGATTAAGCTATACTCCTCATCATGAAAGTTATCGCTTCTGCACCACACTTCTTTGTTACGAATCTAAAGCGGTCCATAGATTTCTATGTGGATGTCCTAGGTTTTGATAGGCCTAAATTATGGGGTGAGCCACCTTCATTTGCCATGCCAAGGAAAGATGGATATATAGTAATGCTTAATCAAGAAGAAGGGGTAACACCGAATCCAAATGGAAAACATTCGGCTACAGATGCTTACTTTTGGTGTGAGGACATAGATGAATACTATTCTTCAATCAAAAAAAAAGGAGCAAGAATTTTGGGAATAGAAGAGCGTCCTCTTTATGGAATGAGAGAATTTGAAGTATACGATCCTGATGGTTACAGGCTTGTATTTGCTGAGGACATGAATAAAGAATAAATCGTATTCTAGTAACGTATTTTGATAAAATCTTTGTCAACAGGGGAGCGCCTCGGTTACATAAAGAAGTGAATCAAAATGTTGTGGGGACTCATTGCCAAAGAGTCTGAAATGTGCCGGGTTTAAATGGGACGCCCGCCTTGGCAGCGATAACCCTTATATATAAGTATTTTTTATTAATATGGATCAGTGGAAAATCGGTAATGTATTAGTGACTCGAATAGTTGAAATGGAAGTCGCAGGAGGAACTAAATTTATTTTGCCGGACGCAACAAGAGAAGCTTGTTTACCGATTGATTGGATGCAACCTAACTTTATGGACCCTGAAGGTAATTTAATCATGAGCATACACGCGTTAGTAATAGATACGGGTGATAAAAGGATCATTGTAGATACTTGTATTGGGAACGATAAACAAAGAAATA
>DTSY01000082.1:1307-30708 GCA_012965075.1 Gammaproteobacteria bacterium | reverse complement strand
GCTGAATTGACTCTAAAAAACAGCCCTAGATTTGGTCCATTTATAGGATGCACTAAATTTGATGAAGCTGGATGCGATTATAAAAGTCCTCCTTTTTTAACTCTTGAAGAAGTAGATGCACATGCAAAGGCAAAAGAATCCATTGGTACCTATCCAGAATCTGGCAAAGATATTTTTTTAAAACCTTCAAGAGGCGGAGGTATGTATTTAGAAACTCACGATTCCAAATCTGAAACTATTAGGCAGACAATATCAAATGGTATTGCTGAAAATATAACCATAGAAGAAGCTTTAAAATGGATTAGTTTGCCAAGAGACATAGGCCTTCATCCTGAAACTAACGAAATGATTCAAGCAGGTTTTGCAAGAGGTCCTTTTGTAAGAGTAAAGAGAGAAGGAAAAGAAACTTTTCAATATGCCAATCTTCAAAATGAGGAAGATATTTTTTCTTTGGGAATGAATAGGGCGGTTGAATTATTGGCAGGGAAAGGTGTTGCTAAAGAAGAATCTAAAGATCTAGGCCTAGATCCAACAAGCAAGGTTCCAGTATTTCTTAAAAAAGGCAGGTTTGGAGCTTATGTAGAAACTGACGAACTTATAAGGAAGACAGTGCCAAAAGATATGTCAGATGATGAGGTAACTTTGGAATGGGCCGTGAATAATTTGCCTATCATTACTTATCATCCTGATGACTCAAGAGCTGTAGGGATTAGAAGGCAAAGGACAAGAAGTAAAGGTTGGAAGGCATTTGTCGTTCATGCTGGGGAAAAGAAAGAATTACCAAAGGATATGAAAGTCAAAGATGTCGATGAGGCTACCGCCTTATCATTGTTAAACTAAAGATCTTAAAACCTTTTAATAACACCAACACAAATTCCTTCTAAATAAAATTCCTCTTTCTTCGGATTTACTTTTATAGGTTTAAAGTCCTTATTTTCAGGCTCAAGAGTAACATCACCTTCTCCTGAAGTTCTGAATGTCTTTACCGTTACTTCATCATTAATTCTAGCTACCACTATGTCGCCGTTTTTACACTCTTGAGTTTTTTTAACTGCTATTAGGTCTTCTTCGTTTATTCCTACATCCCTCATACTTTCACCTTTTACTCTAAGCAAGAAATCTGCCTTTTGATTAAACATACCAGAAGGGATTTCTAGTTTATTTTCTATATTTTCTTCAGCGAGTATAGGGTTTCCTGCTGCAACTAGGCCAATAACTGGAATTCCAGCTTCTTCTTCATTTAAGATAATACCCCTTGATGCTCCTGCGAGAATTGAGATAAAACCTTTTTTTTCAATAGCTCTTAGATGTTGTTCGGCGGCATTATGAGATTTAAAACCCAGAGTCCTAGAAATATCAGCTCTTGTGGGAGGAAAGCCTTTTTCCTTTAAATGACTTTTGATAAGTTCTAATATCTCTCTTTGCCGTGAAGTTAAGTCTTTCATATGTACTCCAAAACTTTATTACTGTAATTATATACAGTAAAATGGTGAAAACTCAAATTTATGTTAGTAATAGGTATTACCTCTAGAGCGCTATTTGATCTTGATGACAGCCATAAAGTCTTTGAAGAACAAGGATTAGAGGCCTATAGGGAATATCAAATTTCAAAGGAAAATGAAGCTCTTAATCCTGGACAGGCTTTTCCTTTGGTCACGAAATTATTAGATTTAAACAAACATTTAAAACAAGAAAAATCTGTTGAGGTGGTTTTGCTTAGTAGAAATTCAGCTGATACAGGCTTAAGAATCTTTAATTCTATAGAACATCATAATCTCGATATTAAAAGAGCAGCTTTTTGTGGGGGTAATAGTCCTCACACTTATGCAAAATCTTTTGGTGCACACTTATTTCTTTCTACAGAATTTTCAGATTGTAAATTAGCTCTTCAAAGTGGGGTTGCAGCTGCAAGAATAATTCCTACCGGAATACCAAAAACAAGAGACAGCCAACTCAAAATAGCCTTTGATGGAGATGCGGTGATTTTTTCTGAAGAATCTCAAGAAATTTATGATTCTCAAGGTTTAGACGCTTTTGACAAGAATGAAAAAACTTTGGCAAAAAGACCTCTTCTAGGGGGTCCTTTTAAACCTTTCCTTTCAGAATTAAATAGACTTCAAAATTTATTTCCCCAATCTGAGTGTCCAATGAGAATAGCTTTAGTTACTGCTAGATCAGCCCCTTCTCACGAAAGAGTTATTAGAACTTTAAGGGAATGGAAAATAAGAATCGATGAGAGTTTATTTTTAGGGGGATTGCAAAAGGTAGATTTTTTAAAAGTCTATCAGGCGGACATTTTCTTTGATGATCAAGAAGAGAATTGCGATCTGGCCAGCGAAGAAGTACCTACTGGGCATGTAATTAATCTTAAGCCTTAGACTTCAAATTTTTAATAAAGGGTATAGAATTCGATTTCGCAACTTTTTTACCACTAAAAAATTTTAACTTATGGAATATGTTTGTCTCGATCTGGAAGGGGTGTTAATCCCAGAAATTTGGTCTGAAGTAGCTAAATTTACTGGAGAAGATAAATTCAATTTAACCACTCAAGATATTAAAGATTATTCTGAACTAATGGATATGAGAATAGGGCTTGTCGAAGCGATGGATATTTCTATAAGTGACATACAAGCAGTCGTACATAAAATAGAACCGTTCGAAGGGGCTCGGGAATTTATGGATTGGGCGAGAGATAACTTTCAAGTCACAATTGTTTCTGATTCATTTTATCAATTGGCTTGGCCTTTAATTAGAAAGTTAGGCACACCTTCAATTATTTGCCATCATCTCAAAATTGAAGAGGACAAGCTAAAGGGTTATTCTTTGCGACAAAAAGAAAATAAAAAAAGAGTCGTACAAGCACTGAAAGCCTTGAAGTATAGAGTTTTTGCTGCAGGTGATTCTTATAATGATATCCAAATGTTAACCGAAGCTGACTTGGGAGTTTTCTTCCAGGCTCCGGAGCACATAAAGAATGAATTTCCAAAAATTAATTGTGTTGAGAACTATGTAGAATTAAAAAAAGTTTTTTCTAATGCATCTGAGTTTGTTGCATTAAGTTAGAAAAGTTAATGAATAAAAAGATTTCTCAAGGAAAAAAACTAAGAAAGGCCATTATTGAAAATGTTCCCTTACAAATTGTTGGAACTGTGAATGCTTACTCTTCACTTTTAGCTGAAAAAAAAGGTCACAAAGCTATTTATCTTTCTGGCGGAGGAGTGGCCGCTTCCAGTATGGGTATTCCTGATTTGGGTATAACGACATTACAAGATGTATTAATAGATGTTGGAAGAATTACAGATGTATGTAGATTACCACTCATAGTTGATGCTGATACTGGATGGGGGGGCGCTTTTAATATTTCAAGAATGGTCAAGAGCATGATTTCTTCAGGTGCTGCATGTATTCATATCGAAGATCAGGTTGAACAGAAAAGATGTGGTCATAGACCAAATAAGGAACTTGTTTCTGCAACAGAAATGCAAAATAGAATAAAGGCTGCTGTTGATGCCAAAACTGACTCTGATTTTATGATAATGGCTAGAACGGATGCCATTGCCAATGAAGGATTAAACTCTGCACTAGATAGGGCTATTTCCTATGTTGAAGCTGGAGCAGATGCGATATTTACGGAAGCTGTAACCGAGATTGACCAATATAAGAAATTTTCTGAAAATTTAAATGTTCCGATACTGGCTAATATTACTGAATTTGGAAAAACTCCTTTATTCTCAAAAAAAGAATTGAAAGAAGCTGGCATAGACATGATTTTATATCCCTTGTCTGCTTTCAGGGCTATGAGCAAGGCGGCTGAAGAAGTCTATTCAGAGATATTAGAGAAAGGCACGCAAGAGTCCTTAATTGATAAAATGCAAACCAGAGATGAACTTTATGAAGTTCTCGATTATCATACTTTTGAAAAGAAACTTGATGATCTATTTAATGAGTAGTCAAGGGAACTAATATGGCGGAGAAGAAACTAGAAGGAGCAGGATTAAGAGGCCAAGTAGCTGGTCACACCGCCCTTTCTACTGTAGGAAAGGCAGGAAAAGGTCTTACCTACAGGGGTTACGCAATTGAAGAGTTAGCAGAAAAAGCTACTTTTGAAGAAGTAGCCTATATGCTTTTGTATGGCCATCTTCCCAATCAGTCTGAATATGATAATTATTCAGACAAATTGAAATCTTATAGAAAACTTCCAGATGAATTAAAAGAAGTATTGCAAAGAATTCCAAAGAGTACTCACCCCATGGATGTAATGAGAACTGGAAGTTCTATGTTGGGGAATTTAGAACCAGAAGGAGACTTCTCTAACCAAAATGAAACTGCAGACCGGATCTTAGCTGCAATGCCTTCAATCATAACTTATTGGTATCGTTACTCTCACGAAGGGGAAAATATAGAAACAGAAACAGACCATCCTACAATGGGGGGTCAATTTTTATCTTTACTAACTGGAAAAGAACCTAGTGAAGAACATGCCAGATTCTTAGATGTTTCATTGATTCTTTATGCTGAACATGGGTTCAATGCTTCTACTTTTACAGCCAGAATATGTGCCTCAACCCTTTCTGATATGCATTCTTGTGTTACTGGGGCCATTGGTACCTTAAGAGGGCCTCTGCATGGAGGTGCAAACGAAGCTGCTATGGCCACAATAGAAAAATTTTCTTCAAGAAATTCTGCGAATGAAGGCATCAAAGAAATGCTGTCAAACAAAGAGAAAATCATGGGATTTGGACATCCTGTTTATACGAATGAAGATCCAAGAAACAAGATTGTTAAAGCTTGGGCAAAGAGATTGGGTGAATCAAGTGGAGATAGTCTTCTGTATGAGGTATCTGAAGAAGTTGAGAAAGTCATGGCAGAAGAGAAAGATTTGTTTGCTAACACAGATTTTTACATGGCTTCGGCGTATCACTATCTAGGTATTCCTACTCCAATCTTCACCCCTCTTTTTGTGATTGGTAGGACTTCAGGATGGACAGCGAATGTAATGGAACAAAGAGCAGACAATAGAATAATTCGACCCAGTGAAGATTATACAGGCCCAGATAAGTCAGAGTGGGTCGATATGTCAGATCGTTAATTAATTAAGGAAAATTATATGACTGGAAACGTTGACTCTAACGTTAGACCCGATCCAGATCAGGTACTGGTTAAGATTGCTGATTACGCTCTCAACAAAACCATAGAAAGTGAAGA
Organism: Gammaproteobacteria bacterium; assembly: GCA_012965075.1. Taxonomy (GTDB): domain Bacteria; phylum Pseudomonadota; class Gammaproteobacteria; order Magnimaribacterales; family Magnimaribacteraceae; genus AEGEAN-183. The sequence continues at coordinate 25,503 of DTSY01000082.1, read as the reverse complement.
AGCCTTAACCACAGCCAGATACTGTTTAATGGATACTTTAGGCTGTGGTCTGTTGGCATTAACTTTTGATGACTGTAAAGATTTATTAGGACCTTATGTAGAAAATACAAAGGTACCGAATGGAGTGAGGGTACCAGGAACTAAACATGTACTTGATCCAGTAAAAGGAGCTTGGGATATAGGTGCAATTATTCGATGGCTAGATTTTAATGACACTTGGTTGGCAGCGGAGTGGGGACACCCATCAGATAATCTGGGTGGAATATTGTCTGCTTCCGATTTTATTTCTCAACGGAATATTGCTTCAGGAAAAGCGGGTTTAACAATGCATGATGTTTTGATAAGCATGATAAAAGCCCATGAGATTCAGGGAGTTCTTGCTTTAGAAAACAGCTTTAATAGAGTGGGATTGGACCATGTGGTGTTAGTAAAGATAGCTTCAACGGCTGTTATTTCATCTTTATTTGGACTATCTAAGGAACAAACAATTAATGCACTTTCTCAGGCCTTCGTAGATGGGCAAAGTTTACGGACTTATCGACATGCACCCAATGCAGGACCCAGGAAGTCATGGGCAGCTGGGGATGCTACCAGTCGGGCTCTTCAATTGGTCCTTTTGACCATGAAAGGCCAAACAGGTTATCCAAGTGCAATAAGTGCTCCAACTTGGGGGTTTCAAGATGTTCTCTTTAAAGGAAAAGAATTAAGACTGCCTCAAGAATTTGATTCTTACGTAATGGAGAATATTTTATTTAAGATCTCCTATCCAGCTGAATTTCACGCTCAAACTGCAGTGGAGGCAGCTGTTATTCTTCACCCAGAAACTAAAGATAAGGGATTTAATAACATTGATAAGATTGTCATTACTACTCATGAATCTGCAATCAGAATTATTAGTAAAGAGGGCAAGCTTAATAATCCAGCTGATCGAGATCACTGTATTCAATACATGACAGCAATAGGTTTATTAAAAGGTAATTTGGTAGCCGAAGATTATGAAGATGATGTTGCTTCAGACTCTCTGATAGATTCTTTAAGAAGTAAAATGGTTATAGAAGAAGATCCTAGATACAGCAAAGAGTATCTTGAAGCTGACAAGAGATCTATTGCTAATGCAATTCAAATCTACTTTTCAGATGGAAGTTCTTCAGACAAGGTCGAAGTTGAATATCCTATTGGTCATAAAAGGAGAAGAAAAGAGGGTATTCCTGTTTTAATAGAAAAGTTTAAGACCAATCTTGCTACTCAGTTCTCAAATTCTAGATCAGATGAAATCAATAGCCTTTGTTTGGATCAATCAACTCTAGAGAAAACTGTGGTTTCTGATTTTATGAATCTTCTGGTAGCGGAATAGTGATTCTGGATTCTACATTCTCATCCTCATTGAAAGTACTGAAGAAAGTATCTTTTAATTTTTCTGCAGCATACAAATCCATTTGGTCATCAAAGTGAGGAGACGAGCTGTCTTGTGTAGCGCTACCGTATTGATGAATACTCTCAGACTTTAAATTTCCATTTTTGTTCCATTCGACGTAAATATACAAGCCATCTCCACCTTGGGCTTTCAGATAACCTTCTTTTTGTTGTCTTCCGTAGATAGCTCTTAAGGTGTCAGGACCTCCTTGCACAGAAATTTTCTTATTCCCTCTTACAAGAAAGTTTCTTTCTGACCAAAGAGGATCTAACCGTCCGTAGATTTTATTTATCTGCTCTACACATTCTCTAAATACCGTTTCAACAGGAGGTGGGGATCTCTGCCCTTGTTCAGCAAGCCATTCAGGGCTTATTGTACATACTCCTAAGGCGGCTGATCTGTTGTTAAAATCAGTTTTTAAATCCCAATCTTTTACTATTCTTTGAGCATCTATTAAGTCTTTTTCTTCAAAGTTTATTTCAAAAATCTGTTCAAGATATTTATAAGCTCTTGAATTTCTTGAATAAGAATTATCAAACTTAATTTTTTTAAATTTCTCTTCTGAGACATATTCTGTTTCTGAAAATAATTCGAGTCCTCTATTTGCTCTATTTGTCATTCTTGTCTGTAAACCCAAAGTAGAAGAATAGTCAGAGGGAGATAAATTACTTTCCTCAGACGTGACTTTAAAGGGATCTTGATTAGTACTAATTAACCAACCTGATTTTGGGTTTATTAATAGAGGTATACCTTTTAAAGGAACTATCTCATTCCAAACAAGAGAAGATTTAGTACCATCAACGGGTTGGGTCCAATCAATTCCTTCTTTTCTATTCGGAGAAGAAGAATTGTGTAAAAAAATGATATTAGATTCTTTATCTGCATAAACTGCATTAAAAGAAACTATTGATCTGAGTTTCATTGCATCTAACCAATCTTTCTTATTTTTTGATTTATTTAACCTATACCATTGCTCAACTTGTTTGATATCTTCCATTCCGCTAAAACGTATGGCATAAATACCGTGATCTGTTTCTAATACTGGACCATGAATTGAATATTTAGTTTCTCTATTAAAAGTCCACCAAAAAGGGCCCCATAATTTTATTGGTAACTTAAGGTTCTTCTTTTTAAAAGGAACCCACTTACCATCTAACCAATATTCATTATCATCTTCGGGATTTACTTTAAGTAAAAAAGAATCAGAAAGGTCAGGTTTATTTACAGTAAATCCCCATCCTAAATTTTCATTAAAACCAACAAAAATAAATGGAGACCCTGGAAAAACTCCACCCATCATATTCCAGCCTTCCTCACTTTTTACATGAGCTTCATACCAAGCTACTGGCCCCTCTAGAGGTTGATGAGAATTAATCATCAGGCGGGTGCTTCCATCACCAGTTTTATTCGGATTTGCAGAAAATGCGTTTGAGCCGAGAACCAAGTCCTGCCATTCAAGAAGGTTTGATCTGTATTCAGCTGTTTCTTTATCAGCTAGCCCTTTTCCGCTTTGCAGCTTCTCTATGGAGCTAATGACTCCAGAGAAGAAGAGATTTTGTAAGGAGAAACCAACAACAATATCTTCTTTGGTAATAGGAAAATCTTTAATGTATTCACTTTTTGGATTCAAAGCAGCCCAATAATTTAATCCATCAGCGTAAGCTTCTATGACTTTTCTAACCTCTGGAGAGAGATCTATTTCATATCGTGAGTTTACTCTTTCTCTTATCTCAAGCGTCTTTATTAAGTAGTCAGTTACAGCTCCTTCGAAGCCTTCTTTTAGCCCCATTTGTGCTCTATACAAAGACATATTGGATATCAAGTTCTTCATGTCATCTTCTGCATGCGCATAGGCTATACCAAAAGCTACATCAGCATCTCTTTTCCCTTCTATGTGTGGTACACCCCATATATCTCTAGTAATTAAGGCCTCATAGTTTTTTGCTTTTTGTAATGCTTCTGTCTTGAAATCAGCGCTTAGTATCTGGAAACAGAAACAAATTAAAAGAATATAAAGAGTCTTCTTCATATTATTGGAAAATCTAGAAGATCTTGTAAATCCCTTAAGGCATCTTCAGCTTTTACTACTTTTATAGTCTTCATACCTAAAGCTTTAGCCGGTTTTAAATTTACGCCTAAGTCATCTAAAAAAATTACTTCATTTGGATTCACTTTTCCTCTCTCACAGGCTAATTGATAGAACTTAGGATCAGGTTTTCGGACGTTTTCTTTACTTGATTCAAATACGAAATCAAATAGCCCCATGATTTCTTGATTGGTTCCTGATATAGCTGTAGCTGTATTGTTTTTTTCCAACTCCTGGTCTTCAGTAGATTGGATATTATTAGTTAAGCAGCCTTGGATAAGTTTATCTTTTATTTCGCGAATAGCTTTAACCATTTCAGGTCTGATTTGACCTTTTAAAAGAGTTAGGACTTGTTTGCCGGGGACTGAATGACCAAATTGTCGGCTCTCAACCTCAAACAGAGAATCAAATTCTTCTTGATCTATTTCACTTCTTTCTAATTTAGCCCAAGCATTATTATCGGGATTAGTAGAATTAATGGTTCTGATTAAATCTTTAGGTAAATTGCGTTTTTCTTCATAAATATTGAATGAATCGAAAGGACTGGTGGTAATTACTCCTCCAAAGTCCCAAAATACAGCTTTAATCATGGTTTTAATCCTTTATTGAGGGCTGCAGTATATTAAAAAAAATAAAAATAATACTATTTAAACTATTAAAAAAGCCTAAAAAACCTATAATCGCACCCCCGAAATTAGCTTAAGATAAGAAAATGTCTGGAAATACAACAGGAAAACTTTTTAACGTAACCACTTTTGGTGAAAGTCATGGGGTTGCTATGGGCTGCATAATTGATGGATGCCCTCCGGGTATGGAACTTTCTGAACAAGATATCCAAATATACTTGGATAAAAGGAAACCCGGATCATCAAAATTTACCACTCAAAGAAAAGAAGAGGACAAAGTAGAAATTTTGTCTGGAACTTTTGAAGGAAAGACAACTGGGACCCCCATAGGACTTTTAATCAAAAATAAGGACCAAAGGTCAAAGGACTATGACAAGCTAAAAGATGTCTTCAGACCTTCTCATGCAGATTATTCTTACATCCAAAAGTACGGGATAAGAGATCATAGAGGTGGTGGAAGGGCATCTGCTAGAGAAACAACCATGCGGGTAGCTTCCGGCTCTGTTGCCCGAAAATATTTGAAAGAGACTTCAGGTATAGAAATAACTGGCTATCTAAGTCAAATAGGAAGTCTCAAAGTTGAAGAAATAGATTTGAACGAAATCGACAATAACCCTTTTTTCTGTCCTGACAAGAATATGACTCCTAAGATTGAAAAGTTAATTGATAAATTACGTGAGGAGGGAGACTCTATTGGTGCAAAAATAACGGTAAGTGTTACGAATTTACCCCCAGGCTTAGGAGAACCTGTCTTTGACAAGCTCGATGCTGAGATAGCTAAGGCTCTCATGGGCATTAATGCGGTTAAAGGAGTCGAAATAGGATTGGGTTTCTCTGTTATTGAAACTAAGGGATCTGAAAGTAGAGACGAGATGTCTCCCGCAGGATTTAAGTCCAATTCCTCAGGAGGAACTTCAGGAGGAATATCAACAGGGCAAGATTTGATCGCTAGCATTGCTTTAAAACCAACTTCGAGCATATCTAAAGAAGGAGAAACGGTGGACAAGGATGGCAAAGCAGCCAAGATCAAAGTAACTGGTCGCCATGATCCCTGTGTAGGAATTAGAGCAACCCCTATTGCCGAATCAATGGTAGCCCTGGTATTAATAGATCATTTGCTTCGAAACAGGGGCCAAAATGCTGATGTCACTTCAGAGGTACCTAAAATTCCTTCTAAAGAATAAATGTTATGCCAAGCACTCTTTACGATAAATTATGGAATCTTCATGAAGTTATTCAAAGAGAAGATGGTACCCATCTACTTTATATCGATAGACACTTAATTCATGAAGTTACTTCCCCGCAAGCCTTTGAAGGGTTGAAGCTTGCTGGTAGGAATCTATGGAGAACTTCATCGAATAAAGCTACCGTAGATCACAATATTCCTACTACAAACAGGGAATTAGGCATAGAAGGAATAACAGATGAGGTGTCTAAGTTGCAAGTCACCACTTTAGACGATAATTGTAAAGAACACGGTATCGAACAATTCGATATAGCAGATGAAAGACAGGGTATTGTTCATGTCGTAGGTCCAGAACAAGGAATTACTTTACCCGGGATGACTGTCGTATGTGGAGACTCACATACTTCTACACACGGTGCACTAGGAACTTTAGCTATGGGGATAGGTACATCTGAAGTAGAACATGTTCTAGCTACTCAGTGCTTAGTAGCTACCAAGCAAAAAAATATGAAAATTGAAGTCAAAGGTATTCTTCCTAAGGGGGTCTACTCAAAGGATTTAACTCTGAAAGTGATTGGCAATATCGGTACTGCAGGTGCAACAGGATATGCCATTGAGTACACCGGTGAAGCCATTGAATCTATGTCTATAGAAGCAAGAATGACCGTGTGTAATATGGCAATAGAAGCAGGTGCAAGGGCAGGAATGGTTGCTTTTGATGATGTAACTTTAAACTACGTAAAGGGCAAGCCCTATGCTCCTTCAGGGAGTGAGTGGGACCAAGCATTAGACCTTTGGAGGAATCTAAAAAGTGATGAGGGAGCTAGTTTCGATAAAACAATAGAAATTCATGCAAGTAAATTGAAACCTCAAGTTTCTTGGGGCACATCACCTGAGATGGTTATAGATATAGATTCAATTATTCCAGAACCTAAGTCTAATTCTGAATCTAATGCTCTAGATTATATGGGTCTGAAAACTGGAATGAGGCCTCAGGATATAAAATTGGACCAAGTCTTCATAGGTTCCTGCACTAACTCAAGATTAGAAGATTTAAGAATTGCTGCTGAAATTGTAAAAGGCAGTAAAGTTAACAAGGATTTAAAAAGAGCTATTGTGGTACCCGGTTCGGGATTGGTATCGAAGGCGGCAATAGAAGAAGGTCTTGACCAAGTCTTCTTAGAAGCAGGATTTGAATGGCGGGCTCCTGGATGTTCAATGTGTTTGGGCATGAACCCTGATCAACTTGATGAAGGCGATCATTGCGCATCAACATCAAACAGAAACTTTGAAGGCAGACAGGGTTATAAAGGAAGAACCCATTTAGTCAGCCCAGCAACCGCAGCCGCAGCTGCTGTAGCTGGCCATTTTGTAGATGTCCGGGATATCGTAGGATCTTAAGATGAACGAGTACACCATTCACTCTGCAAAAATGGTCCCATTGGACAGATCTAATATTGATACGGATCAAATAATCCCTAAACAGTTTCTTAAATCAATAAAAAAGACAGGTTTTGGACCTAATTTATTTGATTCATGGAGGTATTTGGATTCAGGATTTCCCGGACAAGACAATTCGAAAAGGCAACTCAATCCAGAATTTGTATTAAATGATAAAAAATACAAAGGGTCTGAAGTTCTAATTTCAAAAGAAAATTTCGGTTGCGGATCAAGTAGAGAGCATGCGGTTTGGGCCATGCAAGATTACGGTATCAAATGTGTTATAGCTCAGAGTTTTGCAGATATTTTTTATAACAACTGCTTTAAGAATGGCCTTCTCGCCATTAGTTTGTCTAAAGATTCAATAGAGGAATTATTTAGGCTAAGCGAGAAAGGTGAAAATATTCACGTAGACTTAATCAATCAAGTCATTCTAGACTCAAATGAATTAGAGATTGTTAAATTTGAGATAGAAGATTTTAGAAAAACTTCTGTTTTAGAAGGTCTCGACGAAATCGGCTTAAGTCTGAAATACAGCAAAAGTATTATGAGTTACGAAGAAAACATAAAAAAACTTACCCCTTGGATTTTTAAATGAGTAATAAAAAAAGAATACTCATTCTTCCCGGTGATGGTATAGGTCCTGAGGTTAGTTTTGTTGCTTATCAACTTTTACTACTACTAGATAAGAAATTTTCGTTGGGTCTGGAAATATCTGAGGGCTTACTCGGAGGGATAGCTTATGAAGAAACAGGAGATCCATTCCCGAAAGAAACTCTAGACAAAGCTAAGGAAAGTGATGCGATACTCTTGGGTGCAGTTGGAGGACCTAAATGGGACCAGCTTCCAGCGGATAAAAGACCAGAGAAAGGACTCTTGGGGATAAGGTCTGAATTTGATTTCTTTGCAAATCTTAGGCCAGCAATTTTATCAAAAGAACTTGTTTCAGCGTCAACATTAAAAGAAGAAAAAGTAGCTGATTTGAATTTACTTATAGTTCGTGAACTCACAGGTGGTATTTATTTTGGAGAACCAAGAGGAAGGGTTGAAGGTTCAGACGAAGCACTAAATACCATGAGATATAGTAAACATGAGGTAATCAGGATAGGAAAGGTAGCTTTTGAATCTGCAAGAAAAAGGAGTGGAAAACTTTGTTCAGTAGATAAAGCCAATGTACTTGAAGTTAGCGCTTTTTGGAGGGAAGTAATCTCTGATCTTGCCAAAGAATACCCTGATGTGGAACTAAGTCATATGTTAGTTGATAACGCAGCTATGCAATTAGTCAGAGAGCCAAAACAATTTGATGTGATAGTAACTGGGAATCTATTTGGAGATATCCTTTCCGATATAGCAGCTATGCTAACAGGCTCAATAGGTATGCTTCCTTCAGCTTCTCTTAACGATACTAAAAAAGGTCTTTATGAACCAGTTCATGGTTCAGCTCCTGACATATCAGGAAAAGACTTAGCCAATCCTTTAGCTTCTATTCTATCTGTTGCTATGATGATGCGTTATACCTTTGATGAAGAGGAAGTGGCTTCGACAATAGAACACTCAGTAGAATCAGTTTTAGCTTCTGGTAAAAGAACCCAAGACATTGCTAAGGAAGAAGACACAACAATTGGTACCAAAGAAATGGGTCAAGAAGTTTTATCAAAAATAGAGCTCAGGTAATGAAGAAAGCTACGAATATAGCCATAGTAGGAGCTACAGGACTTGTGGGTAAAGCTTTTCTTGAATTACTTGAATCGGATCACTTTTTGGATTCAAACATTCATTTAGTGGCAAGCAAAAAATCTAAAGGTCAGAAAATCTCCCTAAGGAATTCAAATCATGTTGTAGGGGCTTTAGAAGATTTTGATTTTTCTAAGATGGACTTAGCATTTTTCTCAGCTGGGTCAGAAGTTGCTAAAGAATATGCACCTAAAGCAGTGAACAAAGGGTGCTTTGTAGTCGATAACTCTTCGTGTTTCAGAAAAGATAAAACTATTCCTTTAATAGTACCCGAAGTTAATGGAGAAGCTTTAACAGAAGATACAGTCCCAGGAATAGTGGCTAATCCTAACTGCCAAACAATCCAAATGGTTGTTGCCTTGAAACCTTTGCATGACTTATTTGTTATCAAAAGGATAGATGTAACTACTTTTCAAGCAGTATCAGGTTCTGGAAAACTAGCTCAAGATGAATTACAAATCCAAGTTAGACAACAATTAAAAGGAGAGAAACCTTCTTCGCATATCTTCAACAAACAGATTGCTTTTAATGTGTTGCCTCATTGCGGAGAATTTGAGAAAAATTCCTACACGCAAGAAGAAATGAAGTTGGTGTGGGAAACTCATAGAATTTTAGATGCAAACATTGAGGTGAGCGCGACGTGTGTAAGAGTTCCTGTAGTAAATGGACATTCAGAATCTGTACATATTGAAACCCACGAACCGATGAATATTGATATTGCTAAACAGTGTCTGAGCGAAGCTAAAGGAGTAAAACTGTTGAATGAAGAAGGCCCAGAAAGTTATGTAACTGCTGTAGAAGTGGATGGAACAGACTCTGTGTATGTTGGCAGGCTAAGAATGGATCTTTGGAATAAAAATAGACTTAATCTTTGGGTAGTAGCAGATAACTTAAGGAAAGGCGCGGCATTAAATAGTATCCAGATTGCTGAGATACTTTTTACCTAGTTTCTATGAACATTGATCAACTCATCAAAAAAATAGAATTGAGTTTTGAAAGTCTGTTAGGACTCTCCATTCACGGTTTATTGGGAATAATTGTAGGTCTAATTATTTTTTCTCTATTACTTTTTTTGATTAAGTACGAAAGAAAAATTGACAGGAGCTTTAATTTTCAAGCAGATAATCTCAGTGAAGTCGGCAATCCTATTGAAGCAAATATAAATTTAGCTAGAAGCTTGATTGAGATGCAGGAAATTCAAAAAGCAAAAGATTGCTTAAATCAAGTTGAAACAGAAAAAGATTTGACTGAAGAGCAAAGAAATAAAATTGAAATTCTCAAAGGTAGAATGAAAGAAAAAGAGGATGGCTAAACAGATCTCCCGTATAGTTCTTGGAATTGAATATGACGGAACAGCCTACAGAGGATTCCAGAAACAAAAGAACACGATAAAGACTATACAAGGTTGCTTAGACAAAGCCCTAAGCCAGATAGCCGACCAAAACATACTAACAGTCTGCAGTGGAAGAACAGATGCAGGTGTACATGCCTATTGTCAGACCATACATTTTGATACTTCTTCTGTAAGAGAAATTAAATCTTGGATTGAGGGAGGTAATGCATTACTTCCAAAAGACATAAGAATTATCTGGGCAAAAGGAGTAACTAATGACTTTCATTCTAGGTTTTCGGCTATTTCAAGAACTTACAGGTATATTATTAGAAATTCATCCCTGCCTTCAGCTTTAGAAAGGAATCAAAATTTGTGGGTAAAAGAAAATTTAGATTTGTCAGCCATGAGAAGGGCCTCTTCTTATTTACTTGGCGAAAATGATTTTTCCTCTTTTAGATCTTCTTCTTGTCAATCAAAAACGCCTTACAGAAATATACATTCGATAGAAGTTAAGAAAAAAGGAGACTTAATCTCTATTGAGATAACAGCAAACGCTTTTTTGTTAAATATGGTTCGGATAATAATAGGAACTCTTTTAGAAGTGGGTACTAAAAAGATAGTCCCTAAAAAAGTTAAACACATCTTAGAAGCTAAGGACAGGAAGCTCGCTGGCAAAACTTCTTCTCCCAAGGGCCTGTACTTTGTTGGAACTAAATATCTAAAGAAATACAAAGTCCCTTCCATTTTAAAACCTGTTGTCTAATCGTAACCTAAAAGATGTAATCTGATAGACTGCGCGACCTCAGGATAGATGATGAATTTGTTTATAAAGATTTGTGGTATTACTAATGCTAAAGACGCAGGTTTAGCTGTCTCTTTTGGAGCTAATGCATTGGGATTTATGATGTATCGAAAGAGCCCCAGGTATATACCTAAACAGGAAGTAAAAGAGATACTAAAAGAGTTACCAGATGAAATTATTCCGGTTATGGTTTTTGTTGACCCCAGCACTGAATATGTAGACTCTTGCCTAAAAATTTCTTCTAAGATTATTCCTCAGTTTCACGGTAATGAAACGGCAGAATTCTGTTCATCTTTTAATAGAGATTTTATTAAAGCCATAAGGGTATTTAAAGAAGAGAATCTTATTTCTGGTTTTGAAAAATATTCCAATTCTTGGATGCTTTTGTTAGATAGTTATGTAAAAGATAAGTTTGGTGGAACAGGGAAGGTATTTGATTGGAGTTATCTAAAAGGGAAGGACTTCAACAAGGCTTATTTAGTTGCTGGAGGACTGAATCCCAATAATGTTGAACAGGTATTATCAGAAACTTCTTGTTCAGGATTAGATGTAAGTTCAGGTGTAGAATCTTCACCAGGAAGTAAAGATTCAGTCAAAATGAAAAGATTTATTGAAGTCGCAAGGAATTTTCATGCCTAAGAAGGACAAGAAAGTTCCTGATTCCCAAGGGCGTTTTGGGGCTTATGGTGGAGTGTATGTGGCTGAAACATTAGTCCCTGCATTAGAAGAACTCGCTCAACAGTATGAATTAATTAAAGAAAACAAAGAATTTAAGTCTGAAGTACAGAATGATCTGGAAAAATTTGTTGGAAGGCCCTCTCCTTTATATTTTGCCAAACGCTGGTCTAAGCAGTTAGGAGGAGCAAAGATATATCTCAAAAGAGAAGACTTAAATCATACAGGCGCTCATAAAATAAATAATACCGTTGGACAAATACTTCTTGCTAAGCGCATGGGTAAGACAAGAATAATTGCTGAAACTGGAGCTGGCCAACATGGCGTGGCTACAGCAACTGTGGCTGCGAGGCACGGCATGAAATGCGTTGTCTATATGGGTGAGGAGGATATAAAAAGACAATCTTTAAACGTCTATAGAATAAAAATTTTGGGTGCTGAAGTTATTTCAGTTAACTCAGGATCAAAAACTCTCAAAGATGCCATGAATGAAGCTATGAGAGACTGGGTGACCAATGTAGACGACACTTATTATATTATTGGAAGTGTTGCGGGTCCTCACCCTTACCCCCAGATAGTTAGGGACTTCAATTCAGTAGTTGGGAAGGAGGTGTTGGTTCAAAGCAAGGAAGAAATAGGGAAAATGCCAGATCTTCTGGTAGCTTGCGTTGGTGGCGGTTCCAATGCAATGGGTCTCTTTTATCCCTTTTTAGAGATTTCTACTACCGATTTAGTGGGAGTAGAAGCTGGGGGTTTAGGCCTAGATACTGGTAAACATGCAGCTCCTCTAAATGCTGGTAGTGAAGGAGTACTTCATGGAATGAGGACTTACCTAATGCAAGATGATAAAGGTCAAATACAAGATACCCATTCAATCGCTGCAGGTTTAGATTACCCTGGAGTTGGACCTGAACATGCCTGGTTAAAGGATATAGGCAGAGCTAATTACACCACAGCTAATGATCAAGAAGCACTTGATGCTTTTAAAGAGTTAACACTAGTTGAAGGAATTATGCCCGCATTGGAAACAGCTCATGCTTTGGCGTATGTAAAGAAAAAAGCACCTTCCATGGATTCTGAACAAGTAATTGTTGTAAATGTTTCTGGAAGGGGTGATAAGGATATAAACACAGTTGCCAATATCGAGGGCATAGAACTCTAATGGGTCGAATTCAAGAGACCTTTTTAGATTTAGAAAAGCTCAAAAAGAAAGCTTTGGTTGGCTATATAGTTTCTGGGGATCCGGATGTTTCAAGTACTTTGAATGCAATGCAATTAATGGTGAAAGGAGGGGTTCATGTAATAGAACTTGGGATCGCTTTTTCAGATCCAATGGCAGAAGGACCTTCCATCCAGCAAGGGCATGAAAGAGCCCTAAAGAACAAAATTTCATTACAAGAGACTCTCGGTCTTGTAAAAAGTTTCCGAGAAGATGATGATAAAACCCCAATTGTCTTAATGGGCTACATGAATACTTTTGAAGCCTTAGGAAGTAAAGTTTTTTCTTCCACAGCAAAAGAAAATGGTGTGGATGGAATTCTAATAGTTGATATGCCTATAGAGGAAAGCGTTGAATTTACTGAACAAACCAAAAAACATGGCATTGATATTATTAGGCTTGTAGCTCCTACCACCAGTGAATCCAGAATTAAGAAAATTTGTAAACAAGCTTCTGGATATGTTTACTACATATCTCTTAAAGGTATAACTGGTGCAAATTCTATAAACGTAGATGAAGTAAAGAATAAAGTATTAAAATTAAGAGAATTAACTGAATTACCCGTGGTTATAGGTTTTGGAATCAAAGACGGTTCAACTGCCTCTTCTGTAAAAGACCTAGCTGATGGAATAGTAGTAGGAAGTACCTTAGTTGATATTATGGGAGGTAATAAAGAGGAGATAGAAAAGCATTTATCTATTAAAATTAATGATCTTTCTCGAGCGCTAAATTAAACTTAAATATGGCCAATTGGTTTGACAAAATTATTCCTTCTTTTATAAAGAAAGATACCTTAAAAAAATCTTCAGTGCCTGAAGGCTTGTGGCAAACTTGTTCAGCTTGTAACACCATACTTTATGTACCTGATCTAGAGGCTAGTCTGTATGTTTGTCCCAAATGTGATCACCACATTAGGATTGGAGCAAGAAAGAGATTAGATTTATTTTTAGATTCTGAAAATCAAATAGAGATAGCATCGGATATAAGGCCAACTGATTGGCTTAAATTTAAAGATACAAAGCGCTATAAAGACAGACTTATAGAAGCAGAAGGGAGTAGCGAAGAAAAAGAAGCCATAGTTGTAAAACAAGGCTCACTGTTAAAACTTCCATTGGTTGCTGCCGCTTTTGAGTTCAGATTTATGGGAGGATCAATGGGGTCTGTGGTTGGTCAAAAATTTGTAGAGGGGGTTAACCATGCGCTGAAGAATCAACTTCCTTTCGTTTGCTTTTCTACAAGTGGTGGAGCCAGGATGCAAGAATCCTTGGTCTCTCTTTATCAGATGGCGAAGACAAGTGCTATTCTTCAAAAATTAAAAGAAAGCGGATTGCCCTACATATCTATCATGATTGATCCAATTTATGGTGGAGTTGCAGCCAGCTTGGCTATGCTAGGCGATATCAACATAGCCGAGCCAAAAGCTTTAGTAGGATTTACAGGACCCCGTGTCATTGAGCAAACTTTAAAAGTTCAGTTGCCAGAAGGTTTCCAGAGAAGTGAATTTCTTTTAGAGCATGGTGCTATAGATATGATAGTGCATCGTAAGGATCTGCAATCAACAGTAAGTAGATTACTTTTTAATCTTTTGGATAATCCTTCGAATTAATGATGAAAGAGAACTCATTAGAATTTTGGCTAGACTACATTCAAACCTTAGGGCCTAAAGAAGTAGAGTTGGGACTGGAAAGAATAAAGCCAATATATGAAAAATTAGTCAAATCTAAAATTTCTTCTAAAGTTATAGTTGTCGGAGGAACAAACGGAAAAGGGACAGCAGTTGAGTTTCTCAGCCGACTTTTAATGGCAAAAAATAAGACTGTTGGAACTTTCACTTCACCTCATTTATTTCACTTTAATGAGAGAATAAAGATAAATGGTAAGACTGTTTCCGATGAGCTCATCATCGAAAGCTTCAAGCTAATTGATGAGAGCAGAGGGTCGACGCATCTCACTTATTTTGATTTTTCTACCTTAGCATCCTTGATCACTTTCAATGAATTTAATGTTGATTTTATGGTTTTGGAAATAGGACTAGGTGGAAGATTGGATCCAGTTAATGTTGTAGATTCAGATATTGCTATTTTGACGAATGTTGAATTAGATCACCAAGACTGGTTAGGTGAAGATCGAGAGTCTATTGGAAAAGAAAAGGCAGGTATTTTTAAGTCTCAAAAGCCTGTTATCCTAGGACAACACAAAGTCCCAAGCAGTGTCCTTGAAAACAGTGTCAAAATGGAAAATCAAGTATTCAGAGTTGGAGAAAAATTCAATTACCAGATAGATGATCTGAGTAGAAGATGGTCCTATAGCTTTGATGGGAAAAAAAAAGTTTCTTTCTCAAACATTGAATTGAATAGCCTTTCAGTGAGTAGCCTTTCATGTGCTTTAACCGCTTTTTGTCTTTTGGAAGAAGAAATCAATGTAGATTTGGACTCTGTTTTTAACTCATTAGATTTGAAGGGTCGATGTGAACTTATTGATGAAAGGTTTCTTCTTGATGTCAGCCACAACGAATCATCAGCCAAATATCTTGCATCTTTCATACAAAGAAACTTTGATGACCAAATAGTGATAAATGCTGTTTTTGGAGTTATGAGAGACAAAGATATCAATTCGATTATTGAACCCCTAATAAAAAGGATTAACAAATGGTATGTAACTTCTCCTGATATAGAGAGGTCTATGCCAGCGGAAGAACTTGGTGGACTAATATCCTCTAAAAGTTCTAACCAGGTGCAAACTATCAGAAGTGTGAGGAGAGCCTGTCTTAAAGCTCAGGAAGATACCGAAGAAGGCGGATTGCTTCTAATTTTTGGCTCTTTTTATACGGTGGCTGAAGCTTATCCAGCCTTAAAATTGTTGAGATCAGTTGCTTAAATGCTTGTAATAGATTGGTTTTCTCTGGCAGTAATTGGAGCTTTTGGAATTGCAGGTTTTTTTAATGGTTTTGCAAAAGAAATTTTTTCTACAGCTGCTTGGGTAATATCTATTTTTGGAGCTTGGTATTTTGGGCCTTTTCTTTTCCCATATTTGGAAACTTATATTAGCAATGAACAAGTAAAATCTATAGGGTCGTTTATAGTTCTTTTTTTGATTTTTTTTACTTTAATAAAACTATCAGGATCTATTATCTCTAAGTTTCTTAGTGCCATTGGATTAAGCTTTTTAGATAAGGGATTAGGTTTTATTTTCGGTGCTATTAAGGCTACTGCAATTTTAGTTAGCGTATTTATATTGGCTTCAGGTTTTTTAGAAGACAAAAGTTGGTGGAATGATTCTTTGTCTAAGGAATGGACACTCAGAATAGCTGAAGTAATGGAACCATTACTCAAAGATTGGAGAGCACAAGCTGAGGTTTTGTTAAATAAAGAGAAGGTAACTTTTCCTCCCTCGTTATAAACTAGTCAATCCTGATGTGTGGAGTTGTAGGAGTAGTCAGTAAATCGGAAGTATCTCCGATGATTTATGATGCTTTAACAATTTTGCAACACAGAGGCCAAGATGCAGCTGGGATTGCGACTTGCGATCAAGATAAATTCCATTTAAGAAAACAATTAGGCCTGGTTAGAGATGTCTTTAGAGATGCTCATATGATTGGATTGAGAGGATCAATGGGAATAGGCCATTGTAGGTATCCAACGGCCGGAAGCCAAGATCGAGAATTAGCTCAGCCTATGTATGTCAACTCGCCTTATGGAATCAGTGTTTCTCATAATGGTAACTTAACCAATAAGGATGAAATAAGTCAGATACTGACTGATGAAAATCTCAGGTATTTAAGTACAGATTCAGACAGCGAAGTCTTATTGAATGTTTTTGCACATGAGCTCCAAAAACAAGGGACTTCATCCCCTACCCAAAAAGAAATCTTTAAAGCGGTGAGAGCTACTCACAAAAGAATCAGGGGAGCTTACTCAGTGATTTTTATGATTAATGGAGTTGGAATTGTAGGGTTTAGAGATCCTTTTGGGATTAGGCCTCTCATTTTCGGTTCGAAGGAAAATGATTTATTAGGACCTGATTATATGCTCGCTTCTGAAAGCACTGTTTTAGATACATTGGGATTTAATATAATTGATGACGTAGAGCCTGGAGAAGCAGTGTTTGTAAACAAAGAAGGCGAAATGTTTAGAGAAGCGTGTATTGAAAATCCCATTCACACTCCTTGTATTTTTGAGTATGTGTACTTAGCTAGGCCTGATGCAGTAATTGATAATATTTCTGTGCACAAATCTAGAATGAGGATGGGTGAAGCTCTCGCTGAAAAGATTAATAAGCTTAAACCTGATCATGACATTGATGTAGTTATCCCAATACCTGAAAGTAGCACTACTTCAGCTCTCCAGCTAGCCAATACTTTAGGAATTAAATATACGGAAGGATTTGTAAAAAACCGTTACATAGGTAGAACTTTTATCATGCCTTTTCAGGAAAAGCGGGAGAAGTCAGTAAGACAAAAGCTCAATCCAATCGATTTTGAGTTTAAGAATAAAGTGGTTTTATTGGTTGATGATTCAATAGTTAGAGGAACTACAAGTAGGCAGATAATTGAAATGGCACGAACAGCCGGAGCCAAAAAAGTTTACTTTGCCTCGGCTGCACCTCCAATTAGATATCAAAATGTCTATGGCATTGACATGGCTACAACAACTGAGTTAATAGCACATAACCGAACTGAGGATGAAATAAGCGAACTCATTGGTGCTGACTGGTTAATTTACCAAGATTTAGAAGACTTAATAGAGTCAGCGAAACATGGGAACCCTTCAATCCAACAGTTTGAATGTTCTGTATTTGATGGGAAATACATCACCGCTGATATAGATAGAAGTTATTTGAAAAAGTTAGAAGAAACCAGAAGCGACGATAAAAAGTCTAGAAAATTAAACTAAATAGAATTTTTACTTAGCTGTTTCAATAGTTAAAGTCGGGAGTACTGCGTTCTCTGCTGCTTCCTTATAAGAAGCAATTTCATTAAAATTTAGATACCTATAGACTTCAGGTCCCATAGTATTTATCTCTTCCATGTATTTTTGATATTCTCCAATAGAAGGTAGGTAGCCTAATATCGAGGATATTGCTGCCAATTCTGCCGAAGCTAGAAAGACATCAGCACCTTTACCTAATCTGTTAGGAAAATTTCTTGTTGAAGTTGAGACCACGGTAGAATTATCTTCAACTCTAGCTTGATTGCCCATGCATAGGGAACATCCAGGAACTTCTGTTCGAGCTCCTGACTTTTCAAATATTTCATAGTAATTCTCTTCTATTAACTGATGCTCATCCATCTTTGTGGGAGGAACTATCCAAAGTCTTGTTGGAACATCTTTAGCTTCCTTTAACAAATTACCTGCTGCTCTAAAATGCCCTATATTTGTCATGCAAGAACCAATGAAAACTTCATCAATTTTTGTATTTGCTACCTCTGATAAGGGCTTAATATCATCAGGATCATTAGGACAGGCAAGAAGCGGTTCTTTTATTTCATCAAGATTAATTTCAATTACTTCAGCGTATTCAGCATCTTCGTCAGCTTCAAGAAGTTCAGGATTTTCGAGCCAAGCTTCCATTGCCTGAGCTCTTCTTTCAATCGTTCTTTCATCTCCATAGCCTTCTGAAATAAGCCATCTCATTAAAACTATATTTGAATTAAGATATTCAATTATTGGTTCTTTATTAAGTTTGATGGTACATCCTGATGAAGATCTTTCTGCAGATGCGTCTGAAAGCTCGAAAGCTTGTTCAACTTTTAAGTCAGGTAATCCTTCAATTTCCATACATCTTCCAGAAAATACATTTATTTTTCCTTCTTTTTCAAGAGTTAAGTTTCCAGTTTTTAAAGCTGTGTAAGGGATAGCATTTACAAGGTCTCTGAGCGTAATACCAGGTTGCATTGTGCCAGTAAATTTGACTAGAACAGATTCAGGCATATCTAATGGCATCGAACCTAAAGTTGCACCAAAAGCTACTAAACCCGATCCAGCTGGGAAGCTTATTCCTAAGGGAAATCTTGTATGAGAGTCGCCCCCTGTTCCCACCATGTCAGGAAGTAACATTCTGTTCATCCAGGAATGAATTATTCCGTCACCTGGTTTAAGTGCTACACCGCCTCTGGTTTTTATGAAATCAGGTAAAGTATGGTGAGTCTCTATGTCAGAAGGTTTTGGATAAGCAACAGTGTGACAAAAAGATTGCATAACTAAATCTGCTGAAAATCCTAAACACGCAAGTTCTTTGAGTTCATCTCTAGTCATAGGCCCAGTAGTATCTTGGCTCCCCACAGTAGAAAGTCTAGGTTCGCAATAGGTTCCAGGCCTAATACCTTTAACTCCACAAGCTCTTCCCACCATCTTTTGAGCCAGGGTATAACCTTTATCACTTTTTTTCTGACTCTCTGGTCTTACAAATACAGTCGAACTTTTTTCAGAGAGGGCTTCTCTGGTTCTATCAGTTAGTGATCGACCTATGATCAAAGGAATTCTTCCACCGGCCCTTACTTCATCTAGAAGAGTTGGGTTTTTAAGATTAAAAGAACTTAATTCCTTGCCTGAATTACTGGAGCATATTCGTCCTTCATGAGGGTAGATATTTATACTGTCTCCTAATTCCATCTTAGTAACATCGCATTCCAGAACTAAAGTCCCTGAATCTTCTAAAGTGTTAAAAAAGATTGGTGCTATTTTTCCTCCGAGACAGATTCCCCCGGTTCTTTTATTCGGAATGTAAGGTATATCATCACCTATATGCCATAAGAGTGAGTTAGTTGCTGATTTTCTTGAAGATCCTGTTCCGACAACATCACCTACAAAAGCGACAGGGTTGTCTGATTCTTCAAGTTTATTAATCGTTCCAATAGGGTCTTCAAAATCTGTATTTTCTAACATTGTTAAGGCGTGTAGGGGGATATCTGGCCTTGACCAAGCTTCAGGTCCAGGGGATAGGTCATCAGTATTAATCTCTCCATCCACTTTTAGAACCATGGCAGTAATGTGTTCAGGTATAGCTGGCTTATTTAAAAACCATTCCGCTTCTGCCCATGAAGAAATAACTTTCTTAGCTCGCTCATTGGTTTTTGACAATTCCAACACGTCATGGAAAGAATCAAAAATTAATAAAGTATTCGATAAAGCCTCTACCGCTTCATCTCCAACTTCTTCATTGTTCAAAAGGTTTATCAAAGGCTGGACGTTGTAGCCTCCTAACATGGTTCCTAGAAGCCTTGTTGCCGATTCGCAAGTAATCAATGAAGTGGAGACTTTGCCGTTGGCAACATCGGTCAGAAAGGCAGCTTTAACATAGGCTGCTTGATCAACACCTGCAGGAACTTTATTGGAGAATATGTCTAAAATGAAATCCTCTTCACCGACAGGGGGTTCTTTTATTAATTCAACTAAATCTGCTACCTGTTCAGCATTCAAAGCAAGCGCAGGGATACCTTGTGCGCGTCTTTCTTGTTCATGTTTCCTATATTCTTTGAGCATAGAAACTTATTTTTAGTAGGCTTTTGGTGGGAGCGCATTCTAACATAGAAAAGATATAAGAAGTTGCGTTCAAAAGAGTTCTAGATATCATACAAATATATGGAAAGAAAGGTTAAAACACCTTGTGTAGGTGTCTGTTCTACAGTATTTGGCGATCAGGTCTGCAGAGGATGCAAAAGGTTTCATCATGAAGTAATTGAGTGGAATGGCTATACCGATGTCCAAAAAGAAACTGTTTGGAATCGTTTAGAATCTTTAAAAGTACTGATTATGAAATCAAAAATTTTTATTGAAAATCAGGTCTTACTTCAATCTAAACTGGATTCTCTCAAAATATCTTATTACGATAAGGTTGACCCTTATTGCTGGGTCTTTGATCTAATTAAGCAAGCCAGTCAATCAATAAATGACCTTAGTGAATTTGGCTTAAAACCTCTCTTCGAACCAGATGTGGAACTTGTCGAACTCAAAAGATTAATTGAAGAAGAGTTATTTACTCTTTCCGATGCTCATTACCAAAGATATTTTGCCCTAGAAGATAACTATCGTGTCTAACCCTTGGGAAGAGATTCTCCTTAGTAAAACACCACGATCTTGGATTGACCGAGCTTTAGGCTCTTTGGATGTATTGCTACTTGATCATGCCCATTGCGAGAAGAAGGCAGCCACCACTGCTATATCTTTAATTCATAGATATCCTGAAAGAAACTTATCCCCATACCTTTCACCATTAGCTAGAGAAGAGCTTCTTCACTTCGAAAGGGTTTCAAGCTTGCTCAAAAAGAGAAAAATTCCTTACAGAAATTTAAAATCAGGCCGTTATGCAAGCAGTTTGCATCAGATTGTAGCCATCACTGAGCCAAATAGACTTAAAGATTCTCTGCTGGTCTGTGCCTTAATTGAAGCAAGATCTTGTGAACGCTTTAACTGCTTAGCTGGTTACTTGGAAAAGTCTCTTGGATCTTTCTACTCCAAGCTGTGTGAAGCAGAATCAAGACACTGTGACCTTTATCTCAATCTCTATCAAGATTTATTTAGAGAAGATTGGAGTGCAAGATTAAAGCCATTCAGTGAGCTGGAATCTGATTTGATCAACACCCCAGATTCACTTTTTAGGTTTCATAGTGGTATTTAGGTTATCTTACAACTAACAGATCATCCCAATTAGTCGTGTATTTTGGTGATTGGAAATATCTCTGCATTGACCATGGCTTCCTTATACCTTGAGCAGCGAACGTGATTTTACTTGCACCAGAAGCATTAATCTTATCTATGGTTTTCATTAGCTTTTCACTTTTCGGTCGCCTGGAATTAGGTATAAAAAAATCTGCTTGATACACGCCCTTGTCATAAAAGTCACTTAGCATCACGCCGGCCTTTATAAAGTTATACCCCTTTTTGTAGACCCTTCTTGAGAGCATCTTAGTGGCATGCAGGATATCGCGGGTATCGTTTGTGGGTGAATTAAGCTTACAACTCAAGATATTACTGTATTGCTGATCTTGTAATCTAAAGGGGTTCGTTCTAGCAAAAACGGAGACAACCCTGCAATACTGATTTTCACGTCTTAGCTTTTCTGCCGCTCTTGCTGCGTAATCACTCACAGCTTCATTGATTAATTCTAGGGTGGTTACTTTTTTACCAAAGGTTCTGCTAACCACTATTTCTTTTTTTGTAGACGGGTGTTCTTCAAGACCAATGCAAGGATATCCTCTCAGTTCCATCACTGTCCTCTCCAAGACAATACTGAATCTTCTTCGGATTAGTTTCGTGTCGGTGTCAGCTAGCTCAAGAGCTGTTTTAATACCCATTTTATTGAGATGTTGTTTTAATCTACTGCCCACGCCCCAGATTTCTTCTATGGGCATGATAGACATAAGTTTTCTTTGCCTTTCTTTTTTTGATAGGTCAACAACACCGCCTGTGGCTACATATTTTTTTGCACCATAACTGGCAGCCTTAGCTAAAGTTTTTGTTGGACCTATCCCAACGCGAACTGGCATACCTGTCCAACGTTTAATTTTTTCTTGGCATTCACGACCAAATTGCTCTAGTCCAGTACAAAAACTAATACCACTAAGATCTAAAAAGGCTTCATCTATACTATATATCTCAATTCTAGGGGCAGAGTGCTCCAGGGTTTGCATGACTCTGGCTGAGATGTCTGCATACAGTTCATAGTTCGAAGAAAATGCTACTCCCCCCTGACGGGTGAAAGAATCTTTTATCTTAAACCAAGGTTCGCACATCTTTATGCCAACGTTCTTTGCCTCTTTAGAAAGTGCTACAACGCAGCCATCATTATTTGATAGAACGACAATTGGCCTGTCTTTCAAATCAGGTCTAAACACTCTTTCACAAGATGCGTAAAAACTATTGCAGTCAACTAAAGCGTAAGTCATTGTCTAATAGGTATTTATTGCAGCAATTACGACACCAGCAATTTCCAGTTCTTCGTTTTCTTTTATGAATATGGGGGCGTACCTGGAGTTCTCTGAGGCAAGACAGACTTTTGGCTTAGTTAAGAGCCTTTTACATGCATAAGATCCGTTGATAGCAGCAACCACAATGCTTTTATGTTTGGGTTCTACGCTTCTGTCAACAACCAGTATGGCGCCATCACCAATATATGCATCTATCATGGAATCTCCACTGACGCGCACGAAATAGGTTGCCGCTGGGTTTTTGATTAAATATTCATTTAAATCAATAGGACGTTCAACGTAATCATCAGCTGGGCTTGGCCATCCAACACGAACTCTATTTAGAAAATAAGGGATTTCTGTAAGGGGAAAATCTCCCTCTGAGGTGTCACCCAGATACTTTACAACCATAAGGATTAATTAAAATAATACTGTATATATATACAGTATATTTAAACGTTAGTTTTGTAAAGCTTCTAACTTAATAGGATTTTAGTAACATGGATGTTTGAATAGAAAAAATATGAAGATCTGGATAAGCCTTTTAGTTATTTATGCAGGATTTTTTCTCTGGTACACAGATATTGGAGGAAAATTAGATAAAGAAGAAATTGAGTTTTTCTTAGAAAAGTTCGAAGAAAATGCTTCTGCTAACTCTGCAGATCCTGAGACCTACAATTCACAGAAGAACTTAATTAAGCGTTTTATGGAAGAAGACACTGGTAGGCAATTCTTGATGGTTAATAATATTGATATGGATGATGATCCAGAGGATGTTGAGGGCGCAGAGCCTGGAGAGTCAGCGGAAAGATTGCTCGATCGATATATGGAGCATATGTATGCACAGCTTCTTAAAAGAGCTTGTCATCCTGTTTTCGCAGGTAACGCGGTTCACCCTTCAATGGACCTAGTGGGAATAGAGGGGGCAGAGATATGGGACCAAGCTGCCTTAATGAGATATAAGAGCAGAAGAGCTTTTATGGAAGTTGTAACGCATCCCAATATGGGAAGTAAGCATGCCTTTAAAGTGGCTGCAATGGAAAAAACCATAGCTTATCCTGTTGAAACGGTTATTTATCTTAGTGATCCAAGGCTTCTACTGGCTTTGATTTTAATTATCTTGGGATTGTTTCTACAGAATAGAGTCAAGCAATAGGAAACTCTTTAAGTTCACAAGACTCATCATCCATCCAAATATACCAGGCAGATTTATCCCAATCCCCCAAAACTATTCTTTGTGCCGGGGTCTCATTTATTATAAGTGAGTGAACTTTGGGACGGTGAGTATGACCATGAATTAAAAGCTTTACATCATGGGCTGTCATAATTTCCTCTACGGCTTCTGGAGACACATCCATGATTTCATCTTCCTTTTGACTAGTAGCCTTTTTACTTTTAGATCTTAGTTCCTGAGTTATTTTCCCCCTCTCTTCAATTGGCTTATCAAGAAATTCCTTTTTCCATTGAGGGTTACGGCTGGTATTTCTAAATTCTTGGTACGCTACATCTTTGGTGCAAAGTAAATCACCATGCATCAACAGGGTATCTTTCCCAAATAATTCTAATTTACAAGGATCTTCAAGTAAGGTTACTCCGGTATCTTCGCAGAATTTCTCACCAATCAAGAAGTCTCTGTTTCCGTGCATTGCGAAAACAGAAATCGAAGAATTTTTTAGGAACATCAACTTTTCTTTAATTAAACGGGAGAGCTCACTCTTTAGATCGTCTCCAATCCAGACTTCAAAAAGATCTCCTAGGATATAAAGGCGCTCTGCTT
>DTSY01000082.1:0-1207 GCA_012965075.1 Gammaproteobacteria bacterium | reverse complement strand
CTGTTTGCATAATCTAAAAAGTTTTTAGTTGTTATGGGTGCATCCTCTTCGAATAGCTCTATTACTATAGGACCCAATGTTGTTTCAAAAGTTACCACTTTTGTCTCCTTTTCTTTTTCTGATAGAGGAACAAGCAAAAATATACCTAAAACAAGTAAGATTAGGGCAATAATAAACGCTAGTTGCTTCATTTTCTTTCAAATTGATTAATCTGGAGCGATATAATACGAACTTTATAGACTTGCTTCCATTTTATTAATCGGATGTCCACTAAAAAAACAAGATTCTGCCCAAGTCCTACAGGCTTAATGCACTTAGGTAATTTGCGTACAGCCCTGTTAAATTTTCTTTTGAGCAAACAATCAAAAGGGAGTTTCATCCTTCGTATTGAAGACACAGACAAAGAAAGGTCAAAAAAAGAGTTTGCCGAATCAATTTGCGATGATTTAACTTGGATGGATTTAAATTGGGAGGAAGGACCAAGAACTGGAGGTCCTCAAGAACCTTATTTCCAATCTGAACGAAATCAACTTTATGAGAAATTTTATGCGGAATTGATTGATAAGGATTTGATTTATCCTTGTTTTGCAACTGAAGAAGAGCTAAAGGCCATACGTAGGAACCAATTGGCAGCTGGAAAACCTCCCAGATACCCTGGAATTTGGTCTGATGCTTCAAAAGAAGATGTTCAAAAAGAATTTGAAAAGGGCTCTAAACCTGTTTATAGATTTAGAATTCCAAAGAAAAAGACAATAACCTTTAATGACTTAATTAAAGGGGAGCAGAGTTTTAATTCTAATGATCTGGATGACTTTATAGTTAAAAAAGAAGATGGCAGTCCCACTTTCATGTATGCCAATGCCATTGATGATGCATTAATGAATATTAATTTAGTAGTGCGCGGCGATGATCACTTGAGCAATACCCCAAGACAGATCGCCTTGTTAGAAGCTTTGCAATTAGATATTCCAGAATATGCCCATATAGCTCTTTTTACAGGTGACGATGGCTCCCCTTTATCGAAAAGAAATGGGAGCTTATCGATCCAAGAGTTAAAAGAGAAAGGTTACTTCCCATTAGCTGTTGCTAATTATCTTACCCGAGTAGGGCATACTATTGGGGACAACGAAGTTAGAGATTTAACTGCTCTAGCTAAGGTTTTTGACACCAATAAAGTTTCCAGTTCTCCAAGTCGCTTTGATATACA
>DTSY01000081.1 GCA_012965075.1 Gammaproteobacteria bacterium | reverse complement strand
TGCCTAGAATCTATCTCAAAAGCAAATAGAGGTGTTCTAAAGCCCTTTATTGGAGAAACTGATATCTTTATATACCCAGGATTTAAATTCACAGTGGCGGATGCTCTTATTACCAATTTCCATTTACCTAGGTCTACCTTGCTTCTTTTAGTGAGTGCAT
Organism: Gammaproteobacteria bacterium; assembly: GCA_012965075.1. GTDB lineage: Bacteria > Pseudomonadota > Gammaproteobacteria > Magnimaribacterales > Magnimaribacteraceae > AEGEAN-183. Next base: position 2,059 of record DTSY01000081.1, on the reverse strand, counting down.
TTGGGGGATATGAGAAGATACGAAAGGCTTACGAATACGCAATAAGAAAAAAATACCGGTTTTATAGCTATGGAGATTCAATGTTTATCAGTCCTAACTCTAAATAGATCATGACAATTAGCTTTAAGCTTATATCGGAAGATGGAGATGCTAGGTTAGGGGAGATTAATACTTCTCATGGGATTATAGATACGCCTGCCTTTATGCCGGTTGGAACCTACGGTGCAGTGAAAACGCTTTCACCAAAATCTTTATTGGACTTGGATGCCCAAATCATTCTTTCTAACACTTATCATCTTATGGAAAGACCGGGTACAGATATAATCAAAAAGCACGGAGGGTTACATGGCTTTATGTCATGGGAGCGACCTATCTTGACGGATTCAGGAGGTTATCAGGTATTTAGTTTAGCGAAAAAAAGATCTATTTCAGAAGAAGGGGTAAAGTTCAATTCCCCTTTGAATGGAGATTCTGTATTTTTGTCACCCGAATCTTGCATGCAGTTACAAGCTGATTTCGGAGTAGATATAGCTATGGTTTTAGATGAATGCACTCCATTTCCAATAAAAAAAGAAGAAGCAAAAGAATCGATGCTTTTATCTATGAGATGGGCTCAGAGGTGCAGGGATAATTTTTCTTCGGAAAAGTCTGGTTTATTCGGAATTGCACAAGGAGGAATGTTTAAAGACCTTAGAGAAGAATCACTTGAAAAGCTCATTAATATAGGTTTTGAGGGTTATGCTATAGGCGGTTTATCTGTGGGAGAATCTAATGAAGAAATGCTCCACATAGTAGATTTTACAAGCTCAAAGATGCCTAAAAATTCTCCAAGATATTTAATGGGTGTGGGCACCCCTAAAGATATTCTAAATTGTGTTCAGAAAGGCATAGATATGTTTGACTGCGTTATTCCAACACGACATGCCCGTAATGGTTACCTTTATACGTCCTTAGGAGTGGTAAGACTTCGAAACTCTGAGAATCGGGATTCACTGGAACCTTTAGACCCAAATTGCAGCTGCTACACATGCAAAAATTTTTCTAAAAGTTATCTTTTTCATCTGGATAAAACCAAAGAATTTCTTGGATCAAATTTAAATACAATCCACAATGTTTATTTCTATTTGAACTTGATGAAAGAAGTTAGGAATTCTATTAAAGAGAATAAATTTGAAGCTTTCGTAGAAAAATGTAGAGATACTTGGGATAATTCAGATTATCCCCATATAGAGAAATGAAATGAATGGATTTGACCCAACCTTTTTACTGTTAATAGGCTTCTTTGTCTTAATTTATTTCTTGATGATAAGGCCCCAAAATAAAGCGAAGAAAGCTCATGAAGAAATGGTCCAAGGCATTGAGGTAGGAGATGAAGTTGTTTCTTCAGGAGGACTGTTGGGCAGAGTCACAAAAATAAGTGATCAATTTTTCGAAATAAATCTTGGAGACAACACAAGAGTAAAGATGCAAAAGGGTTCAGTTTCTAATGTGCTTCCAAAAGGAACTATCAACTCAATTTAATTAACATTGTGAAACCTTTTGGTATTTGGAAATATTTCCTCATCTTAATAGTTTTAAGTTTTGGAATAATCTACGCATTGCCTAATCTTTATGCCCCTGATCCCGCAGTTCAAATTTCATATAACGACAGCACTCTGTCACCTGACATAAAGCTTCAAAAACGATTAACAAAAGTTCTTGAAGCTAATACCTCTGAGAATAAGGTTCCTGAAGTAGAAATACATGAAAATTATGCCCTAATTAGGCTTGCTTCATCAAAAGAACAGCTAAGAGTTAAGGAACTTTTCTCTACAGTCGGTGACGACCTTATCGTGGCACTCAATTTAGCTCCTACAACGCCTCAGTGGTTAAAGAATATCGGAGGTGAGCCTTTGAAATTAGGCCTTGATTTAAGAGGGGGAGTTCATTTTTTAATGGAAGTAGACACCCAAGCAGCTTTGAGTAATAGACAAAATGGAACCCTACTGGATATTAGAAGAAAATTAAGAGAGGAAAAGATTCGATATAACTCTTTGTTTGTCGAGAAAGATCAGGCTAT
>DTSY01000080.1 GCA_012965075.1 Gammaproteobacteria bacterium | reverse complement strand
CCAATTCTCATTCTCTTAAAAGATGAATCACCTTGAAGACTGTCAATTATATTTCTTAATCCATTATGACCACCATGACCTCCGCCTTCTTTTAATTTAATTTTTCCTAAAGGTAGGTCAAGCTCGTCGTGTATCACCAATATGTCTTGTGTAGACAGTTTTAAATAACTCTTTATTGCCGAAGCAGTTTTTCCACTTTCATTAACATAAACTAACGGAATACAGAGATGGATCTTTTTTTGTTGTAACTTTTTGCACCCATATAAGCCAAAGAATTTATCTTCTTTGGAGAAAGAGACTTCTATTTTCTGGGAAAGAAATTCTACAAAATCAGCACCGCAATTATGCCGACTTTTCTCATACTCTTTTTCTGGATTGCCCAACCCAATTATGAGCAAATTGTTAGATGACATACTCTAAGGAATAGTTATTCTTTTTGTCCTTTCTTTGAAGAATCTGATTCTTCGCTTTCTGAAGGAGTGTCTTGATCTTTAGTTTCTCCTTCTTCTCCTTCTTCTCCTTCTTCTCCTTCTTCTCCTTCTAGTTCTTCTCCTTCAAGTTCCACTTCTTCTTCCTCAATAATCATTTCTCTTGCTTCAGTTATTGAAACAACAGCTTGATCTCTATCTTCATCTTGTGCAAGTAAGGTAATTTCAACACCTTCAGGGAGCTTTATTTCACTCAGAGATACTGTGTCTCCAATATCCAATTCTAGGACATCAATTTCTAATTGTTCCGGAAGGTTTGATGCTAAACATGAAATTTCTACATCGTTAATTAAGTGATTAACTTGTCCTCCACTAGCTTTTACTCCGACACAATTTTCGTCATTCAAAGTTCTTATAGGCACAACTAATGTAATTTTGGAGTCAGGGTCAACTCGCATAAAATCTGCATGAAGAACTCTTGCGGTTGCAGGGTGTCTCTGAATTTCCTTAACCACTACATCAACTTCTTTGCCTTCAATAGAAATTCTAAGTACTTGCGTAGCAAAACCAGCAACTTCAGATGCTTTTACTATATCCTTTTCCATAATGGATATTTTTTTAGGCTCTTCTTTACCCCCGTATACAACACCTGGAATAAAGCCAGATCTTCGTAGGTTTCTGTTAGAAGATTTTCCTTCAGAATTTCTTTCTGCAGCAGATAAATTAACCTGTTCGCTCATTTATTTTTCTCCTTAATAAAGAATTACAAGAACATTGCGCTAATTGACTCTTCATTATTAACTCTCCTGATTGCTTCAGCTAGTGTGGGGGCTAGAGATATAACTCTAATCTTTTTACAAGCCTTTGCGGAATCAGAGAGCGGTATGGTATCGGTTACTACTAATTGATCAAGCTTTGATTTATTAATCTTTTTAATAGCATCTCCTGAAAGCACTGGATGGACAACGTAGGCAAAAACTTTTCTTGCTCCCTTATCTTTTAAGGCACTCGCAGCGTTACAAAGAGTTCCAGCTGAATCAGCAATATCATCTATTAAGATGCATTCTTTGTTTTCTACCTCTCCTATAACGTTCATTACTTTAGATTGGTTGGATTCGTCCCTAACTTTATCTATTATTGCTAGATCAGATAATCCCAGTACCTTAGCAAGAGCCCTTGACCTAACAACGCCTCCAGCATCAGGAGAAACCACTAAAATGTCGTTAAGCTTCAAACTTACAATGTCATCATGTATGACTCTTGTTCCATAGACATTATCTACTGGAATATCAAAAAACCCTTGTATTTGTTCGGAATGAAGTTCAACTGTTAAAACTCTGTCTATGCCTGATCTTTCAAGAATATCAGCTACTACTTTTGCACTTATAGGAACTCTTTCAGATCTAACTCTCCTGTCTTGTCTGGCGTAGCCATAATAAGGTATGACGGCTGTAATTCTGCTTGCTGAAGATCTTTTTAAAGCATCAGCCATTATTACTAGTTCCATTAGGTTCTCATGGGTTGGAGGACAGGTAGGTTGTATAAGAAAGACATCCATGCCTCTTACATTTTCCTGTATTTTTACACTTATTTCCCCATCGCTGAATCGTTCTACTTTTGAACTACCAAGTTTTAGTTTAAGTTTTTTTGCAACATCCTTTGACAAACTTAGATTTCCATTTCCTGAGAAAAGTATTAATTCTGGTTTTCTTGCTTGCATAATCTTATTTTACTATACCTGGTTGGGGTGGCAGGATTCGAACCTGCGAATGGTGGCATCAAAAGCCACTGCCTTACC
>DTSY01000079.1:5919-8982 GCA_012965075.1 Gammaproteobacteria bacterium | reverse complement strand
TTGTTACATTTATCTTTACTACTTCAATTCTATCTATTTTGTTCCTTTCGTTTGTAGGGTTGTAACATTCATTTAGACAAAGTCTAGATATTTTATTTTTGTCTAAGGAAGTGTGTACATAATCAGGACAACCCGGTTTTTGCTTGAACGAGCCAATGGCTTTTACTGAAAAGTTTGGTTTAGTTTGTTTTAAAGAAATGTCACTTCCCATAGGTATCTTACCTAATAGGGGATGAATTAAATCAAACCAAAGTAAAATTCTTTCCCCAGATGTAGCATAGACTTCTCGATTATAGAGCGAATCGAATATGTAGTTTCTGTCTAAGGATTTGGCGTGCACAGCTACCAACCCTCCAGTTGAATAGAAAGACGCTCCGCGCTCTGGAGGTATTAACCAAGTCAAGTTATCTTTAGCTCCCCAAGAATCACCCATAGCTTTCCTGGCAAACTCTTTATATCCAGATCCTGCTCTTGCTTTGTGATTGTCTGTGGATCCTATGAGTCCTAGTTTAAAGCGATTTACTGAATTACCTGAAATAACTTTTGAAGCAAGAGCTGCCTGAGCACTCATTTTCGGTCTGTAAGTATAAGCAGGTAAGAACTCATCTTGAATTTGCCCACATTGCAACCAATCTTCCGGCTTGGCACCTTCAATAATTCCGAATCGAGTTATATCCGTTATTCTATTTACAAATTCTTGTTCTGCTTTTTCTTTACTATCTTCACATGAACCTTCACCTTTTAGTTCACATTGTTGTCTAGCTATCTCTCCAGCTCGCCAACAGCAGGGTTCAAATTCACTAGTTGGTTCTGGACATGCATTTTTTCCATCGTCAGTTTTAATAAAGTGCTTAATATCTTTATAAACTTCAGAGTTACCATGACCAGAGTAGACTTCAAAAAGGCGCTGTCGATCTGGATCATGCTGATTCATGTCTAGCTGAGAACTCATAGAAGAGTTAGCAGGCGCATGTATACCCCAAGAAGTACCATGAGGTATAACCAATGCATCTAGATTTAGTTCATCAAGCCTATCGAACAATTCTCTAGGTGTTGAGGCTTCTTCTTTACATTCACTCTGCAATATTTCTTTTTCATTTAGTTGTGAACAAGAAGGAATAGAGTAGGTTTCATTTCTATAAGCAAGAAAGTCCAAATCTATTTTCTCTGGAGGAAAATCTGCTAATAGCATTAAAGAAGGAGTGATTCTGCTTTTTAAAATATAATCCAAACCAGTTAGCCCGGCCCCAATAGGAACCTTAGGTAGGTTATCCAAATCCCTTAATATTACGTTTTTATGGCCATAGTGCTCATCTGGATTTCCCGCTTCTCCTACCATTTGAGTCCACTCCCAACCTACAAAAGCTATAAGATCAGTGTCAGCATTTGATGAAACTGCATTACAAGACTTTGTTGCTTGGATAGTCTTGTCCCACATGTCCTTAGTGATTCCTTCAGCGTGATCCGTAATTGAGAAAAAATCTAATGAAGAACAAAACCTAGCGAAGTTGCATGCGTCTGCGGGAGGATGCGCGCCTTCGCCCTGGAGCATAGGCAAGCTAAAAAAGAAAGCATCTTGAGAAAAGGTTGTATGGACATGTAGGTCACCAAAGAAAATCTGTTTTTCTGTGGTATTTTCTGAATTATTTGGAGGTCTTTTCTCTAGAGAAATTTGACCATCCTCAGGAAGTGAACCCAGGATCCCTTTAGCTGTAATGGAGTATAGAAAAATAAAGAAAATAAAAAGATAAAGAGCATATTTAAGAAATTTCATAGTTAAGACAATCCTTTTCCTCTTACCGATATCCATTGATTAGTTGGACTGTCTAATTCTCCAAAACTTGTTCCAGTTTCAGCAAAGTGATAAACCATAGCAGTTCTTCTATTATTTGATTTATTGTCGTAAGACTTGTGCATTAAAAAGCTATGAAATAAAAGTAGATCTCCTGTTTGAAGCAATAAAGGCATTTGTTTCTTAAAATCGTGGTCTTTTATTTCCGTATAACCATAATTTGAACCTGGCCTGTCATCAGGAAGATGTTCGTGAATGGGTTCTCTATGTGACCCAGGCAAGACAACCAAACAACCATTTTTCTTAGTTGCAGGACTTGTTGCTAACCAAACTCCAACTTGAGGTGCTCTATCAAAAGGAAAGTAAGAAGAATCTTGATGCCATGGTTGCCCCCAAGCTCCAGGATTTTTGAAGATGAATTGACTTAAGAAACAATCAATATTCTCACCTAAGATATCCTCCAGCATATTTAACAAATCCTCTCTTTTTATAAACTCATTGAAAATCCCTTGGTGGTGTAGTCTAAAAACCTTAGACATTTCATCTTCAATATTTTCTGTTTTTTTAGAGGGTTTCATCTCCCTCATACCAATATGGCCTTGGTCAATATAGGCATGGTTAAACTCTTCCGAGCTGTTTACCATGGAGCGGACTATAGCCACTACTTTTTGATTAACTTCTACGCACTTATCCTCAGGGTAGAAGTTAGGAATCAAAATGAAACCTTTCTCATTCCATGATTTCTTTTGAGTTTGGGATAAATATTGGGTTTCTTCGATAGATTGAGCAGAAGTTCTTCCCTTCTGTTTGTTTATTCTGCTTATAAATTCTTCTTTAGAAGATTTATCCTGGTCTTCCCTGGTCATTCAAAGCCTCTCCAGCAATAATTTTAGTTATTATTTAACCAACTTAGTGGTTAAAAAGCATTTTATTTGAGAAGATGGAATCTACAAATTATTTAAAGAAGGAGTATTTATGGCAAGTTTTGATGAACTAAAGGCTCAGTTAGAAGGATCTTTTGTTGCTTCAGGAGCTGCTGGATTAGAGGCAAGTATTCAGATAAATATTGAAGGAATGACAAATTTCTTTATTGATATAAATGATGGAAGTCTTAATGTAGAAGAAGGGGATCATTCAGACCCTAAACTGACTTTAACTTTCGATAGCTATGAAACTATGGAATCAGTCTTTTCAGGTGATCAAGCGGCTGCAATGCAAGCTTTTATGACAGGAAAAGTGAAGTTTGATGGAGACATGGCTTTAGGGCAGAA
>DTSY01000079.1:0-5819 GCA_012965075.1 Gammaproteobacteria bacterium | reverse complement strand
AAGCTTTTATGACAGGAAAAGTGAAGTTTGATGGAGACATGGCTTTAGGGCAGAAACTCGGTTCTGTATTTAAAGCTCCTGAATAGCAACTAACTTTTATACTTAACGGAACAACCGTAGGGTTTGCTTACCCTAGTGGAAACAGCTTGGCCTCCTTGTATTTCTGTTAGCGCATTTTTTACATAGTTGTTAGCTTCTAAAAGATTTTTATTCATAAAGCCTATGCCGCCGGCATCATCAATTGCCCCTTGGTAACGAAGCACGCCTTGATCATCAATAACATACATGTGAGGAGTTGTTTTAGCTCCGTACATTTTTCCTACTCCGCCCTCGGGATCAAACAGGACGTGATTGGGTTTAGCACTTCTAGATGAAGTAAGTTGATTAGCTTTAGCTGGAAGAACAAAACCTTGGGTACCAGGTGCAGAAGAAATTATAGTTAGCCAAACAACCCCTTGCTCATTGGCTAGCTGTTGTGTGCTTTGCATATTTCCTGTTTTGTAGTGTTTGGCGACAAAAGGGCAATCGTGATTGGTCCACTCAAGAACAACAGTATTTCCTTTAAAATCTGATAAAGAAACATTTTCACCATACGAATCAAGTAATTCAAAACTGGGTGCAGATAAATCTGTTGTTACTGATGCAGTAGTTATGTTTATAAACAATAAAACCAGCAAAGATAATAAATACTTCATTTCTTCTCCTTTGAACTTTTAATATTAATTAATTTCCTTTAAAAAATCTAACAATAGGTCTTCAGTTAAAAGTTCAGGCAAAATGATGGGGTCTCCTTGTGAAGGAAATAATAGATACAAAGGAACACCTGTTCTTCCGTAACTAGCAAGCATTGAAGCTATTTCCGGGTCTTTTCTTGTCCAGTCCGCTTTTAAATAAATTATGTTCTTTTCATCCAAGACCTTTTTAACTTTATCTTGGTCTAGTGCTATAGCTTCATTGACCTTACAGGTAATACACCAATCTGCGGTAAAATTAAGGAAGACCATTCTTTGTTCAGATCTAAGAGAGCTAAGCTTTTGAGCGGAAAAAGCATTTTCTTCATTTTTTAAGTTAGGAGAATTGTTATCAGAAGTAATTGGTAGTAGCCAGATTGAGAATATCATAAGACCCAAAGAAAATATGAGTGTAAGACGTCTTAATATTGAAGCTGAGTTCTGCGTCTTTTCCAATAACCACAAACCTAAAGCAATAAGTAAGGCACCAAGCAGTACAGCAAAAACAGATTGCATATCCACCTGGCTACTTAGAACCCAAGCTAACCATAAGGCTGATGCCCACATTGGAAAAGCCATTATTTGTTTTAGGGTTTGCATCCATTCCCCTGGTTTAGGTAATTTGGATAACAGTTGAGGGTAAATACTTAATATTAAATAGGGTAAAGAAAACCCTATACCTAAAGCCAAAAATATAACTATAGATTGTAAGCCAGGCTGTAGAAGAGCTAATCCAAGTGCTGGGCCCATAAAAGGGGCAGTGCAAGGGGAGGCAACTATTACAGCGAGAACACCTGTAAAAAAAGAAGAGGCTAAGTCTTTTTGGTTCTGCACAAGAGTCCCAAAATTACCAAAACTACTACCCAAAACTATATTGCCCATAAAGACAATTCCAATAACTACAAAAAGGTAAATAAGAAGAGACACTACCCAAGGTGATTGAAGTTGGTAGCCCCATCCAATAGCTTCTCCCGAAGCTCGCAGAAAGATAAGAAGTGCAGAAACTGCTAAAAAGGTAGTTAGAACTCCAGCAGAAAAAACTAAGCCATGATGAAATAGCTTTTCTTTTGATCCTTGGCTTTGTTCAATAAAGCTAAGAATTTTAATGGATAAAATTGGAAAGACGCATGGCATGGCATTCAAAATGATGCCGCCAAGGAAAGCAAAAATTATGCCTGTTAGTAAAGATATTGAAATGAGAGGGTTGTTTGTATTTTTTTCTAGAGGTAAATCCAATGCATAGAATTCTTTTATTCCATCCACTTTAAGTTTTAAAACCCCTTTTAAAGTATTTGTTTTTAATTGAACCTCAGCGGAACTGAGCTCTAAGCTAAAACTGTTGTCATTCTTTTCTAATTTTTGATCAGCTGCATAATTAATAAGCCCATATTCGCTAGGAAAGAAATAGGCTTCAGAGATATTTCTAGAGCCTTCTTTTTCAAATTGCAAAAAGATCTTCTCATTTATAACACTTACTCTATAAGGGGAAGGAAAATTCTTAGGAACAGTTGAAGCTATTTCTTTTAACTTACTTGTAAATTGATTAGCTACTTTTGGGCCTTTAATCAGAGTCATATCTACTTGACCCTCTTGCGGAATACAAATGTCTTTACAAGTTAACCAATTAATCTTTGCTGAAATTTTGACAGGATTGGAAAATTCTTTTGGAGATTTAATTTCAGTTAAAAGCAGAGCCTTATCTTCATAACCATATGTCATTAAAGGTTCTACTGGTATTCTTTCGGGTCCAGGCCACAATATTGTTGATGCCTTAAATCCTGAAGGTAAGTTCCATTTTATAGATGCTCCTTCACCGGAATCCCCTGGGTTTTCCCAATAAGTATGCCAACCTGGAGATAGTTTGAACTCTAATCCAACCAACAGTGTTTCTTCACTCCCTATCTGATTACTTTCGGTTAAAAGAGTTACGCTGGATTGTCCGGTATTGAAGTTAGAATTGCTTAAAGTGCTAAGAGGAAAAAAACATATTAGGAATAGCACTAGTGCTAGCCTAAGATTAAGCCTATTCGTATATAATTTTTTCATTATTAGAGTTATGGCAGAAGATATAACCAGTCATTTTAACGAAAAGGGTTTTGTAATTGCAGAGAATCTTCTTAATTTAAAGGAAATAGAACATTACAAGCACGTCCTAAAGCTTGCTGTTAAGAGCCGTAAACAGCTTGATAAGAGGCAACTTTCAGAAAAAACAGAGTACGAACAGTCTTTTATTCAATGTCAAAATTTATGGGAAGATTTTCAAGAACTCAGGGAATTAACTTTTGATCAAAGGATTGCTGGTATTGCAGCAAAGCTTTTAGGTGTTAAAAGGTTAAGAATTTGGCATGATCAAGCCCTAATCAAAGAAAGTGGAGGCAGAGAAACTGATACTCATCATGATCAACCTTACTGGCCTATAAAAGAAACTAATACCATTACAGCTTGGATTCCGATGGTTTCAATTTCAGAACACAATGGTCATATGGGGTTTTTTTCAGGTTCTCATAAAGTTAAAGAAAAAAGATTTATAAATATATTTAACGGAAAAGTGGGTCAAGAAGAATTAGAAAAGTTACCTCAGTTAAAGGGTTTAAAACCAGAGTATGTAGATCTAAAACCAGGAGACGTTTCTTTTCATCACGGTCTGACTTTTCATAATGCTAAGCCAAATCTGAGTTCAGAGGACAGGCCGGTTTTTACCATCATTTATTTTGCTGATGGTTCCACTAGGGGCAATGATCAGTTTCATTTTAGTGTTGATAGGGCGTCAATTGGTGTGGGAGAAGTTATAAAAAGTGATGTTACACCTTTAGCATTTCCTATTGAAAAACCACCCAATAGACCTAAAGAGCCCATCTCAGATAAATTTGTATTTCCTAAATCTTTAGGTTTACTGCCCCAGGACTAATTCCGATCAGGGCTAAAAATTTTCAGATAAAACAGGTTTAACAAGCTCCTTCCAGACCAGGTAACCATTTTCATTCATATGGAGGCCATCCTCTACAAATAGATTTGGGTTAGCTTTGCCGTCATTAAGGATCATATCATTCCATACGTCTATGAAAACTAGGCTTTCCTCCTCATTAGCAAGATTTGAAGTTAACTTATTTATTTTTAATTGTTTTTCCCTCAGGTGGTACCTTGCGATACTTGGCTTAATACCTATAACAAATATTTTTGTGTCAGGTAAGGAGGCTCTTACATTGCCAAAGAAAATGAGAAAATCATTGAAAACTTCTTCAGTAGACTTTAAAGCTGCTAAATCATTAGTTCCGCAGAAAAAAACTATCCCCTTTGGTTGGTAAGGTGTAACTACTTCATTAAAGTGATTGTTTATATGGGTTATATGGGCACCTCCAAAACCTCTATTTATAACTTCATGTGGAGACATATCTGCTTTTAAGGTTTTCCAATAGACAATGCTAGAACTTCCTACAAATAAGATAGCATTCTTCTTAGGAAAGTTATTTGAATCGGACTCCTTAAACTCTTCTATTGATTTTTGATAGAAATCGGGTTCGCTCCATTTAGACAGGTAAATCGCCCATTTTTTGATTTCCACTTCTGTCATGGTTTGATTTGTAGCTTTAAGTTCTTGCCGGACCATCTCTTCGTATTCATAAACTTGCTCTGAACAAGAAAATAGTAAAGAACTAAGCAATAACGGGAATAAAATTTTTTGCAATGTTTAGTTAAGCATTTCCAAAATCTGGGCTTATCATTCTAAGATCGAATCCAATTTTTTTTGATAGAGCATTCACCTGATCTTTAGCGGGTGTATTAAAAATAATATTAAAATCTGTAGGGGCTTGTATCCACACATTTTCTGTTAATTCTTCATCCAACTGTCCAGGGTTCCAACCCGAGTAACCTAAAGCGATTAAATAATTTGAGGGACCTTCCCCTGAAGCTACGGCTTTAAGTATGTCTCCAGAGGTAGTCAAACCAATTTCGTTGGTAACAGTAACTGTGCTGTCCCACTTCAGAGGTTTTCCATGCAGAACGAATACCGAATCCGGATTTACAGGTCCTCCCAGAAGTAGGTTTTGTTGACTTAAATTAGAAGCTACCTGTAATTTCAAGCTGTTAAATAAATCAATGCTTTTTATGTTGGTTGATCTGTTGATGATAATTCCCATCGACCCTTCGGCATTGTGATCACAGATATATATCAAACTGTCGGTAAAGTAAGAGAAATGTTTTTCACTTGGTGAGAAGTAAAGTAATTTATCTTTGCACGTTTCTGAATTCTCGCTTGGCATAATATTTCTTACTTCTCAAATTGATCTAGTAGATAAAAAGCTGAAACAACCAAGGAATGATCAATTTCTCCATTGGTTATTAATGTTGGAATTTCATTTAAATCCACTTCTAGCACCTCAATGTCTTCCATGTTATCTAGTTGTTGGTCTCCAGTCTTTTCTACATTATAGGCAACGTAAGAATAAGTGTGGTTTGACATTAAGGCTGGATTGGGAGAAATTTTGCCAATTGTATGTACTTCCTCTGAATCGTAACCGGTTTCTTCCTTCATTTCCCGTGTAGCAGCTGACAGGGCATCTTCTCCTGCATCTACCATTCCGCCTGGTATTTCCAATGATATCTCCTGACTACCAAATCTGTACTGCTTAATCATGATCACTTTTTTTTCTTTGGTTATCGGTATGATATTTACCCAAGTTGGTGCATCCATGACCCAGACGGGATGAGTATTTTCTGTTTTCGGAGATAAGACTTTATCTTCTCTGAAACCAAAAATTCTATTCCCAAATATTTGTTTGGTCCCAAGGGTTTTCCATTTTTTGGGCATTAATCTTCCTTTTTATATTATCCAAAGAGATAATAGCACTAGTTTATTACAGGAAAGGATATGTCAAAACACGCAGCATTAGATAGGTTTGGTAAATCAGGGAATCCGTTAATTAGATCAGATCTCTTTCAAAAGGTTGCCCTTGATAATGAAGAAGTAACCACTCTGGATGGGGCGGTTAATAAAACAGCTATCCTTTTGGCTTTGACGGTATCAACTGCAGCCATTAGCTGGAATTTTCAAGGCCCTATGATGGGCTTAATTTCAGGGATTGGAGT
>DTSY01000078.1 GCA_012965075.1 Gammaproteobacteria bacterium | reverse complement strand
CCATTTCAAGTATTTCTTCTTCAGAAATTCCAAACCATTTAGCTGGAAGTTCAGTGTTGATGATTCTGTTTCTCATGACGACACAAGCTTCGTAGGCAAATTGCGCTCTTTCTTCCAGTTCTTCTTGAGAAAGAGTTTGTAAAAACTCAGTTAAATAATTTATTCCAAAAGTTACATGCCTTGCTTCATCTCTGATTACGTAATGGACGAGTTGTCTTAGAAGAGGGCAGTTGGATGTTTCTTTAGTGGTCTGAAAAGCTGCTAAAGCAAGTCCTTCAATAACTATTTGCATACCTATAAACTTAAGATCCCATCTAGGATCAGTAAGAGTTTTATCTAATAAAGCTTTAAGATTTTTGTTACATGGATATTCCAGGCCATGGATCCTTTGCAAGTATCTAGCGAAAACCTCAACATGTCGGGCTTCATCAAAAGTTTGAGAAGCTGCATAAAGTTTAGCTTGGTAGGTTGGGGCACAAGAAACTAATTGAGAAGCAACTAAAAGGGCGCCCTGTTCACCATGGAGGAATTGGCTAAGTGCCCATGCCTGATCATGACGCATATACTCTAGACGATCTTTTTCTGGGAGAGCAGCCAAGGGGCCTTCTAACCTAGCAATCATTTCAGCTTTTACTGGGAATTCATCTCTACCAATTCCTTTTGACCAATCAAGGTCAATAGCACCATCCCAGTTTAGTTTCTTCCCTAATTCATAAAGCTTCTTGATTCTTGTATTAGCATCTGAATAGTCCCAATTGTAGTGACCTGTCATCGGAGTTTGAAAAATTTCAGCAATATCTTCTAGGTTTTCAGGAGAGAATTTCTCAGGTAAATCAAATTCTCTTGGATCAGTAGGTTGAGTGTCTACAAACTTTATTTTCATATTAGTTTTCCTTAACTTTTAGGCGGTTTTGTAAGCGTATTCAAGTGGTTTTGTCATTTCATCCCAATCTGTAACCGTAGCATCATCAAGATCTTTGAATTGAAGTATGCCCATTTCCTCGTATTTTTCTGAGACTTCATCTGTCAATAATCCTATTTTTCTAAGGTTAGGCATAATCTTTGAAAACAAGAGATTGGCAAACAATCTTCCTGCTTCAGAACCAACTTGAGCTTGAGCAGCTGCTTCCGCATCCCACCCGTAATGATTGATTACATTTGTGGATCCAAATCTGTTTCTCATTACCACGCAAGCTTCATAAGCAAATTGAGCTCTATCATCTCTTTCTTTTTCTGAAAGAGTACCAACAAATTCTTCAAGATAATTTACACCAAAGGTTACGTGCCTAGCCTCATCTCTAATCACAAGATAAAAAATATCTTTAAGTAGAGGGTCCATAACAGTGGCCCTTTGCCTTTCAAAAGCAGCTAATGCAAGACCTTCAATAATTATCTGCATACCGATGAACTTAAGATCCCATCTTGGGTCTGTCAGTATCCGATCTAATAAAAGTTTTAGTCCAGGCATAATTGGATAGTTCCATCCTATTCTTTCTTGAAGGTACTTGTTGTAAACCTCTACATGGCGAGCTTCATCAAATGTTTGAGAAGCAGCATATAGTTTTGCATTATAAGTAGGAGCACAAGTAGCTAATTGGGAGGCAACTAGTAAGGCTCCTTGTTCGCCATGCACTATATTACTTAAACCGCTGGCTAAAACATGCCAGGAGCACTCAATTTTTTCCTCTTCAGACAGCTTTTCATAAGGTTCAAACCCTTTAAAAGCTTGAAGTTCTGGATCCGATGCCCATTCTGTAAGTGGGTATGGGTCTTTTGACCAGTCTAAGTCCAAGGTTGCATTCCAGTTCAATTTTTTGCCTAAGGCGTAAAGCTTCTTCAGCCTGTTATCGGCTTCGGTATAGTCCCAGTTATAGCTTCCCGTTAATGGGGTTTTGAAAATTTCTACTACATCTTCTATATCTTTTGGTTTTAGCTTACTTTCAAGGTCATCATCATCGAAATAACGTAAACCTTTTGGACACTCGTCTAGGTACTTAATCTTCATATATTCAACCCCATTCCTTTAGAAATTATCTGTCAATTTTAACTAATTTTAATCGATTTTGAACAATTCTGTTAATTGATCCAACATTACGCCACCCAATTCTTCAGCTCTGTGGATAGTAACAGCTTTTTGGTAATATCTGGTAACGTCGTGGCCTATACCAATAGCAATGAGTTTTATTGGAGACTGCGTTTCTATTGAGTGTATTACTTGTCTCAAGTGTAAATCTAGGTAGTTATTGGGGTTAGTGGAAAGAGTACTGTCATCCACAGGGGCACCGTCAGATATGACCATGAGAATTTTTCTTTGTTCTAGTCTTCTCGCTAAGCGGTCGTGAGCCCAAATTAAAGCTTCTCCATCAACATTTTCTTTTAAAAGACCTTCTCTTAGCATAAGACCAAAATTTTTCTGACCTCGGCGCCAGGAAGTATCAGCAGATTTAAAGATTATGTGCCTTATATCATTAAGTCTCCCTGGGTTTTCAGGCTTACCATCTTCTACCCATCTTTTCCTGCTTTCTCCGCCTTTCCACTGTCGGGTTGTAAACCCTAGGACTTCTGTCTTTACGTTACATCTTTCAAGTGTAGTGCTGATTATATCTGCACATATTGCAGCCACTGTCATCGACCTACCACGCATTGAACCTGAGCTATCAACCAAGATAGAAACTACTGTGTCTCTAAATTCTGTTTCTTTTTCCACCTTATAACTTAAAGGCGTAATTGGATCTAGGATGATTTTGTGTAATTTAGAGGCATCCAGCAAACCTTCTTCTTTATTAAATTCCCAAGACCTGTTTTGTTGGGCCAGTAAAAACCTTTGTAGTCTGTGAGCTAGCTTGGAGATAGTTGCTTTACTTGGGCCCATTAATTGATCAAGATGTCTTCTGAGTCTCTGTAACTCCTCAGAACTACACATTTCTTCGGCCAAAATTTCTTCATCATAATCTCTGGCATAAACCTTGTATTTGAAATTAAGTGTCTGTTCTACGAGCCTTTCTAACCAGGAATTATTTGAGATAGTCTCTTGGTTTTCATCGACTATAGCGTCTTCATCGATATCACCAATTTCCATGTCCTCTTCCACTAAATCTGACGAATCCATTTCTTGAGACATGTCCGAATCAAGTTGGAGTTCATCTTCATTTGTATCAGAACTATTTTCTTCACTGTCTGAGTCTTCTGAATCAGCACCTTCTTTGTCCAGTTCATCTTCAGAGCTAGCTTGGTCTATTTCTAAAGCATGAAGAAGTTTTCTTGATGTCTCGGCAAATTGAATCTGATCTTCCAATGATTCTAGGAGTTCTGTTTTAAAAGATGCGCCTTTGTCATTTAATAGATTCTTCCAGGGCTTAAGAACCTGTAATTGAGTTTTTGATAACTTTTCTTCTAAAAGCATTTGCCTTAACCAGGACTCTAATGCAGGTTCAAGCAAATCATCTTTTTCCTCTAGAGCGGCAAAAGCCTTACATTTATCTTCAAATCTAGCGTTTAAATTACCAGCGACACCTTCATATTTCTTAGATCCCAGTATTTCTACCCTCATATCTTCAAACTTTGTTAAAAGAGAGTTCAATTTTGAAGAGCCAGTGTCTACAGAGATCTCATCACTACTAAATCTCTTTGAACAGGCTAGGGCATCGGCCTTACCCCTGAAAGAGGCCAATTCAGATTTTCTAGTAGGTGGATTGGAAAGAACAACCTTAGAGCCTGTTGAAGGCATTCCTCCAAAGCTAATTTCTAATTCTGGGTCTTGGGCTAAAGCTCTTGTGGCTGCTGAGACTGCTTCTTTAAGATTCTCGTTTGAAGAGGAGTGGGGAGGCATGGAGTGTATACTTATTCTTCTTCTAAAGACTCTGCAGCGGAATCCTCTAGATCTTCGTTAAAGCATCTTTGGTAGTATTCAGCAATTATTGCTCTTTCGGTTTCATCGCATTTATTTAGAAAAGTAACTTCAAAAGCTTTATTTCTATCATTAAATATTGAAGTATTTTCAGCCCAAGTGATTATTGTTCTTGGTGACATAAGAGTAGAAATATCACCGCTAGCAAACCCTTGTCTGGTTAAATTGCCAGTAGAGATCATGTTAATGACTTCCTCTCTGCCCTCTTCCGTGTCAAAACTTGGAACTTTTGCTAGGACTACACTAAGCTCTAGTTCAGGATCAAGATAGTTTAAAGTTGAAACTATATGCCACCGGTCCATCTGTCCCTGATTTATTTGCTGCGTTCCGTGATAAAGGCCTGTGGTGTCACCTAAGCCTACTGTATTAGCTGTTGAGAAAAGTCTAAAAGAGGGGTGAGGAGTTATTACTTTATTCTGGTCCAGTAAAGTTAATTTACCTTCTACTTCAAGAACTCTTTGTATTACAAACATTACGTCTGGTCTGCCTGCATCGTATTCATCAAAGACAAGAGCCGTTGGAGTTTGAACTGCCCAAGGAAGAATACCTTCCTTGAATTCGGTAATCTGTTTGCCGTCCTTGAGGACAATCGCATCCTTTCCTAGTAAATCTATTCTGCTTATGTGACTGTCTAGATTTACTCGAACGCAAGGCCAATTTAATCTTGCCGCCACTTGCTCAATGTGAGTTGATTTTCCAGAACCGTGATAGCCTTGAATCATTACCCTTCTGTTGTGGGCAAAGCCAGCCAGAATGGCTAAAGTGGTTTGTTCATCAAATTTATATGCTTCATCAATAGATGGCACATAATCGTTAGCGGTACTGAATGCGGGTACCTTAAGATCCACATCAAGATCAAAAGTCTGACGTACATCCAGTTCTATGTCAGGTGTGACACCTGATTGATCAATTATTTCCATAGTCATTTCTATTAATAATATAAAAAAGGAGAGCCTATTATCCTTATTTGTTTCATTTCAGCAAGAACACACAGTAGAGTACAATTACGCTCCTTTTAAATTAAGTAAGGAAAAATTTCATGGAAGTGAATGAAGTCTGGGAAGAAATTAGAAAAGAAACGAGGAAAAGGGCTGAAGCAGAGCCAGTCTTGGCAAGTTTCTTTCATACGACCGTGTTGGAGCATGACTCTTTTTCTTCTACTTTGGCCAATCACTTAGCTAATGATCTTTCAAATGCCTCTATTCAGCCGATGATGCTTAGAAGAGTCATGAAAGAAGCCATAAACTCAAGCGAGGAAATGATCTCTGATATAGCTAATGACTTAATAGCAACCAAAGAAAGGGATCCAGCCTGTAGGTATTTTTCAACCCCATTGCTGTTTTACAAAGGTTTTAGAGCACTGCAAGCCCACAAAGTCTCGCATTGGTTATGGGCTAATGAGAGGCATACTTTGGCCCTATTTATTCAAAGTAGATGTTCTGAAGTCTATGGGGTTGATATTCACCCTGCTGCTCAGATCGGCAAAGGGGTAATGATGGATCATGGCACAGGAGTAGTAATAGGTGAAACTGCTGTCGTTGAAGATAATGTATCTATATTTCAAGGCGTTACTTTAGGAGGCACTGGCAAAGAATCAGGTGATCGGCATCCCAAGGTAAGAGAAGGAGTTCTTTTGAGTGCAGCTGTTACAATCTTAGGAAACGTAGAAATTGGGAAAAATGCCAAAGTTGCTGCTGGCAGCGTTGTATTGTCTGATGTGAAAGAAGGAACAACTGTTGCAGGAGTCCCAGCTGAGGAGGTTGGAAAATCTGGTAAAAAAAGCCCTGCTTATGAAGTAGATCACAATATATATAGAAATTTATGAGGTATTTTTATGAAATTTGAATGCATTCTTTATGAAGTAAAAAACAAAGTGTTAACCATTACTCTAAATAGACCAGAGAGACTCAATGCTTACACAGGTCAAATGCAAGCTGACCTAATTGAAGCTTTCGACAAGGCTGGAAAGGATGATGATATAAGGGTAATTATCGTTACAGGAGCAGGCAGAGGATTCTGTGCAGGAGCTGATCTAGGCGCCGGAGGCAATACATTTAATAGAGAGGTAAGAAACAATAAGGGCGAGACAGAAGGTATAAAAGATGATCCTGAATGGATGCGGGACGGAGGAGGTAGAACAACCCTAGCCATTTTTGATTGTCCAAAACCTATAATTGCTGCTTTTAATGGTCCCGCGGTGGGAGTTGGGGTGACAATGACCCTTCCCATGGATATTAGAATTGCCAGTGAAGAAGCTAAATTTGGTTTTGTCTTTGCCCGTCGTGGCTTGGTTCCGGAAGCAGCTTCAAGTTGGTTTTTACCTAGAGTTGTAGGCATTAATAAAGCGTTAGAATGGACCTTCTCTGGACGGGTTTTTTCTCCAGAAGAAGCAAAAGAAGGAGGTTTAATCAAATCTATACACCCTGCGAATGAACTCTTGGAAGAAGCGAATAAAATTGCCCAAGAAATAGTTGAGAATACCAGTCCTGTATCCGTTGCCATGACCAGGCAAATGCTGTGGAAATTATTAGGCGCCGATCATCCAATGGAAGCTCATAAAGTAGATTCAAGAGCTATTTATGAATTGGGTCAGGGCGCAGATGCTAAGGAAGGAGTTGAATCTTTTCTTGAAAAACGTTCGCCCAAGTTTCCAAGTAAAGTTTCGAAAGACATGCCCGAATTTTATCCTTGGTGGGAAGAAAGAAAATTTAAGTAAATATGAAAAGAAAAGCGCTAGATAAACTTATAAAACTTCTCGATTTGGAACAATTGGAAGACAATCTGTTTAGAGGACAAAGTGAAAACATAGGTGGACCAAGAGTTTTTGGAGGTCAAGTTTTAGGGCAGGCGTTGACTGCTGCAGCAAAGACGGTGGACAAAAAGCGTAGTGTTCATTCCTTACATGCTTATTTTTTAAGACCGGGTGATATGAAACAACCGATTATCTACGACGTAGATAGGATAAGAGATGGTGGGAGTTTTACAACTCGAAGGGTAATAGCCATACAAAAAGGCGAAGCCATATTTAATATGTCTTCTTCGTTTCATAAAAAAGAAACTGGTCCGACTCATCAAATTGATATGCCAGATATACCAGGGCCTGAAGAATGCATAAGTGATCTTGAGATAAGAAAACAAATGATAGATAAGGTGCCAGAGAGGTTTAGAGAATTTTTTACCAGAGAACGACCCATAGAGATAAGAAACTTGCCTGGTGAAGGTATGTTCGATGAACCTCAAAAGAAGCCACCTTATAAGCAGGTTTGGATGAAAGCAGTAGCTAAGCTCCCTGATAACGATATTTGTCATCAAGCCATTCTGGCCTACGCTTCAGATATGGGGTTATTAAGCACTTCTTTAAATCCTCACAGACTGAGTTTTGCCAAAGGCAATGTGCAAAGTGCTAGCTTAGATCATGGTATGTGGTTTCACAGGCCTTTTAGAGCAGATAAATGGATGCTTTATTCCACTGATAGTCCGAACGCGAGTAATGCCAGAGGCTTTAACCGAGGTAGTGTTTATACCAGGGAGGGAGTGCTTATAGCTTCAGCGGTACAGGAAGGTTTAATGAGAGTAGTAAAGGGTTAACTGAGAAAATTATTAATTTCTCGTGCTGCCGCTCGACCTTCATTAATTGCCCAAACCACCAAAGATTGTCCTCTTCGGCAATCCCCCGCAGCAAAGACTTTGGGATTGCTGGTCACATGAATGTTGTGCTCAGCTTTGTAGTTACTTCTTTCATCAAGATCTACTTGTAAATTCTTTACTACATAGTCTTCAGGACCTAAAAATCCCATGGCTAGAAAGATGAGGTCAGCTTTCCACTCTTTCTCAGTCTCCGAAATCTCTTTAAAATTATTGTCCACTTCAACGGTAACTATGCCAGTCAGATTACCCCGGTCATCTTTTAAAAATTTCTTACCAGATATTGAGAATACTCTTGGATCACTTCCAAATAGTTCATTGGATTCTTCATGGCCATAATCCACTGTGTAAGTTTTGGGAAATATTGGCCAGGGATTATCTTCTGCTCTTTCAACAGGGGGTTGAGGAAGGATCTCGAAATTAGTTAAAGATTTACATCCATGTCTAAGGGCTGTCCCTATGCAATCAGTACCGGTATCTCCACCACCTATAACTATTACATCTTTATCTTTAGCATTTATATAATTCTGATCTTTATGGTTACTATCCAGAAGGCTTTTGGTATTGGCTCTTAAAAAGTCCATGGCAAAGTGGATTCCCTCTGCTTCTCTGTTAGGTATGGGTAAGTCTCGAGGCTGAGTTGCACCTGTTGCCAGTAAAATAACATCGTTACTTTCAGAAAGCTCTTCAATACCGATTGAATTCTTGTTATCACTTCCAATGTCTGTACGGGTAAAAAAACTAATGCCTTCTTGTTCCATGATTTCCACTCTGAAATCCAATATTGATTTCTCCAGCTTCATATTGGGAATCCCGTACATCATTAAGCCACCTAATCTGTCATCCCTTTCATACACAGTCACTGTATGGCCGGCAAAATTCAATTCTTGAGCTGCCGATAAACCTGCGGGTCCTGAACCAACAATGGCTATTTTTTTGCCAGTTCGGTTTGTTGGAGGTGCTGCTTTAAACCAACCATTTTCAAGACCTTTGTCTGAAATAGCGGCTTCAAGATTTTTTATAGCAACCGGTGTTTCTGTGATTCCTAAGACACAAGCCCCTTCACATACTGCCGGACAGACTCTCCCAGTAATTTCAGGAAAATTATTGGTTTCGATTAATCTCTCAAATGCTTCCTCCCATCTATTCTGATAAACGAGATCATTCCACTCAGGTATTAAATTATAGACAGGACAACCTTCATTTGACTGACAGAAGGGCACTCCACAATCCATGCATCTCGATGCTTGTGTACTCAGACCGTTCTCATCATGTTCTGTGTAGATTTCCTTGAAATCCAAGACCCTTTCCTTGGCGGGCCTGTAAGGCTCGACAACCCTTTTAAACTCTTTAAAACCAGTTGTTTTACCCATCTATCCAGCCTTCCTTTCTTTTCTAAGTTCTTCTTGAAGAACTCTTTTATAATCAGTAGGCATAACCTTTTTAAATAGGTTTAATTCTCTCTTCCAGTCTTTTAATATTTTCTTAGC